>JAAYCB010000095.1 GCA_012744395.1 Pirellulaceae bacterium
TCGGCCACGCGGAGCGGATGGACCTGGTCGAGGTCGACGGCGGGCACGGTTTTCCCGCCCCGATGCGCGAGGCCGCCGCCCGCTGGATGCGGCGCTGGCTGCTGGGAATCGACGACGCGATCACCGAGCCGGAATTCCCCGTGGCCGCCGACGAGGCGCTCTGGTGCACGCCGCGCGGCGAGGTGATGCTGCTCGACGGCGCCCGCAGTGTCTACGACCTGAACGCCGAGCTCGAAGAGAAGCTGGCCGCCGAGCGAAAGAGCTTCTGGGAAACCTCCGAAAAGGCCAAGGCGCTGGACGAAGTGCGGCGGATCACCGGAATCCGCCGTCTGAGCGACTTGCCCGAGACGAGGTGGGAGAAGCGGGGCGAAGTCCGGCGAGCTGGCTACCGGATCGAAAAGATCGTCTTGCACCCCGACCGGGCCATTCCAATCCCCGCGTTGCTTCTGGTTCCCGACGGGCCGGCCAGCGGCGCCGCGCTCTACCTCGACGCCGCGGGCAAACAGAAGGAGGCTGCTCCGGGCGGGGCGCTCGAGCAATTGGCCCGCGGGGGCCAGATCGTTCTTGCCCCCGACCTCTGCGGCCTCGGCGAAACGGCCCCGGCCGGCAAGCATTCCTACGCCTCCTTCCTCCCGCCCGAATGGCGCGAGGCGACAATTGCCTACCTCCTCGGAGAGTCGCTGCTGGCGATCCGCTGCGAGGAGATTCTGCTCTGCGCCCGGTTCTTGGCGGGCTACGGAGAGCCGGCGGCGCCGCGGCCGATCCAGTTGACGAGCATTGGCCGCGTCGGGCCTCCGACGCTCCACGCCGCCGCGCTCGAAGCGGACCTGTTCGCCACGGTCACCCTGAGAAACAGCCTGGTTTCCTGGTCGAACGTGGTCCATACGCCGCTGACGAAGAACCAGAACGTCAACCTCGTGCACGGCGCGTTGCGAAAATACGACCTGCCCGACCTCGTGAAAACCCTGCCGGAGGAGAAGATCACTCTGATCGAACCGCTCGATGCGGCGGAGAAGCAACTCTGAAACGGGCTGCGCGGCACTCCAACCCAGGGGGGGTTGCGCTAGCTGCATCCTCTCGGATAGAATCGGCGAAGACACAGGTGGCCCAGCGCGCTTGTGCGCCCGCGAAGTGTGTTGACGCCGGATGGTGACGTCTGTTCCGGAGACGGATTTGTGGAACTACATCCAAACAGGATCTATCAGGGCGACTGCGTCCAGCGGATGGAGCAGCTTGGGGAAGGGAAGATCGACCTGGCATTTGCCGACCCTCCGTTCAACATCGGTTACGATTACGACGTCTACGAGGACCGTGTCGAGCACCGGGAATACATCGAGTGGTCGTCGGCGTGGATCGGCTGCGTTTACCGCGTTCTCAAGCCGCAGGGCGCTTTCTGGCTGGCGATCGGCGATGAATATGCCGCCGAGTTGAAGCTGGCCAGCCAGAAGATCGGCTTTCACTGCCGGAGCTGGGTGGTCTGGTACTACACATTCGGCGTCAACTGCGCCAGGAAGTTCACCCGTTCCCACGCCCACCTGTTTCATTTCGTCAAAGACCCGGTCAACTTCACCTTCCGCGACGAAGACCTGGACAACCGCGTGCCGTCCGCCCGCGAACTCGTTTACAATGACAAGCGGGCGAACCCCCGCGGCCGCCTGCCCGACGACACCTGGATTATTCGCCCCGCCGATGCCGTGGGTGAAATCATCGGCGACGACGCGACGTGGTCGCCGGCCCTCCTCGACCCTCCGAGCGACAAGGATCGGACGTACACGCTCCGGCCGCAGGACCTGGCCGATTGCTTCAGCGTGTCGGAGAATACCTGGTATTTTCCCCGCGTGGCCGGCACCTTCAAGGAGCGGGCCGGATTCCACGGTTGCCAAATGCCCGAGCAGCTTCTCGGGCGGATCATCCGCACGTGCTCCCATCCGGGCGACCTTGTCCTCGATCCATTCTCGGGCAGCGCCACGACCTTGGCCGTGGCCAAGAAGCTCGGCCGCCGCTACCTCGGGTTCGAACTGTCGCGGGAGTACGTCAAGTGCGGGCGGGCGCGGCTTGCTTCGATCCGCGTTGGCGATCGTCTCGACGGTTCCCCCGAGCCGCTCAAAAGCGCGCCAACAACCGGCAGCAAAGGCCGCAAACAGACCGCCGCCGGGGCCGGTCGGCGGAACTCTCCGCCCCCTCTCTTCGCCCAGAACGAGCAGGCCAGGGAACAGCGATACGACGAAATCCAACTCGAACTGACGCTCCGCGGCGTGGTGGAAGCCTTCCAGAAGACGCACGAGGGGTTTTCCGCCGACCGTGTCGTCGCCGATCCGGTTCTGAATCAGCAGTTCGTGTCGACCTGCCAGCAGCTCGGGCTTGCGGGCGATCCGCGGACGTGGAACACACTCCTCTTCCGGCTGAGAAAGGCGGGCAAGCTCGCCGATATCGACACCGCCCGCTGGACGACCGTCGCCTGGGAAGACTGCGACGACTACCTGTTCGCCAGCGAGATCGCGCTTCAGCAGATGCTCGACGAACAGTTGGCCCGGAGCCTCGATGAAATCCTCTGCGATCCGGCGCTGGCGGGCAAGTTCGACGCCGCGGCGGCGGCCCTGGCCCCCGGATACGCGCCGCTCGACTATCGCTGGGCGGCGCTGCGGCTGAGGAAGGTCGCCAAGCAAGCGCGGAGCCGGGCGGCCGTGCTCATCCCCCCAAGACTCGGGCGGATGATGCCGCTTGAAGAGTTCCAGCCGAAGACACAGCCGGACTGTTCCGGTCTGTATCTGCTCAGCGAAAACCGGTCACGGAAACTCTACGCCGGCGAGACGATGAGTCTGCGCCGCCGGCTCACGCTCCAGTTCGGCAGAAAGCAGCGGGCCGCCTGGTCGCGCATTTCCGAGACCCTGCTGATCCAGGTCCTGCCGATGGACTCATCGGCGGCCGGCAAGCTCGCATGGCAGAGTTGCCTGGTGCGGAAGTTCAAGGAGCGCCCGCGGCTGAACTATTTCGAGCTTCGCTCGGCCTGAAACGGAGCCCGGCCAACGCGGGCAATTGCCCCCAGACTGCGGAATCACCGAACCGCAGAGCATGCGGAACCAGACGTTCATGCCGCGAAGCGGCGCCGGAAATGGTCAAGACGATGCCACGCTGCCAGGTGGCGGGAGGGTTTCATGAATTATCCATCCGCGGTTATCTTACTTGTGGCGGCCATGCTGGGCGGCACGGCCAGCGCCGGCACTCCCCTGGCCTATCCGGAGACTCGCAAAGTGGACCAGCGCGACAACTACCACGGTACGCCGGTCGCCGACCCATACCGCTGGCTGGAGGACGACGTTCGCGAGTCGCAGGATGTCGCCGCCTGGGTGGCGGCGCAGAACAAGGTGACGTTCGCCTTCCTGGAAAGAATCCCCGAACGCGAACGCATCCGCAAACGGCTGGCGACCTTGTGGGACTTCGAGAAATTCAGTTCGCCCTTCAAGGAGGGGGGGAGATATTACTACTACCACAATTCAGGGTTGCAGAATCAATACGTGCTCTGCACGATGAATTCGCTTGACGCCGAGCCGCAAGTCCTCATCGACCCGAACACCTGGTCGAAGGACGGCACGGTGGCCCTCGACGGCACGTCGTTCAGCGACGACGGCAAATACGTCGCCTACGGCATCCAGGACGGCGGCAGCGACTGGCGGACCTGGCGGGTGATGGAGATCGAGACCGGCCGCGTGCTCGACGAAGAACTGAAGTGGCTCAAGTTCTCCGGCACCACGTGGACGAAGGATGGGAAGGGCTTCTTCTACAGCCGCTACGACGCGCCGGCCGAAGGCGGCGAGTTCCAGAACCTGAACCTGAACCAGAAAGTCTATTATCACCGCCTTGGCACGTCGCAGGCCGACGACGTGCTCGTCTACCGCCGGCCGGACAACCCAGACTGGGGCTTCGATGCCGAGGTGACCGAGGATGGGCGTTACCTGGTGATCACGATCTGGAAGGGAACCGACGACAAGTTCCGCATCGTCTACAGGGACCTCGCCGAGCCTTACGGGATGCCGGTCGACCTGATTGAAACATTCGACAACGAGTACACGCTGGTGGGCAACGACGGGCCGGTCTTCTTCTTCAAGACCGATCTCAGCGCGCCCAAGCGGCGGCTGATCGCCATCGACACCCGCGCTCCGCAGCGGGAACATTGGAGAGAGCTGGTCCCGCAGTCCGACGACGTGCTCACCTCGGCCAGCTTCGTGGGCAACCTGTTCATCGTGCAGTATCTGAAGGACGCCCGCAGCCAGGTCAAGCTGTTCTCGCCCGGCGGCCAACTGGTCGGCGAGATCGAACTGCCCGGGATCGGCACGGCGAGCGGCTTTGGCGGGAAGCGGACGGACACCGAGACCTTCTATTCGTTTTCCAGCTTTGCGGTTCCGCCGAGCATCTACCGCTACGACTTGATCGCTCGCAAGAACACGCTCATCCGCCGCTCGCAGGTCGACTTCGATCCGGACGAGTACGCAACCGAGCAGGTCTTTTACGAGAGCAAGGACGGCACGCGGGTGCCGATGTTCATCACGCACAAGAAAGGCGTCGCGCGGAACGGGGACAACCCGACGCTGCTCTACGGCTACGGCGGATTCAACATTCCAATGACGCCCCAGTTCTCGATCAGCCGCCTGGCCTGGATGGAACTGGGGGGCGCTTATGCGCAAGCCTGCCTCCGCGGCGGAGGCGAATACGGCGAGGCCTGGCACGAGGCGGGCACCCGGCTGAACAAGCAGAACGTCTTCGATGACTTCATCGCCGCCGCCGAGTGGCTGATCGACCAGCGCTACACGAGGCGCGAGAAGCTGGCGATCCTGGGCGGGAGCAACGGCGGGCTGCTGGTCGGCGCCTCGATGACCCAGCGGCCCGACCAGTTCGCCGCCTGCCTGCCCGCCGTCGGCGTGATGGACATGCTGCGGTTCCACAAGTTCACCGCAGGCAGGTTCTGGGTCGACGACTATGGCTCGGCGGACGATCCCGAGGAGTTCAAGGCCCTCTACGCTTATTCGCCGTACCACAACATCAAGGATGGCGTGGCGTATCCGGCGACGCTGGTGACGACGGCCGACACGGACGACCGCGTCGTGCCGGGACACAGCTTCAAGTTCGCCGCCCGGCTCCAAGCCGCCCAGTCGGGCGAGGCGCCGCTGCTCGTGCGGATCGAGACCCGCGCCGGCCACGGTTCGGGCAAGCCGACCGCGATGGCCATCGAGGAAATCGCCGACCAATGGGCGTTTCTGGTCAAGGTCCTGGAGATTCCGCTCAACGGAACGCCTGGTGCAGACTCGCGGTGAAGCCGGCTGGAAGCCGGCAACGCACGAAGCGTTGCCGGCGACGCCGGAGTCACTCGCCCAGCAGCTCGTCCGCAAGCTTCTTCATCATCGCCGTCGCGGGGCCTTCCAGCAGCGTGTAGTCGCCGGTCGGCTGCGTCCTCAGGTCGATGATGTATTTGTTCCTGACCGGAGCGAAAATTGGGATCAGGTGCGAGGCGGGGGTGACCTGGGCCGATGTGCCGACGCAGATGAACACACCGTCGTTCTGGCACAATTCTTCAACCAGCGCCGACAGCCCGTCGAAGTCGAAACTCACCGCTTCCCCAAACCAGACTACGTCGGGCCGCAACTGTCCGCCGCATTTCGGGCACAGTTCGCCGAGCTTGGCCGGCGCGTCCTGATCGGTCTTGAAGTCGCACGAAAACCTGCCATCCGCAAAGATCTCCCTGTGAAACTCGCACTTCCGCCTTGTCAGCAGCCCGTGCAGGTGCACAACACTCCTGCATCCGCTGCGCTCCAACAGGTCGTCGATGTTCTGCGTGATGTTCAGGACGTTGAACTTCGCCTGGAGGCGGGCGATGCTTCGATGGGCCTCGTTGGGCTGTGCCGCGCCGACCGCGTGGAACCGCGAAGCGTAAAAATCCAAGACAAGAGCCGGGTCCCGCTCCCAGCCGTAGGGACTGGCGACGTCCTCGATCCTGTGGTTTTCCCAGAGGCCGTCGGAGTCGCGGAACGTGGGGATGCCGCTCTCGGCGGACAGCCCCGCGCCGCTGAACACGACAATCGTTCTCTTCTCCGTCTGGCTTGGTAGAGGCAAGTCGACACCTCATGCACCCGACAACTGATCGGAACCCGTGATTCAAACCACCCGCCATCTTACCAAGACGGGACGGCCTGTCCAACGGCTGCCTGGGTGCCCGTCTCCAAGAGCGGTTGACCCTGCCGCGCGGGCTGCAACACTTCCACGCGAGGCCTGCCCGATATTTTCACGAGGCCCAGCCGCAATGATCGTCTTTTTCCGTGCCGACGACTGCCGAGAATGCGACGCGATCGAGGAGGCTCTTGTAGAGTTGGTGCTGGCTCACAGGGTCGTTCGGTTTGCCGGCGATCAGCCGTATGAAGGCCTTCCCGAAGGGCTGTCGCCACCCGTCCTGGCGGACGGCGGCGAATGGTTCGCGGGCGGCCGGGCGATACGCCGGCGTCTGGACGAGCTCGGCGAATTCAAGGCGGAATGGGATAAGTTTCAATCCGACGCGTGCTATTGCGACGACCAGGGAAATGTGATTTGAGCGCACAGGCCCACGGCTCGGGCGGCGTTGTTCGCGGCAACCAGACTTTCTGCCGGGGTGTTTCGCCGCCCGCTCCCTGGAGAGTCAGCGCGATGCGGCCGTGCCTGTGTTTCTCCGGCCGACGGCGGGCTTCCGCCGCCCCTGGCGCTGGAGGTATTCTCGCAACGCGGTGGCGTTGTTGTGTTCGCGGTCGTTGGCCGCGAACAGCAGCGTCACCGTGCGGCTGCCGCACAACTCGGCCAACTCCCGCCAGGCATCGGGCTGCGCATCGAGTTCGGCGAAATAGCGCCTGCGGAATTCCTCCCAACGGTTGGGGTCGTGCTGGAACCAGCGGCGCAAATCCGTGCTCGGCGCGAGGCGCTTCAGCCACCGGTCGATCTTGAGGTCCTCTTTCTTCAGACCCCGCGGCCACATCCGGTCAACAAGAATGCGGCAGCCGCCGCGGCCTCTCTCCGGATCATACACGCGAGCGACGAGGATTCTTGCCGCGGCTTTTCTGGTCATGGCGACTGACTCCTCTGGCGCGGTCTCCGCCCGCGCGCCGCCGGCGCGACGAAGGGCAATTCGCGCCTTGCCACGTGCCCGCCGCCGCCTGCTGCGGACGCATGCTTTCTTCCATCTATCCCTTGACGCCCATGGCTTTTGCGCTGTTGACCCGTTCGCTGAGGCGAAAGTGCGGGCGACGGAGCGCCATCCGCTCGACTTCCCAGACATAGCCGTGGATCGAGACATCGTCCGGAATCAGGGGGCACTCCCGCAACAGCTGCACCTGCCTGGCGCACGTTTCATCCACATCGTCGAACATGCGGATCCACTTGGAGAACGCATCCGGCGGAAGCGTCAATTCGCGCACCGCCGGGTCGAGGGCAACCTGCTCCGGATCGATCCCCTTCTCGCGCAGCGCGGCGGTGAGGAATTCCCCGCTCGCGGTCATCATGCCGCACTCGGTGTGGTTGATCACGATGATCTCCTTGGTGCCGAAAAACTGCGTCGTGAGCATCGCCGACCGGATGGCGTCGTCGGTCACCAGGCCGCCCGCATTGCGAAACACGTGGGCGTCGCCATCCCGGATGCCCAGCGCCTGGTTGACCGGGATCCGTTCGTCCATACAGGCCAGCACGAAGAGGCGGCGATTGTTGGGGATGCCTCGTTGGCGGCGCAGCGCCCAAGCCTCGCGTTCGGCCAGTTCCAGCTCAATCTGTTGATGCAGCATTTCCGGGACCCCGTTCTTCAAGGAAAGATGGAGCGGCTGCGTGCCGCGGATGCATCCGCCGCGGCCTCCCGGGCCGCGCGGCGTCCGCCCGCTCGACAAACATGTACCTACAGGTGTACAATAATCGTAGCGCAGACGACCTGGATGTCAAGTTGTAGAATCTCCGGGAGGCCGACGATGCTTCACAAAACGACCGAATACGCTCTGCGGGCGGGACTCTACCTGGCCGGCCATTTCGGCCGGTCGCCAACCCGCCGGGAGATCGCCAAGGCAACGCATATTCCCTCGCGTTATGTGTACAAGGTCCTCCAGTCGCTCGTACGTGCGGGGCTGGTTCGTTCCGAAGTCGGCCGGGGGGGCGGATACTCTCTGGCGAGGGAGCCGGACGGACTGACCCTCTGGGATATCGTGGCGGCCACCGCTTCGGTGGAGCGGATTTGCGCGTGTCCCCTGGGCCTGGAGTCCCATACCAGTCTTTGCCCGCTGCATCGGCAGCTCGACGCGGCGTACGCCGCCCTGGAGGATGCGTTGCGGCAACGGACGCTGGGCGACGTGCTGCGGGACGCCAGCCCGATCGTACCCTTCTCACCATGTTGACAGGAACAGGAGCAGCCAGCGTGAAACCTCGACTGATCTGCGCGGCACTGGCGAGTCTCGCCGGGTGGCTTGCCCCGGCCCCTGCGCCCGCGGCGGAGTCCCGCCTGGTCGCTTTTCCCGAGAACGGTTCGACCCTGGCGATCATCCGGGACGGCGAGCCGTACCTGGAAATCGCCCTGATGGGCTGGGAGCCGAATTGGAAGTACCTGGGACTCCGCGGCAAGGTCGTGGAAGAAGAATCCTCGGCGCTTCTGGCCAATTCGGCCAAGACCGCCAGCGGCGCGGAGGTCTCTCTCGACCTGCGGGCAAGGCAGACCGGTCCGCGGCAATTGACCCTCGGCGTCGAGGTCAGCGCGTCGAAAGACGCGCAGCTGCTCTACGTCGTCGCCGCGGTGACCGTGGCCGAAGGGGCATTCCAGGGCGGCAAGGCCCTCGCCGATCTCGCTGGGGGAGAGATCCGGCAGGTCGAATTTCCGCTCGATCGGAAGGGACTGGGCAGTGGGGTCCGCCAGGTCCGCGTTCTTGACGCGGCGGGCCGTGTCGCGCGGCTGGCCTTGACGCCGCCCAGAGACATTCCCAGCGACGGAGCGGCACGGGTGGTGCTGGCCGAGGGCCGGCTTGCCGCCGGCCAGCCGGCGAAGACGTCGATCGTGATCGATCTGGCCGAGGAGGTGGAATTTCTGGCCGGGCCCAGCCAGATACCGTTCGAACCCGGGTTCGAGGATTGGTACGTGTTCGCGCCCGACGCGGACCACGACCGGTCCTCCGAGATCGGCATGCAGGGCTGGCTGGCAGCGCCGGCCGGCCAGCACGGCCGCATCCAGCGCGACGGCAAGCGGCTTGTCTATAACGGCCGGCCGATCAAGCTCTGGGGGCTCAACCTGTGTTTTGCGGCGTGCGCTCCGGAAAAAGAACTGGCCGAGCGGCGGGCCGCATTCTACGCCAAGTATGGAATCAACGCCGTGCGGCTTCACAAGTATGCCGACGGAACCGGCTGGGCCGGCATTCAATCCCGCGACAGTTTCGTCAAGTTCGATCCGGACGCGCTCGACCGCATGGACTACCTGGTCGCCGCGCTGAAGAAGCGGGGAATTTACGTCAAGCTATCGGCCCATTTCGGAGCCCAGAAGCTCGGCCCCGCGGACAAGAGACATGTGCCCTACCTGGAGGAGTTCGGCGAGTTTGACGGCAACGAGAGCCGGATCACCACGCCCCACAGCGCGGTCCACTACGCGCCCGAGTTGCAGCACGTGCAGATCCTGCAAATGGTCAACCTGCTCCAGCACAGGAATCCATATACCGGGCTGACTTACGCCGAGGATCCGGCGATCGCCTTCGTCGAGATCATCAACGAGCAGAGCATTCTGTTCTACAGCGCGCCGGTTCCCTTGAGGGCGAGCCCGACGCTCAGGCGGCATGTGGCCCGGCGATTCTGCCAGTGGCTCCGCGAGAAGTACGGAACCCAGGAGAGGCTCTCCGAGGCCTGGGGCGGAAAACAGGCGTTCGATGGATTCACCAACGAGGGATTTCCCGCCGTGGGCGAGCGGCTCGACGAGGACAACATCCTGCCGATCGGCAATCCCTGGTTCTGGGACCCGGTCCAGCTTTCCGGATCGCAGGCGTACCGGAAGCAGCGCCTGCTGGACACGATGTGGTTCCTCTACGGTCTGCAAAACGAGTTCTATGGCCGTTACGTGGCGGCGGTCCGCGAGGCCGGCTACCAGGGCGAGATCGTCTCGTCCAACTGGCAGGCGGGCCGGGCCTTCAGCCATTTCTGCAATCTCCACTCCGACGCCCTGGTGGGCACGGTCGACCGGCACAACTATTTTGGCGGCGGCAGCGGCAGCCGGATCGACAACGCCACGATGCTCGCGGCGCCGGGATCGGGAATGCTCAGCGCCGGGATGCAGCAGGTGGCCGACCGGCCGTTCATGCTCTCCGAGTGGATTCACGTTGCCCCCAATGAATGGGGCGTGGAAGGGCCGGCGATCGTCGCCGCCTACGGGATGGGCCTGCAAGGCTGGGACGTGTCGTTCATGTTCCAGAACCGCGACGCCGGCCGGTTCAGCGACCGGATCGGCCGCGACCGCTGGGACGTGACGGCGCCGAACGTGCTCGGTGTCTTCCCCGCCGTCGCCCGGCAGGTCTTGCGGGGCGACGTCAGCGAGGCGGAGCTGCTCGCCCCGAGCTTCGTCCACGTCCCTTCGTTGGCCGAGGGGCGACTCGGGCTGGAGGACAAGGTGACCCAGCAATACGACACGAAGACGTTCGAGAGCGACAAGGTACCGGCCGCCTCGCTGGCCGTCGCCCGCTGTGCCGTCGAGTTCACCGACCGGTACCGCGACACACCCCGATTCGATCCGCAGCGTTTCCTCGAGCAGGGCGATTACACGTCGACCACCGGCCAGCTCCGCTGGAAGCCGGGCGGGTCGAAGCTCGACGGCTGTTTCACCATGGATACCGCGGCCACCAAGGCGGTTGTCGGTTTTGCCCGCGGGCAGACCTGCCGGCTGGGCAATGTAAGCATCGCCCCGGAGTGCCGATACGCGGCGATCTACGTCACGGCCGCCGAGCCCGATCGCGACCTGTCCGATTCCGGTCGGATCCTGATCGTGGCACTTGCCCGGGCGCGGAACTCCGGCATGAAGGTCTTCGCCGAGAACCGGATCGTCGCCAAGGGCGAGCCCCCGATCGTGATGGAACCGGTGCGGGCCACAATCGAGATTCGCAGGCCGGGCGATCCGCAGGTGCACGTTCTCGACCACAGCGGTCGGAAGACCGGCAAGACGCTTGCGGCGGCCGGCGGAGTGATCCGGGTCGATGGCGTCCGCGACAAGACGTGTTACTACCTGGTCTCCTACTGAGCGAGAATCCGTGTTCGATCCCGGCCGTGAACGAATTCGGGTGCGATCAGCAGACAGCGATCAGCCGTCGCGCGCCGATCCTTGGGGACAGGCGCTGCTGGCGGCTGAGGCTTGACTGCTGATCGCTGACGGTCTCAGATGCTGGTCAGAACCGCCAAATTGCGTCCATGCCCACGAGGAACTGGCTGTCATCGGCCCCGTCGTCAAACGGCAGGCCGATGCCGTCGAACCAATCCCAGCGGACCTCGGGACGGAACATCAGGTTCCGGCAGGGCGACCAGTTCACACCCAGGCTCAGGGAGTACATGTCGCCAATATAGGGACCCTTGTTGGGGTTGCTGGGCCGGCTGAGTCCGAGCCGCGCGCCGTCGTCGTCGCGGAACCACTCGAAGCGGCCGCCGAGACGCACGGATGGCGAGACTTCGTAGTACAGATACTGGTCGATGCCGTACCACTTAGCCGACTGGCCTGTTGCGGCGAAGAAACCGTCCTGGATTCCGTACCAGTGATGGAAGACGTATTGCACCCGGGTCGTCAGATTCGCGCCGACGATGAAGCTGTAGCGGGTGCGGTTCGTCGAATCGGCTGCCGTGTCGTTGAGTTCGTCGCCGGTGATGATGGCAAACGAGGTCCAGATCGGATCGAGATCGTTGCCCAGGGACACGCGGCCCAGGAACGAGGCCTGGTCCGAAACGCGATCGAACGCATCCCAACCGTTGACCAGCCCCACATCGAACGAGAGTCGGTCGTTGGCCTTCCAGGTCGCCAGGCCGCCCCAGTGCACGAACGGGCCGCCGAGCATGTAGGACAAGCTCTTCGAGTAGAAGAAGTCGTTGACGGCCGGCACGCCCTCGTAACCGATGATCGTGTAGAAATGTCCCACCTTGACGGAGAGCCGGTCATTGCCGATTTCTCCGTAGGCCTGGGGGACGGCCAGGCCGTAATGGTCGTCGTTCCACCTCGAGCCGCCGTCCGCATACTGCTCCAATCCCTTGGATTGGGCAAGGAAGAAATGGGTTCCGTAGAGCAGGTCCACCCTGCCCCCGACGCTCATGAAGGGACTGTCTTCCAGCGGCCGTTCCAGGATCAGATAGGCCTGGCCGAGTTCTCCTTCGTGGCGGTCCGATTGGTTGTAGGGGCCGTGGTAACCGCTCGGCGATTTGTCCGCATTGAGCAAGAAACCGCCCTCGAGCCAGCCATCGATGCGGAAACCGCAGTTGCCGCAGCCGCAATCCCGGCGGTGCGTGCAGATCCCGGAATTCTCAAAACACCCAGTGTCGACGGCGCAAGCCAATCGCACCGGTTCGCCCCTCGAACCCTGGTCGGAGGCGAAATACACGCCCTCCTGGGCCGCGGAGACACCCGCAATGCCGATCATCGCCAGCGCTGACAACAGACTCCTCGCAGCCATCACAATCCCCCCTTGGTCGGTGGTTCCCAATGCGGCGGCCGAAGGCCCTCCAACGAAAAGAAGCATCCGGCACAACGGCAATTATTCCCAACGTCTGGCGCGTTGCGAACGCACTGCCAAACACATCGGAAAACGCCGGGCGATCCCTGGATCAAATCCGAACCAGCATGGACCGAGGAACGGCAAGATGGTTGCGGGATACCGGTGAGGCAAACGGGAGGAACGCCGCTGAGTTGCACGATGGGGAGGTTGTCGCAGGCGGCGCACCGCTGGTTGAGGCTTGCCCGCCGTCGCGGTGCGGCCGGCCTCTCAACTGTTCCGCCTGAATACTCTCCCCCCGCCCGCGCGTCAGCGGAATTCGATCGACGCGCCGCACGCCAGCAGACACACAACGCCAACGGAGGGTGAGCGTGCGCCCGGGAGTCTCCCGGCAAAAAAGCGATCAGCCGTCAGCCATCCGCACAGGAGTGTTGCCCCCGCAAAATGTCGCTGACGGCCGACGGCTGACCGTTGACCGGTTAGACTTCCGTCCACTGCCCGGCAATCGGCACGGGAAACTGGCCCTTCTCGTCGGCTTTGACCGGCGCGGGGCTCTCGGGCGTGAGCTTGTCCAGGTAGTCGCAATACTGGAAGTCCGACTTCATCATCTGCTCCCAGGTGACCTCCTGGTTGGTGTGGCAGGCGGCCCGGCCCATGAGCGTGGTCAGGTCGGAGTAGACGGCCCGCTTGGCTTCATTGTGGGGACGGTCCTCGCGGATGTTGGCGATGAAGTGGTTCCACTCGTATTGCCAGGGGCTGAAGGCGTCGTCAACCGGTTTCCAGGCGATGTTGCCATCCTCGATCCGCTGGTCCTTGTACATCCGGACGGTCGCCGCGTGGATGTTGCCCGAGAATTGGGCCGCGCACTTGGTGCCGTGGATATACGTGGCGAAGTCGCTGCGGGCGTTGTTCATCCGGCGGAAGCCGCAGAAGGCTTTCGTCCCGTCGGCGAACGTGTATTCGATCGAGTAGACGTCGAGGTTCTGCCCGCAGTCCGTGCTGTTGGGCACCCGGCCGCCCATCCCGAGGGCCGAGACGGGCCAGGCGTCCTTAATCCAGCAGCATTCGTCGATCTGGTGGATCAGGTAATCGACATAGTGGCCCGAACCGACCCAGAAGAGGTGGATTCGGCCGAACTGGAGTTGCCTCATGAGGTTGTTCGACTTGTCGCCCTGGGGGCCGAGCCAGCCGCCGCCGCCGAGGCGGTTTGCACGGATCAGGGGGATGTCGCCCATCTCGCCGTCGCGGATTTTATCGATCAAGGCCTGGCGCGCCGGCGAGTGGCGGCACTGGACGCCGGCGAGGATCTTGACGTTCTTCTTTTCCGCCTCCTCGCCGGCGCGGAGCAGCCGCTTCAATCCGCCCGGATCGGGAGCGAACGGCTTCTCCATGAAGACGTTGATGCCTTTTTGCACGGCGTATTCGACGTGGACGGGGCGGATGTACGCCCGCGTGGTGCACATCGCCACGTCGCCGGGCCGCAAGAGGTCGATCGCCTTGCGATACGCGTCGAATCCAAGAAACTTGCGGTCGTCGGTAACGTCGATCTTGTCGCCGAACCGCTCCTTGAGTGCCTTCTGCGAGGCGTTCATCCGACCCTCTTCCAGGTCGGCCATCGCGTAGAGCTTGACCGGCCCCGCGTCGCGGACCGAGAGTGCGTCGCCGACCGCGCCGGACCCTCGCCCGCCGCACCCGATCAGCGCCAAGCGGATTGTGTTGTCTTCGGCGGCATGGACGGTGCGGGCGATTCCGCCCAGCGCGGCCGTGCCCGCGGCCAGTGCGCCGCTTGTTTTCAGGAACTGTCGGCGAGTGGTGGTCGGCTTGTCGATTGATCGACTCATGGTGGCTTCCCTCGTTCAGTGGATAAAAGGTTTGCGCATGCGGCGCCAGTCCGTGCCTCTCCCCCGGGCCGCTCATCGCCCGTTGTACCAGACCCTACCCCCCACCTGCAACCTTTTCCCGGCGCCCCGCCTCCATTCCTTCCCCGGCCCCCCAACTCCCGCTTGGAGACCCCACCGGTCCGAAAACCGCCGTCGCCGTCCATTCCAGGCCCTGTCTGGCGGCGTGCAGGAATCCGCAGAGCGTTCCCAAGCCGGAGCTTGGGAACGAGGGGCGAAGGCGCGACGCCGGAGCTTGGGAGCGAGGAAAGCTGTTGCGGATGTGTCAACCGGATGACAATCGCCCGCTCTGAACCGGCCTGCCGACCGCCGCGCTGGCCTCCGCTATGACGGGGGCATAGAATTCCAGTTGAAAGGCGGCTTAGCGCGACATGTCCCTCAGACAGGCGGGTTCTTGGCGTGGCAAACAGGCGGCAGACGATCGGCGGCGTGATCCACACCTACCAGAAATACGACCCGAAAACGATCCCGTCGCCGCTCGCCGAGCCGCCCGACGTGGTCTCCGGGGCCCTCGAACACATGCTGGCCTACGGAAGCACGCGTCAACTGACCGAGGAAGAACTCGCCCGGGCGGTGAAGATCGACCCGAGCCAGATTGCGGGCCTCGGCCCGAGTCTCGACTCGCTGATCGCGATGCTCCGCGAACGCCGCCGCCGCATTCTCGGGAAGTACGAGACGGACACCGTCCAGGAAGAAGCCGCGCGGGCATATCACCAGTTTGGCGAGCATTCCCATCCCCCCGAGCCGCTCAAGACCCGGTTCGAACAGGCGTTCCAGTCCGAGCAGCTCTACGAACTGGAACGCCTCTGGTATCGAACCGGCGACGAGCGGAGCCGGTTCGCACGGCGGCTCCTCCAGCTGATCCAGCGTCTGGGTGAGAAGTATCAGATCGACGAGCTTGCGGCCCGGTTTCCGTTCACGGGCAGGACGAGTTTGACGATTCCCCAGGCGATGAACATCAAGGAAGAACTGGAAACGATCGACCGCCTGCTCAAACAACTCGAGGAAGCGCAGCGCAACGCGCGGATCGGCCTGATCGATCTGGAGGAGCTGGCCGAATTCGCCGAGCCGGAGGACGTTCAAGGCCTGCGCGAAATGGCCAGGTGGATCGAAGACTATATCCGCGAGTTGGCCGACCGGCAGGGCTTGGAGAAGGCGGCTGCCGGCTACCGCCTGACCCCCAAGGCCTACCGGTTGTTTCAGAGCCGGTTGCTGGAACGCATCTTCAGCCAGTTGCAGGTTTCGCGGACCGGCCGGCACCAGGGCCCCGTTGTCGGCGAGGGGGCCGTCGAGATGCAGCAAACCAAGCCATACGAGTTCGGGGATTCGGTCGCCAATATGGATGTCGTCGGTTCGCTCCAGAACGCGATGATCCGCCACGGCCCCGCGCTGCCGGTCCGGCTGCACCCCGGCGACATCCTCATCCACCGCACGCGAAACACGCCCAAATGCGCCACGGTCGTGCTCTTGGACATGAGCGGCTCGATGCGCTACGACGGCCTGTATGTCGACGTCAAGCGGATGGGCCTGGCGCTGGAGGGGTTGATTCGCCGCGAGTATCCGGGCGATTACCTGCAATTCGTCGAGATGGCTTCGTTCGCCAAACCGCGCTACGCCAGCGAGATTGCCGCGCTGATGCCCAGGCCGGTGACGATCCACGACCCGGTGGTTCAGCTTCGAGCCGACATGAGCAACGAGAAGATCACGGAGCTGGACATCCCGCCCCACTTCACGAACATCCAGCATGGCCTGCAACTTGCCCGCCGCTTCCTCGCCGCCCAGGACACGCCCAACCGGCAGGTGATCCTGATCACCGATGGTCTGCCGACGGCCCATTTCGAAGAGCAGAACCTCTACCTGCTCTACCCGCCCCATCGCCGCACCGAGGATGCCACGATGCGCGAAGGCCAGTACTGCCGCCGCGAGGGGATCACGATCAACATCTTCCTGCTGCCCACGTGGTCGCAGTCGAGCGACGACGTGCGGTTCGCCTACCGCCTGGCCGAGTCGACGTCGGGCCGCGTGTTCTTCACGGCCGGCAAGGATCTTGACCGCTACGTGGTCTGGGACTACCTTAAGCATCGTCGCGAGGTAATCGGCTGAAATGAACAGGAGCGGTCAAATGGCAACCTGCCGGCGGCGATTCCTGAAGCGGGCCGCAATGGGCGTTGTCGCCATCGGCGCCCCTTTCCGACTTGCCGCTGCCCAGGATCGGCGGAAGGCCGGCGATTCCTTTGCCTTCGGACTGGTGGCCGATGTCCACTATGCCGGCACCGCGCCCAGGGGCAGCCGCTACTACCGCGACTCGGCGGCCAAGCTTGCCGCAGCGGTCGACGTCTTCCGGCGAGAGCAGGTCGCCTTCGTCGTCGAGCTGGGCGACCTGGTCGACGCCGGACCGTCAAAAACCGACGAACTCGGCTACCTGGAGACGGTTTGCGGGATCCTCGGCCGTTATCCGGGTCCGACGCACTTCGTGCTCGGCAATCACTGTGTCGAGAAGCTCACGAAAACCGAGTTTCTCACAGCCTGCGGCCGCGATCCGCGGAAGACCTATTACTCCTTCGACCACGGATCACACCACTTCGTCGTCTTGGATGCCGACTACCTCGAAGACGGCACGCCGTACGGGGCGGGCAACTTCTCGTGGACGGATAGTTGGATTCCCGCGGAGGAGCTCCGCTGGCTCGAAGCCGACCTGGCCGGGGCCGCGGACCGTCAGACCGTCGTCTTCATCCATCAGAACCTGCACAACGACGGCAATCCCCACGCCGTCAAAAACGCGCCGCAGGTCCGCAAGGTGCTCGAAGAAGCCGGCAGTGTGATTGCGGTCTTCCAAGGCCACATGCATACCGGCGGCGGCGCCCGGATCCGCGGAGTTGCCTATCGGACGCTTCGCGCGATGGTTGAAGGGCCCGGCATCGAGAACAATGCTTTTGCCGTCGTCCGAGTGACCAAGTCCCGCATCGACGTTCAGGCGTTCGGCAAGATGCCGGACGGCTTCTAAAGTCCTTTCGGCCCGGATTGGGCGATCTGCCGCACTCTCCCCGGTCGCGGGGCCAAATGCGAGGCAAGCCGAAAGCGGCTAATCGCCGTTCTCCGGCGGCTGATCGCCGACGACCGGCGCGCCGGCCTCGTCGGTCGAGATTTCGGGCAGGCCAAAGGTCTCGTTCCCCTCCTCGTCGAGGCGGACTTCGTCCAGCTCGGTGTCGTCGACGTTGCGTCGGAGAAGGAGATAGATTGCGGCGGCCGAAACCCAGAAGTAACTGTAGAGGTAGCCGACGGCCACGAGCCGCGCCGCGTCGCACCAGAAGCGGATCAACAGGTCGCCGAGCCAGCCGAGGTGGGCCACCGGGTCGCCGCTGGAAAAGTGGTAGACGAGGTGTGGGATCGGCTCGCCGACAAGGCGGAACTCGCCGCCCGACCCCAGGCACGTCGCCCAGAGGGTAATCGCCACCACCGCCTGGGCGACGCCGGAGACGAAGAGCCAGCCGAGCCCGCCCACGGCCGCGGCCACGGCGATGTAGAACAGGTAGTGCAGGGGGCGCTGGAAGACATAGGCGTAGGCCCGGCTGAGCGCGTCGAAGCTGTCCGTGTCTTCGGTGCCGATGGTGGCAAACATCAATGGCCAGCCGAAGAGCAGGCCGACCAGCAGCAGCGCCGCGAGGAGTCCCGCCAGCAAAAGCATCGGCCAGAGCACGCCGGCCGCGAGGACGCCGAAATTCAGCCGCATGATCAGGCCCAGCAGGGCCATGCCGACGACCGCCATGAGGAGTCCGATGAGCGGCATCAGGGGCGCCCAGAAATAGGCCCTCCAGCGGCGCCGGGCGTGGGCCAGGATCGCCGCCCAGTCGGAGCGCTGGCCGGCGGCCAGTTGCAGGGCGGCGTCGCGCGTCACGGCCGCGCCCGCAAACGCCCAGACAAACAGCCCCCAGAGCCCGCAGAGCAGGGAATAGGCCAGCGTGCTCGCCCGCGGATCGTCGGCGTTCATCGTGTAGATTTGCCGGAACGGGCGGCTGAGGTGTTCCCAAGAGCCGAGCACGGGATTGGGGTCCCGCGCGGCAAGGGACGTTTCGGATCGCGGCAACAAAGCTCGTCCCGAGCGAAGGTGGCCCCGGAAGGGCGCAGACTCGGCGGCGGGTTCGGCGACGGACGCGAGGCTGTTCCAGCAGCACCCGTTGTAATCGGCGATCTGCGCGGCGACCTTGGCGTTGGCGGAGAAGATCGTGGCGATCAGCGACCAGCCGACCACGGTCAAGACGGCGGCCGCCGCGCACACCACCAGCGGCCGCAAGCGAACGGAAATTCGAAAACAGCGGAACAGGAGCAACCAGGGCAGCAGTTCGGACCAGGCGATACTGCGCAGCGTTTGGCGATCATCCTCGATCATGGCTCGTCTCCTCTGGGATTGTCAGGGCGGATTCACACGGCGGGGCGCGCGAGAAACCGTCCCATTCTGGCGGTGCCCAGGCTTGTGGTGCACGGGAGAAGCGCTTGTTCGCCCCGAGGTCCGGGGGTCCGTCCACCTGAACCGGCCACCCGGCGACTGGAACCCGCACTCAGGACGGATTCCGGCATTATACGGAGTCAGTGCGGCCCTGCAATCAGGAGCGAATCGGCAGAGCTGGGACGCACCGCGCGGGCTTCAGTCGTCGCGGTCCGCGTCGCCGCCGCCGTCGCCGCCGAGGCGCGGCTCCGACTCGTAGGGCAGGCCATATTGTTCGTTGAGCCAGCGGAGGCGATCGATGGAGCGGCAGCGCTCGCTACAGAACGGCATGGCCGTGCTGTTTTCCGGATCGAACTGCCGGCCGCAGATGGAGCAACGCATGGGGGCCATCAGGGCACCTGACGGGCGGTCAGGACTCGCTCTTGGCAGTCTTCTTTTCGGTGGATTTCGGCTTGCTGTCGCTGCCGTTTTTTCTTTCAGCCTCGGCGCCCTTTCGATAGGACTCGCTGCGATAGTCCGTCTGGTAAAATCCGGAGCCTTTGAAGACGATGGCCGCGCCCGGCCCAAACAGGCGGCGGAGTTTCAGCTTTCCGCACTCGGGGCATTTCTGCATGGCGGCCTCGGTGATCGTCTGGAACGCTTCAAACTGGTGCCCGCACGCGTCGCAGACGTAATCGTAGGTAGGCATTTCGGGAATCCTCGTCGTGAATGAAAGGGAATGGTCCAATCAGGTGTCATGTCCGACGCGCTGCGCCGGCGGGGGCGCGTGTCGGCGCACTGTGTCGGGGCAAGTTGGCTTGCGCCCGGTTGTCTTCTCCTTGAGTCTGTTGCGAAGACGGGAACCGTCCCGTTGCGGGAATCGCGACGAGGGGGCATCCGCCTTCACTCCTGGCGGTCGGGCTTCGCCTCGCCGCCGCCCTCGGCGGTCGGGCTCCTCTCTTCCGGCCCCGCGGATACGACGACCTGGCTGGGCCTTACCACCCGGTCTTCCAGGAGGAACCCGATCTGGGTCACGTGGAGGACGGTGCCGACCGGATGGTCGGCGGACGGCATCTGCGAGATCGCCTCATGCAGATTGGGATCGAAAGACTGGTGGAGGGCGTCGATCTGGACACAGTTGTATCGCTCGAGCACGGATTCGAGCTGCTGGCGGATCATCTGGAACCCTTCGAGCAGGGCGTCGGTCTTGTCCGATCGTTCGGCGGCTTCGACGACGCGGCCCATGTTGTCCCAGACGGGCAGGAGCTCGCGGATCAATTCGACGTTGGCGTAGCGGCGTTCCTCTTCAATCTGCCGGTTTGCCCGCTTGCGATAATTCTCCAATTCGGCCGCGCTCCTCAAGGCGCGGTCCTTGGCGTCGTCGAGTTCGGAGCGGAGTTGATCGAGGTCGGCCGCCAGGGCGCTGGCCGCGGAATCCATGTCGGTGGTCTCTTTCTCCGTCCGGATCGCTTCGCCCGCCGAAGCGCCGGCTGGGGACGGTTCCGCGCCGGCCTTGTTGCCGGGTTGGTGGTTGGGGGGCTGGGGATGATTTTTCGACACGGCTGTACCTCCAGGCGAATTCGGGGGTCAGGCTTCCACAGGCTTCAGCGAAGGTAATCGCCCAAACCAGACTGGAAATACTCTTTGAGTTTTGTGAAGAACGACTTGCGTTCGGGGCTGACGTTGTTGTTTTCCAATTCGGCGAGCTCCCGCAGCAGGTTCTCGTGTTCGGGGCTGAGTTGCTTGGGCACTTCAATATAGACCTGCACGAGCAGATCGCCCTTGCCGCGGTATTGCGGGTGCGGCATGCCCTGGCCGCGAATCCGGAAGACCTCGCCGCTGGGCGTGCCGGCGGGGATTGCCAGCTCGTGCCGCCCTTCGAGGGTCGGCACGTCGATCGTTGCGCCGAGGACGGCCTGGGCGTAGCTGATCGGGACCTGGCAGACGAGGTTCGCTCCGTCGCGGTGGAACAGGGGATGCTCCGCGACTTGGATGAAGCAGTAGCAGTCGCCGCGCGGGCCGCCGTTGGGGCTTGCCTCGCCTTCGTTGTGGAGTCGCAGGCGGGTGTTCGTGTCGACGCCGGCGGGTATTTTGACGTCCCGTTCGACCGTCTTCGCGGTCAGTCCGGAGCCGCGGCACTCAGCGCAAGGCTGGCGGATGATGCTCCCGCGCCCGCGGCAGGAGGGGCAGGGGGTTTGCAGGGAGAAGATGCCGGTTGACTGGATGACCTGCCCGCGTCCACCGCAATAGCTGCATTTTTCCGGGTTGCTGCCCGGCGCCGCGCCGGACCCATTGCAGGACTGGCAGGTCTCGCGGCGCCGGAACTGGATCGTTTTGTTGACGCCCCTGGCGGCCTCGTGCAGGTCGAGCGTCACGTGGCACTTGACGTCGGCACCCCGGCTCGCGCGGCGGCCGCGCGAGCGGCCGCCGAACATTCCGCCGAATAAGCTGTCGCCGAAGATATCGCCGAAGGCTTCGAAGATGTCGCCGACGTCGCGGAAGTGGGGATCCCCGCCGCCCATCCCGTCGATCCCGGCATGGCCGTAGCGGTCGTAGCGGGCCCGCTTCTCCGCGTCGCCGAGAACCTCGAAGGCCTCGGCGGCCTCCTTGAACCGCTCGACCGCATCCTCGTCGCCGGGGTTGCGGTCGGGGTGGTATTTCATGGCCAGCTTGCGATAGGCGCCCGCGATCTCTCGTTCGGTAGCTGACCTTTCGATGCCGAGCACATCGTAATAATCGCGTTTTTGCGCCATGTTTCGAACTGCAGTCGCCTCTCGGCGGTCGGGATCGCCGCGGGCGGTTTGTCCTCATCGGACGATTTGCGTCGTGCCGCGGCATGGTTGACGTCTGGCCGGCCAATCGGCGGCGCGCTTTCCACGCGCGGCGTCCAATCGCCCACCGGCGGATCGTGTCGATATTCGTGAAAGCAATGCCAGAAACGGGCCATCTCGCCGCCGAGATGGCCCGTTGGGTTTTGCTCCGGGCGGCGGCCGCCGGCAGCGGCCGCCGGCATAGGTCGGCCAAGGACCGGGGAATCAACAGCCGCCGGCGGGCGGTTCTGAGCCGGCCCGGTGGGAGACGCTCCTGCCGGGCTTGGCAATCGATTCCTCACCGGTCCTCGATCGGCCAGTGCCGCAGCGATGAACAATCAGCGAACGGCGCCCTCGACGGCCTGCTTCTTCTTGTCGTCCTTGTCCAAGTCGGTGACGAGCGTCTCCGTTGTCAGCATCAATCCGGCAATGCTCGCGGCATTTTCCAGGGCGGTCCTGACGACCTTGAGCGGGTCGATGATCCCCGCCTTGAACATGTCGCAGTACTCGCCGGCGACGGCGTCGTAGCCGGTATTGGTCGGTTTTTCCAGGACCTCGGAGGCAATCACGGCGCCGTCGAGCCCGCAGTTTGCGGCAATCTGCTCGAGCGGCTTGGAGACCACTTTGGCGATGATGTCGATGCCGATCTTCTCGTCGCCGCGCGCGGTGCCGCGGGCCTTCTCGATGGCCTCCTTGCAGCGGAGCAGGGCCACGCCGCCGCCGGGCAGGATGCCCTCCTCCACCGCCGCTCGCGTGGCGTGCAGGGCGTCTTCCACGCGGGCCTTGGTCTGCTTCATCTCGGCCTCGGTGCTGGCGCCGACGGAGACCACGGCAACGCCGCCCGAAAGCTTGGCCAGCCGCTCCTGGTACTTCTCGCGATCGTAGTCGCTATCCGTGGTCTCGATCTGCGCGCGGAGCTGGTCGATGCGGTTCTTGATGTCGGCCTTCTTGCCGCCGCCCTCGACGATCGTCGTCGAATCCTTGTCGATCGTGATCCGCTTGGCCTGGCCGAGCTGCTCGAGGGTCAGGTTCTCCAGCTTGATGCCGAGGTCCTCGCTGATCATCGTGCCGCCGGTGAGGATCGCGATGTCGCCAAGCATTGCCTTGCGGCGGTCGCCGAACCCCGGTGCCTTGACGGCGGCCACGTTGAGCACGCCGCGGAGCTTGTTCACGACGAGCATCGTCAGGGCTTCGCCCTCGATGTCCTCGGCGATGATCAGCAGGGCGCGGCCCGTCTGGCCAACCTTCTCAAGGATCGGGATCAGGTCGCGGATGTTGTTGATCTTCTTCTCGTGGATGAGGATCAGCGCGTCTTCGAGCTGGCAGTCCATCTCCGGCGTGCGGTTGATGAAATACGGGGAGAGGTAGCCCTTGTCGAACTGCATGCCCTCGACGATCTCGTAGGTCGTCTCGGCGGTCTTGCCCTCCTCGACGGTGATCACGCCGTCCTTGCCGACCTTCTCCATCGCCGCGGCGAGCAGTTGCCCGATCGCCCTGTCATTGTTGGCGCTGATCGCGCCGACGTTGGCGACCTCTTCCTGCTTGGTGACGATCTTCCGCATCGAGATCAGGTGCTCGATGGCCGCGTCGACGCCGCGCTCGATGCCGCGGCGAATCGCCGCCGGATTGGTGCCGGCAATCACGTTCCGCAGGCCTTCCCTGAAGATCGCCCGGGCCAGGACGGTGGCCGTGGTGGTCCCGTCGCCGGCCACGTCCGAGGTCTTCGAGGCGACCTCGTTGACGAGCTTGGCGCCCATGTTCTCGAAGCGATCTTCAAGCTCGATCTCCTTGCTGACGGTGACGCCGTCCTTGGTGACCGTGGGGCCGCCGAACGACTTGTCGAGAATCACGTTTCGCCCCGTCGGGCCCATGGTGATCGCGACCGCATCGGCCAGCTTGTCAACGCCCTGAAGAATTCTTCTTCGGGCTTGATCATCAAAAAGAAGTTGCTTTGCCACGATGGCGGTTCCTTATGCGTTTGACTGTTTCGGGAAACGTAGCCGACTGCCGCTCAGAGGCGCGACTACTTCACAACCTTGGCCAACACGTCGCTCTCGCGAAGGATCTTGACCTCGCGGCCGTCGATCTCGATGTCGCTGCCGGAATACTTGCCGTAGATCACCTCGTCGCCAACGGCGACCGACAACTCCCCGCGCTCGCCGCTGTCGAGCAGCTTGCCCGGCCCAACGGCCAAGACCACCCCGCGTTGGGGCTTTTCCTTGGCCGTATCGGGAAGCACGATGCCTCCGGCGGTCGTCTCTTCAGCGGCGACGGGCTCGACAACGATGCGATCGTCCAGCGGGTTGAGATTGATGTCTTTTGCCATGGTTTCAGTCCTCATATGGTTTGTTGAGTATTGTTGTGTTCGTTTCGATTCGACCAGACGGGGAACGGCGGCCGGAAGACCACCCGGGAGACTACATTCCCATGCCTCCCATGCCTCCCATGCCGCCCATGCCCCCCATGCCGCCCATGCCGTCCATGCCTCCGCCTGGGGGTGGGCCGTCCGGCTCTTCCTTCGGGATGTTGGTGACCAGGCATGAAGTGGTCAGCAGCAAGGTCGCCACGCTGGCGGCATTCTGGAGGGCGGTGCGGACCACCTTGGCGGGGTCGATGATTCCGGCTTCCAGCATGTCCCCGTAGGCGTCCTTGTCGGCGTCGTAGCCTTCATTCTTCTTCATGCGGCGGACGCGGCTGACGACGACCGACCCTTCCACCCCCGCGTTCTGGGCGATCGCCCGCATCGGAGCCTCCAAGACCTTCTTGACGATCTGGGCCCCCATCGCTTCATCGCCGTTCAGTTCGAGCTTCTCGATCGCCTTCTCGCTCCGCAGCAGCGCCACGCCGCCGCCGGGAACGATGCCCTCCTGGAGCGCGGCCGCCGTGGCCGCTCGGGCATCCTCCAGCAGGGCCTTCCGCTCCTTCATCTCCGTCTCCGTCGCGGCCCCGCACTGAATTTGGGCGACTCCGCCGGCAAGCTTCGCCAACCGCTCCTGGAGTTTCTCGCGGTCGTAGTCGCTGGTCGTCGTCTCGATCTCGGCGCGGATCTGGCTTGCCCGCCCCTCGATCGCCTCCTTGGTCCCGCCACCGCCGACAATCGTCGTCTCGTCGGCGGTGACCACCACCTTCTTGGCCGTGCCGAGGTCGCTGATCTTGACCGCTTCCAGCGAGACGCCAAGGTCCTTGAGGATCGCCTGGCCGCCGGTGAGGATGGCGATGTCGCCCATCATCGCCTTTCGCCGATCGCCGTAGCCCGGCGCCTTGACCGCGCAGACGTTCAAGATGCCGCGCATCTTGTTGACCACGAGCGTGGCCAAGGCTTCGCCCTCGACGTCTTCCGCAATCACCAGCAGCGGCTTGTTCGCCTTGCTGACGGCCTCCAACAAGGGCACGAGGTTCTTCGCGCTGGAGATCTTCTCCTCGTGAACCAGGACGAGGCACTTCTCCAACTCGACCTTCTGGTTGTCGAGGTTGGTGACAAAATGAGGCGAAAGATAGCCGCGGTCGAACTGCATGCCATCGACCACCTCCACGGTGGTCTCCGCCTGGCGGCCCTCTTCGACAGTGATCACGCCGTCTTTGCCGACCTTGAGGAACGCGTCGGCCAGGACCTGCCCGATCGTCGGATCATTGTTCCCGGCGATCGTGGCGATCTGGGTGATCTCCTTCTTGTTGTTCTCGTCCACCGGCTTGGACAGCTTCTGGATCGAATCGACGACTGCCTCGGTCGCTTTGCGGATGCCTCGCGAGAGGGACATCGGATCGGCACCGGCGGCGACCATTCTCAGACCTTCAACATAGATCGCCTCGGCCAGCACGGTCGCGGTCGTCGTCCCGTCTCCGGCAACGTCGTTCGTCTTGCTGGCGGCTTCTTTGACCAGTTGGGCGCCGAGGTTCTCGTCTGGGTCGACCAGTTCGATGTCTTCCGCCACGGTCACCCCGTCTTTGGTGATCTTCGGGGCTCCCCACCCCTTGTCGAGCACTGCGTTCCGGCCGCGGGGACCGAGTGTGCTCGTGACCGCGCGGGCCAACTTGCTGACGCCGGCAGCCAAAGGCTGCCGAGCTTCATCTTCGAAAACCATCTTTTTTGCCACAGCGGATTCCTCCTGTTGCTGGCGAAAATACCTTCGAGACCCGATGGATGGAGAACCTGTTCCGACCTCGGGCGATAGCTGTCTTCAAACACGCCCGCCAAATCCAATTCTGGCAGCCTAGGCCAAGATTGAATCTCTCTCTTCTGCAAGGACTGTGCCAACGGAACGATGTTGATCCTAAGTAGTGCATTGACAGAAAGTTGCGTGATCATCTGCGAGCCGAGCGATGTGGCGAACCGACCGGGGGTCACGCCCGTGGATGCCAATTTGGCAGGCTTGGGAGCCCGGCCGGGAAAGAGAGCGGGGCACCGGATGCGCTTGCCAGGTGGCTCGGACGGTTCGCCGATCAGCACAGGCCGCTGACGGGTCCGGACGTACTTGGTCAGGGGCGGAAATCGTCGTTGGGGGTGATCGACTCGGCCAGTCGCGCCAGCAGGTCGGCTGCGCGGTCCATGTCATCGAGCGAGATCATCTCCACGGGGCTGTGCATGTAGCGGTTGGGAATGCTGACCAGTGCCGTGGCCACGCCGCCGCGCGTGACCTGGATCGCGTTGGCGTCGGTACCCGTCGGCCGCCCGTCGGCCGCCAACTGGTGCGCGATCTCCGCCGACTTGGCGACGTCGATCAGCCGCGTCACCAGGCGGGGGTTCATATTCGGGCCGCGGTAGATGACCGGTCCCTTACCAAGGCACACGTCACCCTCCTGCTTCTTTTCGATCGTCGGACAGTCCGTCGCGTGGGTCACATCGACGGCGATTCCGACCTGGGGATCGATCCCGAACGCGCTTGTCCGAGCCCCGCGCAACCCAACCTCCTCTTGGACGGTGGAGACAGCGTGCAGGCTGCACTGAAGCCGTGCTTTGTCCACTCTACGGAGGGCTTCCATGACCACCCAAAGGCCGCATTTGTCGTCCATGGCCGGGCAGATTGCCCGTTGATTTCGCAGCTCGCGGTACTCCAACTCGACCGTCACGGCGTCGCCGATGCGGACCATCGTCTCTGCCTCTGCCTTGTCCTTTGCCCCAATGTCGAGCCAGAGGTCCTTGAGCTTGGGGACCTGTTTGCGTTCTTCCTCCGTGAGCAGGTGGATCGGCTTTCGCGCGATCACGGCGGGAATCGGGCCGTTGTCTGTCCAGACGCACATGCGTTGCCCGAGGAGAATCTGCGGGTCCCAGCCGCCGAGCGAGAGCACGTACAGGAATCCCTCCGCATCGATATACTGGACGATCAGGCCGATCTGGTCGCAGTGGCCGGCAAGCATTACCCTCACCGGGGCGCCCGGGTTCTGCACGGCGATCAGGTTGCCGTGCAGATCGGTGGCGACTTCGTCAGCAAAGGTCTCAACACGGGCTTGGACACGCCTCTGCAAATCGGCTTCAAAACCGGAAGGGCTCGGCGTTTCGAGAATCTGCTTGAAGAACTCAAGAGCTGCGGGTTCCATGGTCTAACTTTCGGGTGGCAAAGAACAAGCTTCAGAAATCGTCGACGTTGTAATGGCAATCATCTGGGCGAGCGGCGCGCCGATGATCGGTCAATCACCGAGGCCGGGGGAATCCTCCCTTCAGTATCGCCGCCGGCAGGGCCTGTACAAGCCCAACGGAAGACGCGGACTTGGCCGGAGCGACGCGGCCGGCGGGGGCTGACTGTGTCGCGATTTGACCGGTCCGGGTTGACGAGACGGCCTAAACCTCCGTACGATAACGAGTTCTCGCGACGTTGGTGCGGTGGCGTCAGGCAAATCATGGCGGTTGAGCGTATGGAAACAGCGAAGGTTATGGAAACAGCGAAGGTTGCGGTGGTCGGCTTCGGAACGATTGGATCTGGAGCCGTGAAACTCCTGTTGGAGCAGTCCGAGCGGCTTGCTCGGGCGGTCGGCCGGAAAGTCGAACTGGTTCAGATCGTGGACCCGGACGTGACGAGGCCGCGCGGGGTTGACGTACCCGATGGGCTGCTGACCGATGATCTCTGCAAGGTGTTGGACAATCGCGAGATCACGGCGGTGATCCAGCTGATCGGGGGGATCGAACCCGCCCGGACCGTGATGCTCAAGCTGCTGGAAAGCGGCAAGAACGTGATCACGGCGAACAAGGCGCTGCTCGCCGAGCACGGTCCGGAGCTGTTTGCCAAGGCCCGAAAAGTCGGCAGATCGATTGCCTTCGAAGCCGCCGTTGCCGGCGGGATTCCGATCATTGCGGCGATCGGCCAGTCGCTGGCAGCCAACCGGATCGAGTCGATCCACGCGATCCTCAACGGAACGAGCAATTTCATCCTCACGCGGATGGAGGAGCAGGGGACCGACTATGCGTCGGTCGTGGCCGAGGCGCAGCGGCTCGGCTACGCGGAAGCCAACCCCGCGATGGACGTCGATGGCACGGACGCGGCCCAGAAGCTGACGATTCTCGCGCATCTGGCGTTCGGCGCGCGGCCGAACTGGCGGGCAATCCGCCGGGTGGGAATCGACACGGTCGAGCTGGCCGATATCCGGTTCGCCAACGAACTGGGCTACACGATCAAGCTTCTGGCGGTGGCCGAGTTGACGAACCAGGGGCTGGAACTGCATGTCTCGCCGACGCTTGTCCGCCGCCACGCGCCGCTGGCCGGAGTCCGCGAGGCATTCAACGCGATCCACGTGGTTGGCGACGCGGTCGGCCGGGTCTTCTTCCACGGCCTTGGCGCCGGCCAGATGCCGACGGCCTCCGCCGTGATCGCCGACCTGATCGACACGCTCGTCGGCCGCACGGCGATCACCTTCAAGACGCTGGCGCTTTGGGCGGAGGACCGGAACGCTCCGGTTCCGGTCCGCGACGCGGCCGAGGTCCGCGGCCGGTTCTACCTGCGTTTGAAGGTCGAAGACCGCCCCGGCGTCCTCGCGGAGATTTCGGGAATCCTCGGCAGGCACGATATCTCCATCGCCTCGGTGATCCAGCACGAGAAGGACAAACCGGCCGAGGGCGTGGTCCCGCTGGTAATCATGACGCACGCGGCGCCGGAAGGCGCGCTCGACGCCGCCCTCGGCGCGATGGGCAGGCTGCCTTGCGTTCGGCCGGGCACCGTCCGCCTGCGCGTCCGCGATTGACCTGGCAGAACGCCTATCCGCAGTCTCCCGGCATGACGAGTTATCGGCGATGAAATACGCGATTGTCATTCCTGACGGATGTGCCGACGAGCCGCAAGAGAGTCTCGGCGGCAAGACGCATCTTCAGTCCGCGCGCCTCCCGGCCATGGACGCCGTGGCGGCCGCCGGCGTCGTCGGCCGCTCGAGCAACGTTCCGCCCTCGCTTGCTCCGGGCTCCGACGTGGCGAACCTCAGCCTGCTCGGCTACAATCCGCTGGAGCACTTCACCGGGCGGGCGCCCCTGGAGGCCGCGGCCCAGGGGATCGCCATGGGGCCGAATGATTGGGCGGTCCGCTGCAATCTGGTGACGGTCGAAGACCAGGTGATGAAAGATTTCACGGCCGGCCACATCTCAACCGACGAGGCGACCCTGCTGATCCGGGCCGCCCACGAGCAGCTTGGCGGCGGCGGCGTCGAGTTCCTCCCCGGCATCAGTTACCGAAACTTGATGCTCGTGCGAACCGACGATCCGGACGGCCCCTTCTCCGCCGACACCCGGACGACTCCCCCCCATGACCTGACCGGCAGGTCGGTTCTCGACGACTACCCCCGCGGGCCGGGCAGCGACCTGCTCAACCGGTTGATGAACGACAGTCTGGAGGCCTTTGCCGACCACCCGGTCAACCGCGCCCGGAGAGCGGCCGGCAAGCCGCCAGCGACGAACGTCTGGCTCTGGGGGCTCGGGCGAGCCCCCCGGTTGACGCCGTTCGCAAGCCGGTATGGCACGACCGGGGCGATGATCACCGCCGTCGATCTGCTCCGCGGGTTGGCCTCGCTTCTGGGGTGGAAGCGGATCGAGGTGCCCGGCGCAACCGGCTACACCGACACGGACTACGCGGCCAAGGGGCGCTGCGCCGCGGCAGCGCTGGCCGAAGCGGACCTGGTCTGCGTCCACGTCGAGGCGACCGACGAGGCGTCGCATGAAGGCGACACGGAGGCCAAGATCAAGGCCCTCGAGCAGATCGATCGCCACATCGTGGCTCCGCTCCACGACGCGCTCAAGTCCCACGGCGCGTACCGCATCCTCATCTCTCCGGATCATCCCACGCCGGTGCGGATGAAGACCCACGCGCACGGGTATGTGCCCTGGACAATCGCCGGCGAGGGCATCGAGCCGGACAGCGCCGCGGCCTACGACGAGCCGTCCGCGGCAGCCAGCCCGCTGGTCTTCGAAGACGGTTGGAGACTGATGGGCTACTTCCTCGGAAAGTAGACGCAATTCGCCAATTGCCAAGGTTCAATGACCAATAACCTGTAACCTGTCCCGCCCCCGGGAACGAACCATGTCGATTATTGTGCAGAAATTTGGCGGCACGAGCGTTGCCGACAGCCAGAAGATACTCTCCGCGGCCCGCCGGGCGATCCGCGCCAAGAACGACGGCCACCAGGTGGTGATGGTTGTCAGCGCGATGGGCCAGAACACCGATCTGCTGGTCGCGTTGGCCAGCCAGATCAGCGATCATCCGCCGGCGCGGGAGATGGACATGTTGCTCTCCACCGGCGAGCAAGTCACCGTGGCGCTGATGGCGATGGCGATCGACTCGCTCGGCCACGAGGCGGTCAGCATGACGGGCGGGCAGGTCGGGATTCGCACCGACAGCACGCACACCAAGGCGCGAATCCACTCGATCGCCACGGAGCGGTTGCATGCGGCCCTCGATTCCGGGAAGCTCGTGATCGCGGCCGGTTTCCAGGGCGTGGATGAATCGTCGAACATCACGACGCTCGGCCGCGGCGGGAGCGACACGACGGCCGTGGCTCTTGCCGCCGCCCTCGGCGCAGATGCCTGCGAGATCTACACGGACGTGGACGGTGTCTACACGACCGATCCGCGGCTTGTTCCGGAAGCCCGCCGCGCGAGCCGGATCAGCTACGACGAGATGCTGGAGCTTGCCAGCCTGGGGGCGGGAGTGATGCACAACCGGGCGATCGAGTTCGCCAAGCGGTTCGGGGTGCCGGTTCACGTCCGCAGCAGCTTCAGCGACCAGCCCGGCACGTTGATCACTTCGCAGCCCGAGTCCAAGGTCTGGACGGTGGCCGGCGCGGCGCTGGTCAAGGATGAGGCCTGGGTCACGGTGCAGGGGGTTCCGGATCGGCCGGGGGCGGCCTCGACGATCTTCTCGAAGATTGCCGGCCGCAGGGTCGCGATGGACATGATCGTCCAGAACGTGGCCGACGAGGGCCACGCCGACATCTCCTTCAGCGTCGTCCGCGAAGACCTGGCGAAGACGCTCAAGGCGGTCGAGGAAGCGTGCAAGGAACTCGGGGCGGGCACGTACACCTGCGACGACAGCGTGTCGAAGGTTTCGGTGGTCGGGCTGGGCATGGCGACGCAGACCGGCGTGGCGGAGAAGATGTTCCGCGGCCTGGCCGAGAAGGGCATCAACATCCTGATGATCACGACCAGCGAGATCAAGATCTCGGTCCTCGTCGCCCGCGATTACGCCCTCGAGGCACTGCGGACGGTTCACGGGGTGTTCGAACTGTCGTCCGAGCCGCCCGCGATGGAACCGATCGCGGACCTCGGCGCGCTGGCCAGCGCCGAGCGGGACCGCGCTTTGGCGCGCCTCGAAGGCATGGAGGACCTGATCATCGACGAGATCGCGCTCGACGTCTCGCAGGCGCGGATCACATTGCCCAAGGTGCCGGACACGCCGGGCATGGCGGCCCAGGTCTTCGACGAGGTGGCCGAGAACGGCATCGTGGTCGACATGATTGTCCAGAGCATCGGCCGCGGCGGCCAGGCCAACCTGAGTTTCACCGTGGCCAAGGAGGACTTGGCGCGAACCATGGACATCGCCCGCTCGCTGGCCGAGGGATTCCAGGGCGAGCCGCCCACCTCGAGCCCCGAGGTCGCCAAGCTGGCGGTCAGCGGGATCGGGATGAGGAGCCACACCTCGGTCGCCCAGCGGATGTTCCAGTCGCTCGCCGCGGCCGGCATCAACGTCGACATGATCAGCACGAGCGAGGTGCGGATGAACGTCGTCGTCGACGGCCGCCACGGCCACAAGGCGCTGGAAGTCCTCCAGGGCGAATTTCGCGAGGCGATGGCCTGACGCCGGCCGCTCCCGGCGGACCCGCGCCGCTGGAGATTGTTCAGACCAGGCTGTGCAAGCAGGGGATTTTCACCCGAGACGCGCGGAACCCCGCCGCCTACGCCTCGCCGATCACTTCGTCGAGCACGGCTTCGTCGACGTAGATCGGCAGGCGCGGATCGCACGTCACCGCGATCGTGATCGCGTCGGAGGGGCGCGAATCGATCTCGAGCAGCCCGCCCCCGGTGCGGACGCGGAGCTTGGCGTAGTAGGTGTGATCCTTCAGGTCGTTGATCACCACGTCCTGAAGCTCGCCGCCGAAGGTCTCGATGATCCGGCAGATCAGGTCATGCGTGAGCGGCCGGGGCGATTCGAAGCCCTTCACGCGGCGGTTGATCATCGTCGCCTCGAAAATGCCGATGAGGATCGGAAACGTGCGCTGGCCGTTGACCTCTTTCAGATAGATCACCTGCTGCTCGTTGATTTCGCTGATAATGATCCGGGAGAGTTCCATCGGGACAGGCATGGCCGTATCCTCGCGCACGCGTACCAGGCGACGTCGATCCAATCAACCGCCATTATAACCGCCGCCGGCTCTCCCGGGCTAGTGGACCGGCTCCGGCCGCAACCTGCGGGGGGGCTTGCCGCGCGGGGCGCCGGCCAGGTGGCTTCCCGGCCACAACGCCTGTAGCATGGGGTGTTGGTCCAGTTGGAGTCCGAACCCGTGAAAGGATCGTACCGTGGAACCTGGCGTCGTCATGATCTTGGCTGGGATCGGCGCTTTGATCATCGGCGCCATCTCCTTGACGCGATGGTTTGAAAAGCAGCGCCGCGACGCCTGGCGGCAAGCCGCGGAAGAGCTCGGGATCCTGTTCGCCGGCGAGCGGAACGACGTGGTCTCCCGGTGCGAGGACCCCGCATTCTCCAAGGCGTTCGTCCTCCAGGGAGAAGACGAGGCAGCGATCCGCGGCTTGTTCGACGATCGCGTCCACGCCTGGTTCGTGCGGCAAAAGGGAAGCAGTTTCTGCTTCGAGGCTTGGGGCAATCGGCTCGTATTCCATCGCGGCCGGCACGAGAAGCCCCGCGAGGCCCGGCGGCTCCTACAGGAGGCGCTGGAGATCATGAAACGGCTCGCCGCCAAATAGGCGCAAGGGACGGGGCCGCAGGGGGAAAAGTCTCCGCGGCCGGGCAGTCTCAGTGGTCCATTTCAGAAATGACGTCAGGGTTCCTTCAATGACGTAGGTTGGGCGTTCCCGCCCGACAAAGAACGACGGGCAGGAATGCCCATCCTGCCAATGAGCTTGCACGATCCTCAATCTCGCCGCACCGCCGGGTTTCCGGGGCTTGAATCCGCATCTCCCGATCACGGTCCACTACCGCCATCTTCCGCCGAGTTCGTATCGCTCTCGAGCGATATGCTGCAGCGATTGCGCGACATCAAAGGAACCGCTCTCGACGGGCGCAAGGAACCTTGACATCACTTCTGAAATGGACCACTAAGGTTTCGCCAGCGTCTCCAGAACCTGCTGCGCGGCGGCAAGCTGCGCCCGCAGATCGGCCAGGCCGTCGCGCTCCTTTTGCACCACGGCCTCGGGGGCGCGCGACACGAAATTGGCGTTGGCCAGTTTCTTCTCCTTGCCGGCGATGAACTGCTCGATGCGGGCGATCTCCTCCTTCTTGCGAGTGATTTCGGTCTCCACGTCGATCAGGCCGGCCAGGTCGATGAACACCTCGATGCCCGGCAGGTTGACGCTCGCGCCCAGCCGCGGCGCAGCGACGTCGGGGCCCCAGCGAGTAGCCCGGGCCTGCGCCAGCGGCTGAAAATACGGCTCCAGCGGCTGGACGAGATCGGCGACGGCCCGGCTACAGCGGACGGCCAGCTCGATCTGCTTCTTGGGCGGCACGTTCTGCCTGCTGCGGATCTCGCGGACGGCCTTGAGTATTTCCTGGAAGGTGGCGAACTGGGCCTCGATCTGCGGATTCCGGCGGGCCGGATCGGCCTCCGGCCAGGGGCTGATCATCACGCTCGGTTCCGCCTCCCGAAGCGGGTCGATGCCGCGCTTGGCGGCCAGCTTGCCCAGCAGTTGCCAGACCTCCTCGGTGAGGAAGGGGATCATCGGGTGCAGCAAGCGGAGCAGCGCGTCGAGCGTGTGCGCCAGCACACGCTGGGCGACCGGCCGGGCCGCCTCGTCCTGGAGCCGGTGCTTGACCATCTCGATGAAGAAGCTGCAAAACTCGTCCCAGGCGAACCTGTACAGCGTCCGCGCCGCATCGGCGTACTTGTAGACGGCCAGCGCCTCGGTGACCTCGCCGGTGACCGTCGCCAGGCGGCTGAGAATCCAGCGGTCTTCCACGGTCAACTCGTCTTCAGCGACCGGCGCGGCCTCGTAGTCCCGCAGATTCATCAATGCGAATCGCGAGGCGTTCCAGAACTTGTTGCAGAAATTCCGCGCGATTTCGAACCGGTCGCTGACCACGGCGCCCCGGGGAAGCGCTTTGTCTTGCGGCTTTTCCGCCCATTGCGTGGCGAAAAATTCACCGCACTTGCCGCACTCGATCCGCGGCGCGACGCGGTTCTTCCGCGTTTGCTCGAGCAGCGCCTGGCAATGCGGGCATTCGAATTCCACCGGCATCCGCACGTCTTGGGTGTCGGTCGTGATGTAGGCCAGGCCGAAGCGGAGCGAGTCGGCGCCGAATTTTTCCATCACGTCGACCGGGTCCACCCCGTTGCCCTTCGATTTCGACATCCCTTCGCCGTAGCCGTCGAGGATTTTCGGGTGGATGTAGACCTCGTGGAAGGGAACCTCGCCGCAGTTGTGCAATCCGGCGAGCACCATCCGGGCGACCCACAGCGAAATGATGTCGCGGCTGGTGATCAGCACGCTCGTCGGATAGTAGTACTCCAGGGCCGCATTCTTCTCCGGCCAGCCGAGCGTCGAGTGGGGCCAGAGGGCCGAGCTGAACCAGGTGTCGAGAACATGCTCCTCGCGCGTCAGGGCGTGGCCGGGCACGGCATTCTCCGCGAGGTCCTCCTCCTGGGCGCAGATCAACCACTGGTCGCCTTCCGCGTCGCGCTGCCAGGCCACGTCATCGCGTCCGGCGAAAGCCCGCTGCAACTCTTCCTCGGTGGCGGTCCTGCAATACCAGATGGGAATCTGGTGGCCCCACCAGAGCTGCCGGCTCACCGGCCAGTCGCGTTTCTCGCTCAGCCAGTCGAGGTAGGTCTTGGTGTAGCGTTCGGGCAGGATGCGAACCCGGCCGCTGGTTACGGCGTCCATCGCGGTCTGGGCCAGGCGGTCCATCTTGACGAACCACTGATCGGTCAGGTAAGGCTCGATCGGCGTCTTCGAGCGGTCGGAATGCGCCAGCTCGATCTGGCGGTCCTCGACCTGGCCGACCAGGCCGGCTTGCTCGAGGTCGGCGACCACGGCGTCGCGGGCCTCGACCACGCGCAGCCCCGCGTATTTGCCCGCGTTGGCGTTGAGCGTGCCGTCGGGGTTGAGGATGTTGACCATCGGCAGGCCGTGGCGGAGGGCGACCTCGTAGTCGTTGGGATCGTGGGCCGGCGTGATCTTCACGCAACCGCTTCCCATCTCCGGCTTGGCCCACTCATCGGCCACCAGCGGAATCGCCCGGTTCAAGAGCGGCAGCAGCAGTTGGCGGCCATCGCGGGCCATGTCGCGGAGCTGGATCAAGCCGGCCAGGTGGGTCTCTCGCCGCCCTTTGGCGTCCGCCAATTCCGCTTCCAGTTCCGGCTTCTCCTTGGCCGGCGCCGAGGCGATCCGGTCCTCCAGTCCGGCGATCACGCCCGCGAGCGTCGTTTCCGGGTCGGGATGGACGGCCACGGCGGTGTCGCCGAGCATCGTCTCCGGCCGCGTCGTGGCGATCGTCACAAAGGCGGGCTCGCCCGGCCGCGGGTCGATCACCGGGTAGCGGATATGCCAGAAATGGCCCGGCACCGTCTCGTGGAAGACCTCATCGTCGGCGACGGCCGTTTGCAGGTGGGGGTCCCAGTTGACCAGCCGGTTGCCGCGGTAGATCAGCCGCTCCTTGAAGAGGCTGAAGAACGTGTGGCGGACGGCCCGGGCGCAGACCGGGTCAAGGGTGAAGCGGAGCCGTTGCCAGTCGCAACTGCACCCCATCTGCTTGAGCTGGTCGAGGATCCTCGTTTCGTAGGCGTCTTTCCATGCCCAGATCCGCTTGACGAGCCCCTCGCGGCCGAGCTGGTGGCGCGTCTTGTTCTCTTCGGCCAAGAGCCGCTTCTCGACGACCGCCTGGGTGGCGATTCCCGCGTGGTCTGTTCCGGGAATCCACAGGGTCTCGTAACCCTGCATCCGCTTCTGCCGGATGAGGATGTCCTGGAGGGTGTTGTTCAAGGCGTGGCCGAGGTGGAGGGCTCCGGTCACGTTGGGCGGCGGGATGACGATCGTGTAGGGCCGGCGGTCGGCCCTCGGCTGGCTGTGGAAGTAGCCTTGCCGCTCCCAGAAGGGATACCAGTGCTGCTGGGCGGCCGCGTGGTCGTATTGTTTCGGCAAGTCGTTGAGAAAACTGCTGTCGTCCATGGTTGTGTTTCGATTCTGGATTGAAGGGGCGCTCTTCTCCGCCCTGCTCGTGAAAGCCCGCCGGATCACGCCCCCCGCGCCGCGCAGAAGCCGTTGATCTCCCGCTTTTCATCCTTGCAGAGCTTGTATTCGTAGCTGTCGACCAGGGCGATCCAACTGGCTTCGATCACGTTTTCGCTGACCCCCACGGTTCCCCAAACGTCGCGTTCGTCGCGGTTTTCGATCACCACCCGCACGCCGGCGGCCGTGGCGGCCTCGGAATTGACCACGCGGACCTTGTAGTCGACCAGGTGCATTTCGGCCAGATTGGGAAACGTCCCGTTGAGCGCCTTGCGGATCGCCGCGTCGAGAGCGTTGATCGGGCCGTCGCCCTCGGCCACCTCGTGGCGGACCTCGTCGCCGATGCGGAGCTTGATCGTCGCTTCCGTCGTCGTCTGGCCGTCGCCCGCGTTCTCCACGTTGACGTGGTAGTTGAGCAGCTCGAAATGCGGCTCGAAGACGCCGGCGCACTGCCGCACGAGCAGATCGAAGGACCCCTCGGCGGCTTCAAACTGGTAGCCGGCATGTTCCTTGGAGACGACTTTCGCAAGAATCTTGTCCATCAGCGTCTTGTCGTGCTCGATCTTGTACTTGGTCGTCATGGCCACGATGTTGGACCGCCCCGAAAGCTCGCTGACCAGGATCCGCCGCTCGTTGCCGACGACCTCCGGGGCGATGTGCTCGTAGCTCGCCGTGTTCCGCGCGATGGCGCTGACGTGCATTCCTCCCTTGTGCGCAAACGCGCTTTTGCCCACGAATGGCTGATGGGCTGGAAAGTTCATGTTGACCATCTCGTAGACGTAGCGCGACAGCTCGGTCAGGTGCCGCACACCGCCGGGCAGCAGCAGGTCGTAACCGTGCTTCTTGATCGCCAGGTTGGCGATGATGCTGATCAGGTCGGTATTGCCGCAGCGCTCTCCGAAACCATTGATCGTGCCTTGCACCTGGGTGGCGCCGGCGTCGACCGCCGCGAGGGAATTGGCCACCGCCAACTCGCAGTCATTGTGGCAATGGATTCCGACCTTCACCGGCAGGGCGGCGACGACCGCACGGGTGATCGCTGCGATTTCCTCCGGCATCGAGCCGCCGTTCGTGTCGCAGAGCACGACGGTCGAGGCGCCGGCGTCGGCGGCGGCCCGCACCGCCTGAAGCGAGTAGTCGGGATCGGCCTTGTATCCGTCGAAGAAGTGTTCCGCGTCGAAAATCACTTCGCGGCCGGCGTGTTTCAGGAGCCGGATCGAATCGCCGATCATCGCCAGGTTCTCTTCGAGGCTGGTCCGCAGAATCTCGGTGGCCTGGAAGGCCGAGGATTTCCCGACGATCGTGATTACCTTGGCCCCCGACGCAAGCAGCGCCCCGAGGCCGGCGTCGTCTTCCGCGCGCGTGCCCCGGCGGCGGGTCATGCCGAACGCGCAGACCTTGATGTGCTTCAATTCCAGCTGGGCGACCCGCTGGAAGTACTCGAAATCCTTCTCGTTCGAGCCGGGATAGCCCCCCTCGACGAAATCGAAGCCAAGACTGTCGAGGCGCTCGGTCAGGAGCAGTTTGTCCTGGACGGAGAAACTGATTCCCTCCGACTGGGCGCCGTCGCGCAGCGTGGTGTCGTAAGTCTCTAGACGACGCATGGGCAGGCAGACTGGGCTGGAGGTCATGGCGCAAAAGGAGAAAAAAAACAGCCCTGGAAGGCTCTTGGGCCTCAGGGCTGCGTTGGATCGGTGGCGGTCCGGTCGAAGCCCCTACACCCCTCGGTTGGCAATAATCGCAATAACCATGCCGGCGCCGTCGTGGGCCCTGCCGAAATGGTCTCGTGTTGCCGTTGGGAGGTAGAGGTGCATCGCTCGAACACGGTCCGGAAGTGTCAGATCATCAAACCGTTAAGGATAGGGCGGTTCCCCGGGAGTGTCAAGCGGAGCCTGGCAGTCAACCCAGGAGAAAACCAGGAGAGCTGCAAGGCCCCGCGGCTGGTCCGTTTCTCGGCCCCGTAGAGCCCATTGCATCGGAAGCAAACGAGGCAAAAAACACAAATTCGTTCCAGCTGTTCTCGCGCATCCAGCAATCTTCGGCCGACTGCCACCCGACTGTGGGGGGCGGGGCGACTGTAGGGAATTGAGTTAAGAAACGGAAACAAACAAAGGAAGCAGGTTTGGACAAGCTGACTGTGCGGTTGGCGGCTACTGGCGGGGCGGGCTGCGACGTTTTTTCGAACGCTTTCCGGCGGTCGGATGGGCGGAGATCGCCGCGCGGGGATCGGCCAATTTGTCGAGCTGCGACGCCAGGCGGACCGTGTTCGCGTAGCTGGGATTGTCGGCCTGGCCGGTGACTTCGTAGAGAAAGCGGCTGGGGATCGTCGGACGGTCCTTCCCCCACTTTTTGCGGCTCAGCGGGAGAGTCAGCGTAAGCCGGCGTTTGGCGCGCGTAATGCCGACATAGCAGAGCCGCCGCTCCTCATCGACCGTCTCGGCCTCGGGGGCCAACGAGCGCCGGTGCGGCAGCAGTCCCTCTTCCATGCCGATCATGTAGACCTCGGGGAACTCCAGCCCCTTGGCCGCATGGAGCGTCATCAGGGCAACCGCGTCGCGCTCGAGTTGTTTCTCCTTGTCGGGGCTCTGCTCATTACCGAACAAGGACACTTCGTCGAGAAAGCCGGTCAGAGCCGGCTCCCCCGCGCGCTGGTCATACGTTGCCGCGGCGTTGACCAGTTCCTCGACGGACTTCCAGCGAGTCTCCTGTTCTTCGACGCTCGCGTAGAGCCGCGCGAGCTCGTCGCGATAGCCGATCTGGTCGATCAGCCCCCGAACCACGGCCGCCATCGGTTTGTGCAGGCCGCCGTGGCGGTACTCTTCGACAAGCGCCCGCAATTCGGCAACGCCCTTTTTCGCCGTCGCGGGCAGGCTGGCCACGATCGCCGGGTCGGCCAGCGTCTGCCAGACCGAGCGGCCCTGGCCGACGGCCGTCTCGATCAACCGGGTGACGGTCGCCTGTCCGATCCCTCGGGGCGGCAGGTTGATCACCCGCAGCAGGGAGACTTCATCCCGCGGGTTCTGGAACACTTTCAGATAGGCGAGGATGTCGCGAACCTCCTTGCGATCGTAGAACGACTGGCTGCCGATGAGCACGTAGGGCACGTTCAGCCTCCGCAGTTCGAGCTCGAA
>JAAYCB010000096.1 GCA_012744395.1 Pirellulaceae bacterium
CGGCTCTTGTCCTCCTGGCTCCAGACGATTTCCAGCTCGTCCCATTCGTACATCGTCACACGAGCCGAGAAATTGCGGACGATCACCGAAATCGTCTTTCCCTGGTAGCCGTCCGAAGGATTCCCGATCAGACCGGCACGGGCGAATGCGGCCTTGCGGATCAACAGCATCAGCGGGCCTCGGCATACTTGGCCAGAAGGGTCTTGGCGAACTCGCGGATCTGGCGGCCGTGGCCGGGATCGGCCAGCGCGAACTCGACGAACGCCTGGAAATAGCTCTCGAAGTTGCCGATGTCGAACCGCGGCTGGCCGGCGGGCAGGCGGACCCCCATCACGCGCCCGCCGTCGCGGATCAGCGCGCGGATCGCGTCGGTCAACTGGATTTCGCCCCCCTTGCCCGGCTCGGTCTTGCGCAGGTAGTCGAAGATCGCCGGGCTGAACACGTAGCGCGCCGCCACGGCAAGGTTGCTCGGGGCATCTTCGACCTCGGGCTTTTCCACGAGGTCCTCCAGGTCGAAGACCTCGTTGACCTCGCCGGCCGGCCGGGCGATCCCGTAGTGGACGACCTCCTCGCGCGGCACTTCCTCGAAGGCGATCACGGCCGCCGCGGCAGCCGATTCAAAATGGTCGGCCATCGTACGGACCACCTGCGACTGGGCGTGCAGGCCGATGATCGAATCGCCCAGGGCGACGACGAAATTCTGGCTGCCGACAACCGGTTCGGCGCAGAGCACCGCGTGGCCGAGCCCCAATTGGCGCCGCTGGCGGGTGTAGAAATACTGGAGGTCCTCGCGTTCGAAGGCCAGCTCGTCGAGCAGTTCCTCCTTGCCGCTTTCGCGCAAATGATCGATCAGCTCGGCGTCGACGTCGAAATGGTTCTCGATGGCCGCCTTGCCCGGCCCCGTGATGAACAGCACGCGGTGCATGCCGCACCGGGCCAATTCCTCGACAACATACTGGACGACCGGCTTGAAACCGACCGGCAACATCTCCTTCGGCTGGCTCTTGGTCAAAGGCAACAGGCGGGTCCCCCGGCCTGCGACCGGAACAACGGCAAGATCGATCGGCATGATTTGGATCCCCGGCTTGCAGGGGCGCTCTGGCCCGTGCGAAGCGCACGCGCTGAGGAATTCGCAAGGTTCAAGGTTCAAAGGTCAAGGTTCAATCGTAAGAATGGACAAGGCCCGAGCTTTGGTTTGAGGCACGGAATCCTGGGATTGGAACCTTGCTGAAACCCGCGGTCGAAAACAGACTTTACGAAATATATCGCCTACCGGGGGCGTGCGGCAAGGCGGGCTTGCCCCGCCGATGCTCTCAGCGGCGGCTGCCGGCAGGCTGTCTCACGCTGGCCGAATCGCTGGAGCGATCATCCGCAAGCCGCGCCCAGGCGAATCTCGCAGACATCCTTGTCGACCTGTTCCACCTCCACCGCCGTCAGATGCTGGCGCATCAGGCCCGGTCTGGTTCGCCGGGCGCGGATCTGCCGGATGTGCAGCGGCCGGCCGGTGATCATCGCCAAGGCCAGCGAAGTGCGGAGAATCTGGCCTCCGCCCTCGCCCCGGGAACCGTCGATCCGGAGCATGGCGCGGCTCACGTCTTCTGGCTGTGCTGGTAGATCGCTTCGAGCAACGCTTGAACGTCCTTGTATTTCTTTTTCGCTTCCAGGGCTTTGTCGAGCAACCGGCGGGCATCGCTCTCGGAATGCCCGAGCGTGAGCAGGACTTCAAACGTCTCGGAAATCACGTCGGGCTCGACGCCGGCCGCCCCCGCCTCGTTGCGGACCGCCATCAGGGCGAACTTGGGCACCTTCCGCCGGAGCTTGGCGATGATCCGGTCGGCGGTGGCCGGCCCCACGCCCGGCAGGGCCGCGAGCGATCTGGTGTCGCTCTCCTCGATCGCCGCGGCGACCTCGCGGACCGGGCGGATCATCGCCCGCAGGGCCTTCTTCGCCCCGACCCCGTCGACCGAGCAGAACAGTTCGAAGAACTCCCGCTCGACTTCGGTCAGAAAGCCCACCAGCCGCGGGACCATGCGGCCCTGCATCGGGTTCCCTTCCAGGTACTGGATCGTGTGCAGACTCACCGCGCGGTTCAGTTCCTGCTGGAGTTGGCGGCGGGTGAATTCCGGGATCAGCACCTCGTACTCGAAGGCGTCCAATTCCAGAATCGCCCGGTCGTCTTGCAGCCGGACCAGTCTTCCCGTGATCTTCGTAATCAAGATGGCACCCTGAAAGCGGGGCTTGGCATCAGAATCTCTTAAGATAATGGTGGCAGATGGCAATCGCCAGGGCATCGGCCACGTCGGGGGGCTCGGGCAGCGTCAACAGGCCCAATTCCCGCTGGATCGCGCGCTGCACCTGGCCTTTCGAAGCGCGGCCGGAACCGGTGAGGATGCTTTTGACCTGCGTGGCCGAGTAATGGTGGACCTCGAGTCCCGCCTGGGCGGCCGCCAGGCAAATCACGCCGCGGGCGTGGCCCATGAGGATCGCCGTCCGCGGCCGCTTGTAGTGTGAATAGAGCTCTTCAATCGCCATCACTTCCGGCTGAAACGCTGCGATCACCTCGGCAATCCCCTTGTGGATGTTGCCGAGCCGCTGCGTCAGGCTCCCGCGGGCCGCCCCGCGAACCACGCCCGCTTCGCAAAGCTGGAGGCGTTTGCCGCGGGCCTCCAGGACGCCGTAGCCGGTGGTGTTCAACCCCGGATCGACTCCGAGAATCCGTGTTTGCTGATCCGTCATCCGCCGCCCGCCGGATTCAAAGGGGGTTCTGCCTCCGCGATCGCACCCGGACGATCCGCTCTCCGGCCCAGCGCCGCGACCCGGCCGCGGACTTGGACGCCTCCCCGCCGGCGGGCCGGCCAGCGCGCGGTTGGGCGAACCGGCTCATCCGATCGTCCAGTCGGTTCCGCCGGGCCGATCCTCGAGCGTCACGCCGATCTCGGCCAGCGACTTGCGGATCCGGTCGGCCGTGGCGAAGTCCTTGGCCTTGCGGGCCTCTGCGCGAATCTCGATCAGCAGTTCCATCAGCCGGGCGGCCAACGCGTCGCCGGCCGGCGATTTCTCCTCCGCCGGATCCCGGAACATCCCCAGGGTGCCGGCCAGTTCGCCGAGCGTCGCGGCGCCCCGCCGCAACGAGGCCAACCGGGCTTCGTCGCGCCGGCCGGGTTCCTCCAGCTTTTCGTCGTCGACAAACTTGTTCAATCGCCGCACCAGGTCGAACAGCACGCCGGCCGCGCCGCCCGTGTTGAAATCGTCGTCCATCGCTTCGAGGAAGCGATCGCGAAACTCGGCCACGTCCTTGAGGAGCCGATCCGCGCCCGGCTGAAAATCCCCGTCGCTCCGCCGCCGCGGCCGGTCGAGCCGGTAGAAGCTCTCGCCGCTGACGCGCTCGAAGCGTTTGAAGAACCGGTAAAAGGTCTCCAGCCCGACGCCGACCTGGCGGATTCGCTCCTCGCTGAAGTCGATCGGCCGGCGATAGTGGGTGGAAAGGAGAAAGAAGCGGATCGTCTCGGGCGCGAACTGCTGGAGCATCTCGCGGAACGGGTTGGCGCCTTTCGACTTGCTGATCTTGCCGGCCTCCTGCGCGGCGTTGTCGCCCTCGGCCGCGCGCGTATTCCGCCCGCCCAGTTTGCCGATCTCGCTCGAGTCCTGCATCAAGCCGTTGTGCAACCAGTACCTGGCCATCGGTTTGCCGTGGCGGCACTCGCTCTGGGCGATCTCGTTCTCGTGGTGCGGGAAGATCAGGTCGAGGCCTCCGCCGTGGATGTCGAACGTCTCGCCGAGCAGCTTGCCGCTCATCACCGAGCACTCGATGTGCCAGCCCGGTCGGCCCGGACCCCAGGGGCTCTCCCAGGAGGGTTCGCCGGGCTTGGCGGTCTTCCACAGAGCGAAATCCGCCTGGGAACGCTTGCGCTCGGCCGTGTCTCCGCCTTCCCCCTGCACCGATTCGAGCGTGCGGCGGCTGAGCTTCCCATAGTCGGGCGCCTTGGCCACGTCGAAGTAGACGTCGCCTTCCGACTCGTAGGCGAATCCCTTCTCGATCAGGTCCTGCGTGAACGCGATGATCCCCGCCATGTTCTCCGTCGCCTTGGGAAACGCGTCGATCGTGTCGACCCCCATCGCGCGGAGGTTGGCCATGTAATCGCGGGTCATGTCCTCCGCCAACCGGTCCATCGGAATGCCCCGCTTCTTCGACTCGTCGATCAGCTTGTCGTCGACATCGGTGATGTTGATGATCAGCCTGACTGTGTAGCCGCTGTAGCAGAGGTAGCGTTTGATCGTGTCGAAAATCACCGGTCCGACCATGTGCCCGATGTGGCTCGGCTTGTAGACCGTCGGGCCGCAGAGGTAGATGCCGACCTGCCCCTGGACGACCGGTTCGAACGGCTCCTTGGTTTTCGAAAGCGTGTTGTAAACGCGGATCATGGGAAACACCTCGATCGGTCTGGTTGTACAGTCGTTCGCCGGACTTCAGGAAGACGGCCTATCGCCGAGCCAGCAACACCACGGCCTGGGCCTCAATCGATTCCTGGTGGCCGACCTGGCCGATCCCCTCGCCGGTCTTGGCCTTGAGACCGACCTGGTCCGGGGCGAGGCCGAGAATCTCCGCGATACGCGTGCGGATCGCCACCTTGTAATCCGAAAGTCTCGGCCGCTCGGCAAACACGATGCAATCGACGTTGACCACCGACCAGCCAGAATCAACGACCTTTTGCAGGACGAAGGAGAGGATCTCGGCCGAATCGCGGTCGAGGTTGGCCGGGTCGGCCTCAGGGAAGTAGTCGCCGATATCCCCCAGGGCGGCGGCCCCGAGCAGCGCGTCGGTCACGGCGTGCAGAAGCCCGTCCGCATCGCTGTGGCCGATCAGGTGCCGGTCGAAATCGATCGTCACCCCGCCAAGCCGGAGGGGACCGCCGGACTCCAAGCGGTGCGTGTCATGGCCAATGCCGATTCGAAGCGGAGGCCACGTCGTCTGTCGAGCGTTTTCCAAGGGATTGCCTGATGGGTTGGGTAATATGGGATAACAAGACAATGGCCGGTAAGCCCCCTCTCGCGGCCGCCAGACGCGGCGTTGCCGCTCTGCCCGAGCGGGGAAGGACGACGTCCGCACCCACTCCAACCGGTCCGGAGGGACTTGCCATCGTCAAGCGGCGGATTATATCCCAAACCCCCCGCAGGGGCAACGCGAGCGCGGCAATCGCCGCACTTGCTCTGCCCGGGGCTGATTTCTGGCTACCCCCTTTCCGGGCGCAATCCAGAAGCCAGTGGATGGCGCCGCAAGACTGTTGACGCGGTGTTTCCCGTTCGCATTCGGTAGCGAGCGTGCGGTCATTCCATCCGCCGCGTCAGCAGGCCGACGCGGCGCGTGTCGATCGCCTGGAAACCCAGCGCGAACGCCGGCGAATCGGGGCGCAGCGCGTAATCGTCCTTGGCGGGGTCGAGAAACCGCGGATCGGCGATGACCGAGTTGCGGTCAAAGCCCCGCTCCTGCCACTGGGCGAACGACGCGATCCCGCGGACGCGGATCCGCGGCGTCGCCACGCCCGGCGCGTAGTACAGGTTATGGTCGGCGCGGAGGACCTCCGGCGTCAGGTTTCCGCCGGCAATCAGCAGCGCCTCGGGATCGCTGTAGTAGAAAATGTTGCGCTCCAGCGCCTGGCCGGTCGAATTGTCCTGGAAGTTGGGAAAGTACCCCTGGGCCATCGTGCTGTCGACGAAGATGTTGTTGAAGACCTTGTTCCCCTTGCCGCCCTGGAGCATGATCCCGCCGTGGGAATTGCGGTAGGTGATGTTGTTGGTCACCGTGTAGCCGCCGGCAAACGAATCGAGATAGATGCCCCACGACATGTAGACGTCCTTGTCGGGCCCCTGGGCGTACCAGCCGACCGAGTCGCCAACGATGTTGTCGCGGATCACGCTGCCGCTTTGCAGATTGCGGTCGTGCTGGGTGACCTCGATCCCGCCGGTGTCGTAGGTCTCCAGGTTGGTCCACTGGACGCGGTTCAACTCGATCGTGTTGCGGAGGCCGGCGCTCTTGAGCGTGATCCCGTAGCGCGAGATGTGGTGGATGTGGTTGTGGGCGACGCGGTTCTCGTCGGTCCCTTCCCCTTCCAGCACGACGCCCCCGATGTGCTTGTAGATGGCTCCGCAGTCGTGGATGTGATTGTCGACGACCTGGTTCCGCGGGCTGCGCAAGATCAGCACGCCCCCCTGGCCGCTGTTGGAGATGTCGCTGCCCCGGACCACGTTGTCGCCGCCCTCGCGGATGCAGACGGCATACCGGCCGGTGTCCGTGAACGTGCAGCCTTCGACAGCGCAATGGCGGGCGCCGCTGAAGGCCAGCGTCCCGTAATCGCCCATCCCGTAGCCGCCGCAGCCGTCTGCGGGCGTGTAATCACTATTTCTTACCAGCAGCCCGGCAAACCGCAGGTGGCTGGCGCCGGCAACCTCGATGATGCACCCCACGGCCGGCGCGACGACCTCGCCGGCCTCGCTGAAACCGTCGGGCGGGATCAACGAGAGGACGCCGGTCTTGCGGTTCAAGTGCCATTCGCCGGGGGCGTCGAGCTCCTCGAAGAGATTCTCGACGAAGTAGCGGTCGCCGGCGTTCAGGGCGGCCACGGCTTCGGGGCCGCCGACGGCGACCTTCCGGGCGTGCGGATCGATCGCTTCGATGGCGAGAATCTCCTTGAATGCGCGGCAGGAGCCCGACTGGAAGATGTGCAGTTCCGCGTCCGGCTCGGCGGCCCACGAGGGCTTCACCTCGCCGGGTCCGTAGTGGAACTCGGTCTTCGAGCCGCCTCCGCTGGAGACGCTCAACTGCGGGCCGTGCGAGGCAATGAAATGTTCGGCCTGGAAGACGAGCAGGTGCTTTCCGGCCGCTGGCTCGGCCGGGTCCGTGCCGGAGGGTTTCCACTGGGGATCGTCGCAGAGGGCGAACGCATCCAGGGTGAGCCCGCCGCCCCGCACGTTTCGCCAGCGGAGCACGCGCTCGCCCTGCTTGAGGCGAAGATTGGCCGCCCGGGCCCAGCGCGACGCCGGCCAGGCGCCGGTGTCCACGAGGTCGACGAGCGGAACCGGCTCGCCACCATCGACGCTCAAGGTGGTCCGCCCCGACATGTCCGTCGTGCCGAACGGCGCGTTGTGCGCGCCGTAGTAGATCCAGAACACGTACTCTCCGTCGGCGGGAATCTGCACGCGGTACTCCGTCCAGTCGTCGTGGTTGTGGATATTGTTGACCGTCACGCCGAATCCGCCCCGGCGGCTGGCCACGTAGAGGAATCCGCGGCGAATCGGGTCGTTGGCGTCGACATTGGGATATCGGGCGCGGACTTGCCGCCGGCCGTTGACGAACAGTTGCCGGAAGTACCACTTGCCGGCTTCGACCGCCGGCAGGTGTACCGAGAGAATCGGGCCCTTTGCCGGCCGGAGGCCCTCGATCCGCCGTCCGCCCACCAGTTCTGGCGTCTCGCCCGGATAAGCCTCGTAGGAGATGGCCGCGCCCGGTGCGCCGGAATCACCGGGGCCAAAGGCGAGAGTTTCGGTGATGGAATAGACGCCGCCGCGAATCTGGACGCTCACCGGCTCGACCAGTGGTCCGGCGGCCTTCAACGCGCGGACGGCGTCGCGCGCCTTGGCCAGCGTCGCCAGGGGGCCGTCGCTGCGCTCGGCGTTGGGCGCGGCCAGCTTGCCCGTCCACGCGTCGTTGCCATCGGTGGCCACGTAGAGCGTCGCCGCGGCGAACGCCGTTGTACTCGGGCCCAGAAGCCCGGCGAAAGCCATCAACAGGCCGCATAGCTGCTGTCGTCTGGAGTTCATTTGCGTTGCATCCTCCGCTAAACGCTGGCGGTTGTCTCGTCCCGGCGCCACTTGCCAGGCGCCTCCATCAATAGCTCCCCGCCGGTTGGCCGTCAAGCAGCGATGGTTGACGCTGGCAGCCGGGCTGAGTATTTTGGCGCTACTGCCTGGCCGCCGCCTCCTTGCTGACTGGAGAAACGGATTCCGATCGATCGTCCTGCCCGCACTCTCGCCCCTCGCGGCCGCCACCCTGCTCCTGTGCGCTCCGGGCAACTCTGCGGAACAGCCGGCGCCGCGATATGCCGAGCGGGCCAACCTGGAAAGTGGATCAAGCCATGAAGACAAGAATTGCATCCTCCGCGACGTTCCTGGTGGGAATGGTGCTTCTCGGTTCGGCCGCCGCCGCCGATCCCGGCCTGGTCGGCCATTGGCGATTCGATGAAGGCTCGGGCGCGTACTCGGCCAACGAGGTCGATCCGGCCGGCGAGGCCGAGCTTCACAACGCTTCGTGGGTCGGCGGAGCGTTCGGGACTGCACTGCGGTTCAGCGGCTCGGAGAGCTACGCGACCCTCCCCACGCTCCCGGCGCTCGACGGCGCGGACGAGATGAGCCTGTCCGTCTGGGTGTATTGGGAGGGCACCGGGCAGTATCCGAACATCGTCACCGGCGGCACGTGGAGCCCCGGAGGATTCTTGATCTTCGTGAACAACGGCAGCTGCTCGTTCCGGATGGGCCGGCCGGGGCACCGGCACGGCGCCGCCGCCGAGGCGTGGACGGAAGTCTCCAGCCCCCTGCTGTCCGATCTGCCGATGAAGCAATGGGTCCACCTGGCGGCGGTCTTCAAGCGGCCCCAGATCACCACCTACGTCAACGGCAAGCAGGTCGGTTCGGCCCGGTGGGACTACCCGGTCGGACACCGTGGCGATCTCGAGGTGGGACGCTGGACCGGATCAGTCAGCCACGCCGGATTGATCGACGAGGTGCGGATTTATCGCCGGGCGCTGGCGGCCGAGGAGATCCTGGCCCTGGCCGACCCGGCCGGCCGCCAGAGCCCCGAATACAAGCAGCTCGGGCCCGCCAAGCCCAACGCCAAGGAGCTTGCCCGCTTCGAAACACGCTGGGCGACCCTCGTCGTTGGCGACGACGGCACGATCCTCTCGCTGCGGGAGAAGCCGAGCGGGCGGGAATTGCTCGCCGCTCCGGAGTCCCTCCTGTCGGTGGAACTGGCATCCCAGCGGCGCCTGGTGGGGCGGCGGTTGCGGCTGGCGGACGGCCTGCTGGTGGCCGACTTCCCGCGGGGCGCCGGCAGCGCGGCCCTTCGCATCCAGGCCGAGGAGCAGTATTTCACCGTCACCGCCGCCGCGCTCGACGTGCCCGACGCGAAGCGGTTCACGTTCTTCCAGATCGCGCCGGCTCCCCAGGAGTATTTCGGCCGCATGGCTGGGCTGGCTTCCGACGATTCCTCGGGCGTATGCCTCCGCAGCCTGGCATTGGAAATCGACACGTCGTTCTCGGGGAAGCCGCCGCGATTCCGCGCTTCGACCACCGCCGAGCACGGCCTGGTCGGGCACCGCATCGGCCTGGCTGCCGGACCGCGGGACCAACTGATCCCGATGCTCCGCGCGATGGCGGAACAGGAGCCCGTGCCGAAATCCCGCGTGGGAGGCCCCTGGGCAATCGGCGCCGAAGAGACCCGCGGCTCCTACCTGTTTGCCGATCTGGCCGCGAAGGACGTCGACGCCTGGATCGAGTTGGCCCGCCGCGGCGGCTTCACGACCATCCACTTGCATGGCTGGTGGAGCTCGCTGGGCCATTACGAGCCGCGCAAGGCATATTTCCCCCAGGGTCTGGAGGAGATGCAGGCGACGGCCGAGCGGATTCGCGCCGCCGGCCTGAACGTTGGCGCACACACCCTGACCGCCTGCATCAGCACGGGGGACCCCTGGGTCACGCCGGTGCCCTCGCCGCACCTGATCGCAACGAACAGCTACACGCTGGCCAAGCCGCTCTCAGCCGCCGACAAGACGGTCTTCGTCAACGAGCCGCCGGCCGCCGGCCACGACATCATCTGGAGCTACTCCAGCAACGGCAACGCCCTTCGCGTGGGCAGCGAACTGATCCGCTACTCGGGCATCTCGCGCGAGCCGCCCTACGCCTTTCTGGAGTGCGAGCGGGGCGCTTTCAAGACACAAGCCGCCGCCCACGCCGAAGGCGACGCGGTGGACTACCTCCAGCAGCGCTACCTGGCCTTCTATCCCGATCCCAAGAGCCCCCTGGCCCTCGAACTGGCCGAGCGGATCGCCAAGGTCTACAACGCCTGCGGGTTGGAGATGATCTACTTCGACGGGTCCGAGGGGATGCGGAGCCGCTACGGAATCGACTTCATGCGCTGGGCGATTTTCAACCGCCTCCATGGCGGCGTGACCGAGGGCAGCGAGTGGGGCCACAACAGTTGGTGGATCCATTCGCGGCTCGGCGCTTGGGACCATCCCGTCTGGGCCATGAAGCAGTTCCACGACCAGCACATCCAACTCGCCTCGCGGTTCCGGCTCAGCGATCTGCTCGAGCCGCAACTCGGCTGGTGGGCGCCGCGGGGGCCGGCGGCGACGGCCCGCGGGCATTTCCCCGACGAGATGGAGTACTTCGCCGCCAAGAACCTGTCCATCGACGGGCCGATGTCGATCCAGGGCGTCCGCGCAATCGGCCGCCCCTGGAATGCCCGCATCGACGAGCTGCTGACGATTCTCGGCTGGTACGAGCGGGTCCGCCTGGCCCGATACTTCGACGAGCCCACCCTGGAGCAGATCGCCGGGCCGGGCCGCGAGTTTCGGCTGCGGCAGAACGCCGCGGGCCAGTGGCAGTTCACCCCGGCCCACCTGGCCAAGCACCGCATCAGCGCGATGGGCAACGGCTCCGAGCGATGGGTGGCCGAGAATCCCTTCGCCGCGCAGCCGCTTCGCCTGCGGCTGGAGGCCCTCTACAATGTTGCCCCCTACGACGACGCCAAGGCCGCCGTGCTCGCCGACTTTGCCGACCTCGGCGCGCTGAATAACCGCCGCACCGCGGCCGGCGTGAGCACCGAGCTCGGATTGGAGACCGCGGATGTCAAGGCCGGCGGCCGCAGCCTGCGGTTCCGCGCAACGAACTCCCGCGACAGCTCGCGCGGCGCGTGGGCCCAAATCGGCACCGCCTACGAGCATCCCTACTTCAGCATGGCGCCCGGCGACGCCATGGGCCTGTGGGTCAAGGGCGACGGCAGCGGCGCGCTGCTGAACGTCCAGATCCGCTCGCCGCGCGAGTATCACGGCTGCATTTCAGACCACTACATCGATCTGGATTTCACCGGCTGGCGCTACGTGGAGCTCCTGCTCCGCGAGCGGGATTCGGAGCGGTTGACGGATTATGTCTGGCCCTACGGCGGCGGCGGAAGCCACGCCATCTACCGCAACTCGGTCGACCAGGCACATATCTCCGAGGTCAATCTGCTGCTCAACGAGATTCCCGCCGGCGGCAAAGTGGACATCCTCGTCAGCCCGATCCGCTCGCTCCCCACCCGGCAGGGCGATCTGGCCAACCCGTCGCTGGAGGTCGCTGGAGCCAAGGTGACTTTCCCGGTGACCTTGAAGTCCGGGCAGTACATCGAGCTGGAAAGCATGGACGACTGTGTTCTGTACGATGAGCGCGGCGAGCTGCTCGCGCGATTCCGGCCGCAGGCGGCGGCGCTGCCGCTGTTGGCCGAGGACGCCAACGCGCTGCGATTCGACTGCACGCCGCCGGAGGGCCTCAGCGCCCGGGCCGAGGTCACCGTGGTGTCGCTCGGTGAGCCGTTCGGCAGCCGCCGGGCCGAGACGGAAATCGACTGGAGCCGGCTCGATCGCGAGTACGAGATTCCCCGGGTCATCACCCGGACGGATGGCGTTGACAACCTGTGGAGCATTGTCCGCAGGGCCGAGGGGCCGGGCGGCCGCCAGGAGACGCCCCCCATGCTGGAGCTGGAAATCTCCGTCCAGCAGCTCGCCAAGCCGGAGAAGGCAAACCAGGCCGCAGCCAGCGCGCCTTGCCTGGATACGCCCATCCTGACGGTCGGCCAGAAGTCGGTGCGATTCCCCGTGCGGCTGCTGGAGGGCCAGCGGCTCGTCTGCCGCGACCAGGCCACCTGGTGCGTCGTCGGCCCCGACGGAGCCGAGGCGGCCTCGGGCAAGCTGGCCGGCGAGTTCCCCCCCCTCGCGCCGGGAGCCAACCGGGCGATGCTCGATTTCGATGGAAAGGACGCCGCCGAGCTCCGCGTGCTCGTCAAGACTGTTAAACGCTACCGGTGACGGGAGGGGTGGGGGGCTCACGCGGAGAAGGAGGTAGGGAAGGCTCACGCGGAGACGCGGAGACGCGGAGACGCGGAGAGGAGGAGAAAGAGGAGAAGGGGGAGAAGGAGGAGAAGGGGAGGCGTGGCAATCGGCAACGTTTGAATTCGACGAGATCATTTCGCGGATTCGCGTGGAGTTGTTGGTGGAGGGTGTGGTCGTCGAGCTGAAAAGAGTGGAAAACGTCGCGTCCGTCCACTCCAGACAGGTCCTGACCTGCCTCCGGATTGACCACAATTACATCCCTTCCTCCCTTCCGCGCCTCCGCGCGAACCAATCCCCGTTGAGGTAACGACCATTCTTGGGCGGTGTGGAGGACTCACGCGGAGCCGCGGCGAGGGGGAGGAGAGGAGGGGAGGCAATGGAGATCGATGATATTACCGGGCAGATCGTTGATGCAGCGTACAAGTTGCACACGCGGCTTGGGCCGGGCTTGCTCGAATCGGTTTACGAGACGGTGCTCGGGCGGGAGCTTGAGCGGCGCGGCCTGGCGGTGGAGCGGCAGAAGGCCGTCTCGTTTGAATTCGACGGGATGTATTTCGGGGATGGTCTTCGCGTGGATTTGTTGGTCGAGGGTGTTGTCGTCGTCGAACTGAAATCAGTGGAAAACCTCGCGCCCGTCCATTCTAAACAAGTCCTGACCTACCTCCGCTTGCTCAACCTCTCCGTTGGCCTGTTGATCAATTTCGGCGCCGCCACGCTGAAAGAGGGGCTGCACCGGATTGTCAACAACCACGTGCCTTCCCCTTCCGCGACTCCGCGTCTCCGCGTGAACCAGCCGAGAAGCGGGCGATGAGTTGCTCTTGGGCGGAGAGAAGGCCTCACGCGGAGCCGCGGAGAGAAGGGGAAGGGATGTAATTGTTGACAATCCGGAGGCAGGTCAGGACTCGTTTCGAGGGAAGGGCGCGAGATTTTCCACTTTTTTTGGCTCGAGGACGACAACACCCTCGACGAACAAGTCCACGCGAAGACCATCCCCGAACTGCTTCTTGGTCGAATTCAAACGTTGCCGATTGCCACGCCTCCTCTCCTCTCCTCCGTTTCCGCGTCTCCGCGTCTCCGCGTGAGCCTTCCCTACCTCCGTTTCCGCGTCTCCGCGTCTCCGCGTGAGCCTATTCACCCCCCCGAACATAGGGTTTCCCGATCCTGAAGGCCCCCACTCGGCCTGAGTCTCCGCCGGCGGGATTTTCAATTCCCGCGGATTTAGTAAAATGGTTGATTCGGGCTCGCCCGAAGAGGAAGAGAGACAGTCCGGCGACGCTGCAAATCATCCGGCGACGGAGGGGGCGGCGGCGTTCCGAGTCAACGTGCAATTGCCGAAGCGGAGATCCCACAGATGGCCAAGGGCGGAAAGAAGAAGAAGGCGGAGACAGTCTTTCTCGTATGCGAAGACTGCGGCGAGTACAACTACACGCTGCGGCGCAAGCCGGGCGGTGAGAAGCTGAAGCTCTCCAAGTACTGCCCCCGTACGCGCACCCACACGATCCACAACGAGAAGAAGAAATAGGCTCCGCGCAAGGCTCGTTCTCACTCGCTGCCCCCGATCCGAAGGATCATCGGCGGACCGGTTCGCTTCCGACCGCGGGATGCGCCCTTGGCGGTCGTTCCGGACAGGTGCTGTTGCTGCGCGCCGGTGCGGGCCGGGCGGCCCGCTGAGGTGTCTCTCATGCCCAAACGTTGGCGCATCCAGCCGCATGACCCAGACCATATCGCCCGGCTACAGCAGTCGGCTGGCGTGCCGGCCGTGGTTGCCCAACTGCTGATCTGCCGGGGGATTCGCGAAGCGGAATCGGCGCGCGAATTCCTCGATCCGAAGCTCACCGATCTCCGCGACCCGAACCTACTGCCCGGCTGCAAAGCGGCCGCGGAGAAGCTCCACGAGGCGATTCGCGGCGGCCGCCGGATCACCATCTACGGCGACTACGACGTCGACGGGATGACCGGCACGGCGATCCTCTTCCGATGCCTGAAGCTGCTCGGAGCCGACGTAGACTACTACTTGCCGAGCCGGCTCGACGAAGGCTACGGGATGCACGATGAGGCGGTCCGCCGCCTTGCCGCGCAAGGCACGCAGGTGCTGGTGACCGTCGACTGCGGAATCTCCAGCGCAAGCCAGGCCCGCACCGCCCGGGAGACCGGCATCGACCTGATCGTCACGGACCACCACGCCCCAGGGGGAGAGCTGCCCGAGGCCGAGGCGATCGTCCATCCCCACCTGCCCGGCAGCGACTACCCGTTCGATGGACTGAGCGGCGCGGCCGTGGCCTTCAAGCTGGCCTGGGCCCTCTGCCAGCAGGCGGCTGGCGCCAAGCGGGTCAGCCCGTGGATGCGGGATTTCCTCGTCTCGGCGGTCGGGCTTGCCGCAATGGGAACCGTGGCCGACGTGGTCCCGCTGGTCGATGAAAACCGCGTCCTTGTCCGCCACGGGCTCAGCAGCCTGAAGGAGAAGCCCGGCGTCGGTTTGGAGGCACTGATGAAGCTCGCCGAACTCGACCGCAAGCCCTACCTGGATGCGGAAGATATCGGCTATGCGCTCGGCCCCCGGCTGAACGCGGCCGGCCGGCTCGGCCAGGCCCAGCTTGCCGTCGAGCTGCTCGTCACCGACCGGCCGGATCGCGCCGAGGAGCTCGCCCGGTATATCAGCGGGTTGAACGAGAGCCGCCAGACGCTCGAACGGAGCATTTACCTGGCGGCGAGCAAGCAAGTCAAGGACACGTTCGATCCGTCGGGCGACGCGGCGCTGGTACTCGCCGAGCGGGGATGGCACCCGGGCGTGATCGGGATCGTCGCCGGCCGGTTGGCTGAAAAATACCATCGGCCGACGGTGCTCATCGCGCTCGACCCGCTGGGCGTCAAGCCCGGCACCGGCTCGGCGCGGAGTGTGCCGGGATTCGACCTGCATGCCGCCCTCTGCCGCTGCGGCGAACACCTGGTCGCGCACGGCGGCCACGCCGCCGCCGCCGGCCTGACGATCGAGCAGTCGCAGGTCGCGGCGTTCCGCGCCGCGTTCTGCGAGTTGGCCGCCGAGGAGATCTGCGAGGAGCTCAGGGTCGCCGAGCTGCGAATCGACGCCGAAGCGCCCCTCAGCGCGTTTACGCTCAAGGTGGTCGGGCAGATCGAGCAGCTCGCCCCCTTCGGCCAGTCGAACGCGCGGCCCCTGCTGTGCACCAGCGGCGTGACCCTCGCCGAACCGCCGAGGCAGATCGGGGCCAGTGGAAACCACCTGGCGCTGAAGTTGACCCAGCACAATGTCACGCTGCGGGCGGTTGCCTTTGGCGGCGGGGAGTGGGCCGAGGAGTTGGCCGGCGTCAGCGCGCCGCTGGATGTGGCTTTTCGCCCGGTGATCAACTCCTTCCGCGGCCGCCGGAGCGTCGAACTGCACCTGGTCGATTGGCGCGCCAATCCGTAACGGCTATTCCAGGGCCATGCCGAACGCCCCCCGCGGCCGGAGACGGGGGGGGGGCGTCGATCGTCTCGGAATCGGCTCCCAACCGCACTCGTCCGCCGGACGCGCAACGATGTTCGACGATTTGAGCACCCCCCCTGATCTGCTTGCCGCCAAGCAACAGATGCTCGAGAAGGACCTGCGAGGGCGGGGAATCCGCGACACATGGACCCTCCACGCCATGGCCCGCGTGCCGCGGGAACGATTCGTCCCCCCCCCGTCGCGGAGCGAGGCGTATGCCGACAATGCCCTGCCGATCGGCCTCGGGCAGACGATCAGCCAGCCGTATATCGTGGCCCTGATGACCGAAATGCTCTGCTTGACCGGGGCCGAACGGGTCCTGGAAATCGGCACCGGCAGCGGCTATCAGACGGCCGTCCTGGCCGAAATCACCCGCGAAGTCCTCAGCGTTGAGCGAATCGAAGCGCTTTCGCGCCGGGCCGGAGAGGCCCTCGGCGAACTGGGCCATGCAAACATCACGCTGATCGTCGGCGACGGCACGCTGGGTTACCCGCAAGCCGCGCCCTACGACCGGATTCTCGTCACGGCCGGCGCCCCGGAGATTCCCCGCGC
>JAAYCB010000097.1 GCA_012744395.1 Pirellulaceae bacterium
GTCAGATGCTCGCGCCGCGCGGCCCCCACGACCTCGATCTGGTTGCCCGCGGGCAACCGCGTCAACTGCCGGGCCATCGTCGGCGACAACAGCCCCAGCCGCAGATCCTCGCGCACTCTTCGGAGAGTCGTTCCAACAACGCCAGCCGACGGCAGACCCAGCTCTTGTGCCGCCCAAGCAACTCGGCCACCTGGTGCTGCGACAGCCCGTCCTCACGCACCAAGGCGTGCACGATCCACGCCTCCTCCAATTCCTTCATCCGCGCGCCGATCCCGTTGAGCCCCAAGATGATCGCCTTGGCCGTCGGCTCATCGGCCACGACCAGCCGCGCCTGGAGCACGGTCACGGCCGGAAGCGTCTTGGCTGCCGCCAGCCGTTTGAAACCGTCCAGGACCTCCGGCCCCTCCTGGCGCAAACAGACGGCCAGCGGCGCGATCTGGCCGTAACGGGCCATCGAGCCGACCATCGCCGCCTCGGCCGCCGCGTCGGGCAACCGGTACCGCCGGTAACGCTCGCCGATCATGGCGACCGCAATCGCGCGGATCTCTCCTTCAGTCCAGTCGTCCATCGCCCTTCCACCACGCGGACACCGCCGCGCAGCGGTGGTCCGCTCCTCGCACAATTCGTCTTGGTGAAATTGCCGCACCCGGATGCGCGCGACGCTGGACTACGATAGGCCCGCCTGGCCGGGGCCTACAATATTCGGCGACGTACTTTCTTCCGCCAAGGCGGAATCCGACGACGAGACGGCGACCTCCCTTTCCGCCGTCGCCCCCATCTTGCCTCGCGCTGCACGACGCGCCGTAAAGCTTGACGGCACAAGCACGAACAGAACCGCTGATGCGGCGAACGCCGCCCTGGGACAAACAATTCGTAACAGCCGGGTCGGGAACAGGAAGATTTTTCAAAAGTCTCGGCTGGGCGCTGACCCTCGCAGGGCTTCGCCGCTGCCTCGAGGACCGCCGCCTGCTCCGACTGGCGCCGCTGACGCACCCGCTCTCGATACCGGCAACTCTGCCGGCGGCGGCACGCGCGCCCTGCCTCCGTCTTCCGCCAGCTCCGCCGGGCACGCCACGAACGCCAACGGCCTGCCGCCTTCCGACAGGCCGGACTGCAATACCGCGACTGCGGGCAGCGGGGCTGGAAGAACTGCTCGCAGCCCTTCAACAGGCAGCGGCGGCGCCTCGGCCCGCAAGACGGGCCTTGCCCTCGACCAGATCGTCGATCATGCTCAAGAGGACCCAAGGGAGCGCGAACTCCCGAAGGCCAAGTCTCGGAGAGGAGGCCTCCTCCTCTCCGGGACACTTTATGCCTGCGGCCTCATCCGTCGGCCTCCCTCTCCTCCAGATTAATTCCCTCCCCGCCCGGCCGCCACATACCACCGACGGTCACCTCCCTCGCTGGCCGGCGAAATGGCTCAATTCCCGTCCGCCGCCGACACCGCAAACGACTGGGAAAGAGCTTCAATGGGGCCTCCGTCTTTCAACGGAGGAAGGGCGCTGCGCAACGCGATTCAGAAGTACGATCAGGCGCTTCAATGGGGCCTCCGTCTTTCAACGGAGGAAGGCGCTGCTGGGCGAGCAGCCAGGTGACACGATGTCACGCTTCAATGGGGCCTCCGTCTTTCAACGGAGGAAGGGGCAAGGAACGAAAACGAC
>JAAYCB010000098.1 GCA_012744395.1 Pirellulaceae bacterium
CAGCTTGACTCGATACCGGCCGAGGCGAACATGGGGCTGTCTTGCGGCAACCCGACGGCACTGGCCAACCTGAGGCCCGGGGAAGTCGTCGTCGACCTCGGATGTGGCGGCGGGCTCGACGTGTTTCTCGCCGCCGCCAGGGTCGGGCCGTCGGGAAAAGCAATCGGCATCGACATGACGCCGGAGATGATCGAGCGCGCCCGAGCCAACGCCGCGAGGGGAATCGACGGCAAGCCGATTGCGAACGTCGAGTTCCACCTGGCAACGATTGACCGCCTGCCATTGCCGGATCGGTCGGTCGACTGCGTCATCAGCAACTGCGTCATCAACCTTGCGCCCGACAAACCCGCCGTGTTTCGCGAGATTGCGCGCGTTCTGAAGCCGGGGGGGCGCGTAGCCGTCAGCGACATGATTCTCAAGAAGCCGCTGCCGCCGGAAATCGCCGACGATCTAACCGCCTACGTCGGCTGCATCTCCGGCGCAATCTCGGCCGAGGAGTATCGCGGCGGGCTCCTGGAGGCCGGCTTCGCCGAGGTCGCAATCGTCGACACGGGGGCGGATCTGAACGCCTACGCCCAGGTCGAGAACCAGGGCGGTTGCTGTTCGGCGCCCAGCCTGCTGCCGATCGAATCGGCGCCGCGCGGCGGGTGCTGTGGTTCGGCGCAGCCGTCTTCGGCCGGTTCCAGCCAGGTTCACACGGGGCTCCATCGGTTGATCGCCAGATACGACATCAACGAGTACGCCGCCAGCGCGAAAGTCTTTGCCGTCAAGCCAAAGTGAGCGCCAAAGTCACGGGTCGTCGTTTCGGACATCGCGGCCGCCCAGTCCGGAACTGGCAGGGGCGGACCTGCCGGAACCGCGCAGGGCAGAAAGGGAGATACCCGGCGCGTCGGAGTTCTCTCAAGGCGTTGTCGCTTCCAAGCCAGCGGCAACGCCCTTGCTGGCCGCCCTATTTGAGCAACTCTTGCTGCCGCTTGAGGTTGCACGCCATGACCGACTCGATGCAGTCAAAAAAATCCATCACGCACTTGACGCGAAGCCGGTAGAACACCATCTGCCCCCGTTTGTCATCCTCAATCACCCCGGCGCCTTTGAGGACCGCCAGGTGCCGCGACACGGTGGACATGTCGGAGCCGATCATTTCGGTCAGTTCACAGACGCACCGCTCTCCGGCCTTCGACAACTCATCAACGATCAGCAGCCGCGCCGGATGGGCCAACGCCTTGACGATCTTTGCCCGGGCTTCGTATTTTGCCTGCGTTTTTGCGTCCATTGGCACTCGAAGAAAAGAAAGTCAGGGGCCGGCCGTCGGGCTGGATGTCCCCAGAAACCCCGGCGATCCCTATCCGCAATCTAGCCGAATCGGCCGTTTGTGCAACTCCGCTCGCCCCTTGGGCGGCGCGCCGACGGGCCGCCCTTGCAGGTCATCGGCCGGCTGTTACTTGCAAGCTTAGCCAAATACACACGGCGCGTCCAGGCTTGGCCGAGTTCTTATCCTTGTTGTCCTCCCCCAAGAGGCGTTCCAGCCGAGCGGAAGATCACGTGGGGCGTCCTGCAAATCAGGATCTCCGTCAGGCAAAGGTTCCTGGCTCAATTCGAGTCGGCCAGGACCACCGACGTCTCCACTTGCCGGTCGGGGATCGTCCAATACCGCTCCTGGCATAGCCCACAACTGCGCTCCCAACGCTCACTTCGACTTGACGTGCTCCAGTTCGGCGAAATACCGGCTGATGAGTGCGTCGCGTCCCGGCTGACGCTCCGCAACGGGTGTGGCAAGCTCTCGCTCCACGGGATGGCCCAGTACGAATTGCGCGTGTTTCCGGCGCTTCATTGCGCCACAATTGCTCGAGTTTATCGTGGATCGCGTGTAGGATGTGATGTCGCAGTTCAAAGGGAGGTCGACCAGTTGTGGCGCACTCTGCCCGAGGAATTCGACGAGGCGTGAAGGAATACAAACGGTTGCGCGGAGAACTGCAAATCGCGCTGGAGGCAAGCTCCCTGCCGGAGACCCCGCGGGGCGCCGAGGCGTTGCACGCCCTGCTGGTGCGTTTGCGATTGGGACGCGTGTGAGGCCATGGACTCCATCGAACCAAGATCGCTGACGAGCACAGCCGGCGAGCCCTTTGTCGTCCGCTCTGCGCGGCCGGACGATGCGGCCAACCTGCTGGCCTATATCCGAACCATCGCCGAGGAGGTGGGGTTCTTCATAATCCAGCCGGGCGAGTTTCCCGCGACCGAAGCGCTGGAACGCCAATGGATTGAAGACCACCTCGACGATCCGGGCAAGTTGGCCTTGGCCGCCGAGGCGGCGGGCGAGATCGTCGGCTCGTTGAGCTTTGAGAACGGCCCTTTCCAACGCACCGCGCACAGCGGGACGTTTGGCGTCTCGGTCCGCCGGGATTGGCGAGGCAGGGGCGTCGGTACGGCGATGCTGGAGACCCTGCTGGAGTGGGCAGAGAAGAACCCGCTCATCGAGAAGGTGGACCTCGCCGTATTCTCTACAAACGCTGGGGCGATCGAGCTTTACCGGCGGCTCGGATTCGTCGAGGAAGGCCGGCGGGCGAAGGCAATCAAGCTCGCGCCGGGAGAGTACGTCGACGAGGTGCTGATGGGCCGGTTCGTCAAAGCTGGCTGGTAAAGAGGTATGCCTGAAGAAGTCGACCGGATTGTTCCAGCCGCCGGAGGTCACGCGTTTGCCGCCCTGCCACTTTGCAGTCTGCCCGACAAGACGCTCCAGCGCTGCCTCGCCGGGGAAGTGGAACCACGCTGCGCCGGCGGGTAACATGGAGCGGACAGTTGCGGCCTTGGCGGCCGCGGCCCGCAAACCGTCCTTTTGATCCGGAGCACCGGCGACGATGAGCAGACACATGGAACTGGCTGGCGGCATTACCCGACGCGGGTTCCTCAAGACCTCGGCCGCCGCGGCTGGGGCGGCCGCGCTCGGCGATCTGCGGATGGCCCACGGGGCGGCCGCGGGCGAACTTGGCGAAGTGAAGATCGGACTGGTCGGCTGCGGCGGCCGCGGCACCGGCGCGCTGCTCGACGCCCTCGGCGCGGCCACCAAGGTGATCTATCCGCAACTCGGATACCACACCGAAGACGTCGCCCAGGGGGCCACCGTCGAAAAGAAAGACATCAAGGTCGCCGCACTGGCCGACCTCTTCGAAGACCGGCTGAGCGCCTGCAAGCGGCAGATCGAAAAGCTCGGCATCCAGGTGCCGGCCAACCGCTGCTTCACCGGCTTCGACGCCTGCGAGCAACTGTTGGCGCTGGCGGAAGTCAACTACGTGATCCTGGCCACGCCGCCCCACTTCCGGCCCGAGCAGCTCCGCGCGGCCGTCGGGGCGGGCAAGCATGTGTTCATGGAGAAGCCGGCCGCCGTCGACGTGGCCGGGGTCAAAACCGTGATCGCGGCCGGCCAGGCGGCCAAGGACAAGGGGCTCGGCATCGGCGCCGGGACCCAGCGCCGCCACATGAAGTCGTACCAGGAGACGATCCGGCGGATTCGCGACGGAGCGATCGGCGAGCCGGTCTACGCCCAGTGCTACTGGAACGGCGGCCAGATCTGGGTCGTCCCCCGCCAGCCGGGCTGGAGCGACATCGAGTGGCAGCTCCGCAACTGGAACTATTTCACCTGGCTCTCCGGCGACCACTACGTCGAGCAGCACGTCCACAATCTCGACATCATGAATTGGGTCCTCGGCAGCCATCCGGTCCGGGCGGTCTCCGCAATCGGCGGTCGCCAGGTCCGCACGAGCGAAAACCACGGGCACATCTTCGACCATTTTGCCGTCGAGTTCGAATACCCCGGCGGAGTGCGGATGTTCAGCCAGGCCCGGCAGATCAACGGTTGCCAGAACCTCGTCCAGGAGGCGGTCGTCGGCGTCCGGGGAACCACCAATTGCAGGGATTTCATCGCGCCGCGCGAGGGCCCGCGCTGGCGATTCCGCGAACAGGACCCCAACCCCTACCGCCAGGAGCATGAGAACCTGATCGCCAGCATCCGCGTTGGGCGGCCGATCAACGAGGCCCAGACGATTGCGGAGGCCACGATGACCGGCATCCTCGGCCGCGAGGCCGCCTACAGCGGCAAGGCGCTGGATTGGGACGCGGCGATGCGGTCGACCACCCGGTTGGGGCCGGAGAAGCTCCAGTTCGGCGACTACCCGATCCCCCCGGTGGCGATGCCGGGAACGTACGCGTTCTCGTAACCTGCCGCGGACAGAATCCGTGTTCGCCGAGGGAAGCGGCTGCGTCCTTCGCAGACAGATCACAACCCAGTGTCAGCGGGCGCTGAAAGGGTACCAGTGATGGGGCGCCTTCCAATAGCCCAGAGCGATCGCTCCGCCCAATGCGTGTCATCGAGCCCGCGATCCACTAGTCGCTCTGCCAGTTGCCTGGCCCCGTCGGCAGCGGCCGAGAAGATCTCCTCCGCGTTGTGCCCGCCTAATCGCTGATGACGGAAACATCCTTGACGCGGATCGTCTGGTCGCACGGTCTGTAATCCGTGATGTAGAGGGGGTGCGCCGGCGCGCAGAAGACGATGCCCGTGAGCTTGACCGGCTGTTTCGGTGAACGCATCCCACTCCAGACATGGACTACAGAGCCCGTGGAAAGCTCCCGGATCGGAGATTTGCCCGTTACCGGCATGGAAAGAAACGCCCAGCCGTCGAAGTCGATCGATATCCGGCCTTCGTAATCCATCACGTCGCCATATTGGCCCAGTCCGCTGGAAACCAGCTTCGTGCCGGCGGCGTCCTCCAGTTCCCAGAAGATCTGGCCCCAGCCGGAGTTGCCCTTTACCCAGAGCCCGACCGAGTTGATCTCGCCTTCGATCGGAATCGGATGCTTGAGCTCGATCACGGCATATTCCGACATCAGCTTATGGAGCTTGTCGTTCGACGCAATCGATATTTCCAGGCATTTTCCTTTCTCCGGATCGTCGACTTCCTCGACTTCGGCTCTGCCGAGCGTCCGGTAGATGTCGTAGGTGTATCTGAATGTCGCCGGATCGTCAACGAGCTTGTTCGGCTCTCGCTGAAGCTCCCACTGATCAAGGGAATTGACCGCGTCAACGACCTTGAAACCGGGCAGCGGCGCCGACCGTTCCTCCTGATACGTGCGTCGGCCGCAGGCAATCGCTTCAACCTTGGCATCCGTGATCAGGTACTGCGCCGCGGTGGATGCCGTGATCTTCATCTTGCCGGACGCGACGGATGGCCGGGTCGTCTGGCCGTAAAGACCAACCTGTTCAACCCTGTTGGAACCGAGCTCCAGGGATAGTTCGGCGGTCCCGCGGCTGGTCCAGATCGCATAGATCGTCTTGCCGTCGTACCGTCTTTCGAATTCCGCGGCATAGACCGTCCTGGAACCGGTGGGAACAAGACGCATGAATCGGACGCAGTCGAGGACCCTGGTCAGTGTCGCGGTCGCCGCAAAGGCGCGTTCGGGATAGAAATACGGCGCGCGGTTGGCGCCGCTGCCGTAGAACGAGGCGTTATAGATGTTGCCAATACCTGCCCCACCAGCGCCCGCCCCGCCGATATCTTCGAACCCGAAGGCATGCTGGACAAGCATATCGCGGGTCATCCATTCCGCGTGGTTGACCTGGCCGATCGTATCCGGCTTGCGCGAAATGTTTTCCGGGCAGCAGGTGACTTGATAGTCATACCCCAGGGCCTTGGCCGTATCCATCAGCTGCCTGGACCACATCATCGTGAACGGGACATTCGGCTTTTCCGGGTGGGCGGTCCGCTGGATCGCTTCCGTGCCGATATGGGTGAAATATTCTTTCGGCGGTTTGTTCCTGAGGATTTCCGCAATCAGTTCGCCGCAGGTCAGCGAGTTGCCGAAGAGGACCTTCAGCTGCGGAAACTCCTTGCGGACAACCCGGCCGACCTGTTCGACAATCGCCAGCCGTTCCGCCGCGCGTTTCCTGCGTGCTTCGTTGTATTCCGGCGGCTTCTTGCCAATCAGTTCGGGCGCCTGGGCATAGGGGCCGAACGGGTCGGAAGATTCCCAGAAGACAACAACCATGTTGGCATGCGGCCATTTCTCGAGTCTTTCGGTAATCTCCTTTCTCACCTGTTCATCCGGTTTCAGCGGGAACGAGACGTGCACGCTTGCTACCAGCTCGGTGACCTTCCATTGCTCCCAGTCTTTTTCCGTCAGTTTCCTGTTATTGCTCAGATTCAGCGCCCGGCGTATGCCGGCCTTCTTCGCCATCAAACCGTATACTTCAGGGCGGCTGTCGGTATAGTGGGCGCCGTTCCATGCCCAGCCGAGATAGGGCGACTCGTATCCCGCCTGGCGGGTGTCGGGACCGAGCAGAACGCAACTCGCCGTGTGCTCGGTAATCAGCCGGTTGCCGGTCTTGTCGTAAAGGCTGAATTTGACTTCAAACCAGCCCAGCTCGTCCTGCTCGAGGTCGATTGTCTTTTCGACCGCTGTATCCGTGGTAAATTCGCCTGACCCGGCATCGTTGCCGCCGGCGTCCGTGATCTGCCACTTGAGCGTGTATTCCCCGGGAATCACCGGCGTAACGGCCACCTTCATTTCGGGCTTCTCATCGTCGCTGAACTTGTTCTTGGATAGACTGGTCTGCATGAATTTGACTTCCGCCGGAGCCTTCTCAAGCGTTACGCCGAAGACATGAATCGCGCTTTTCTTCGCCGGATCGGGATAAGGACGGGGATCGCCGAAGGGGGTGCGGAATTTGTGAGTCTCCCCGGTGATTTCGAAATCAAGATAGTGCATCGGAAACGCGCCCCGCCCCCATTTGCCATGCGGGTCGGTGATCAGATCGATGACCTTGCCCAGGTCCAATCGGGCTTCGACCCGCCAGAGTGGGAGCGTCTTGCCGCCGACGGCGACCGTCCCGACCTGTTGTGCATTCGGACCGGGAACCGCGCAGACCGTATCCGCAATCGCGGAATAGGCCCGCCCGCCCATCTGTCCGCTGGGCACGAAGCGGGTTAGGCGCACGTTGACCGATGGCGTCTTGGACGGGTCTTCTTCGACGGCGCAGAGCAGCCAGGCATGGGAATACTGCTGCATCGGAATTGTGAACAGATACGAATCCCGCGGATGGTCAAAGGCGTTCCGGCCGGTATACCCGCTGTCGCCATAGAGCCCTGGAAAGAGCGACAAATGCGCGGCCGTGACGCCGATGTCGAGATTCGCCGCAGTCGGGGCAACGAACGGGATCGAGCTGTCCGTGAGTTTGACTGAGGCGCCCGTCATCGCGCCCGGATTGCTTTTGCCCGAAATGTCGAGCGGGAGATATTTCGGATCCGCCCGCCTGCTTGTGAACACGAAATCCCTTTCCGCAAACGGCGAGTCGATCTGGACAATCCGGCCGCGTTCCTCAGCGGGCATGAATCCGGCATAATCGCCGTTGATATGGAACCTGACGCCTTCCGTGCGCTGCTCGAATTCAAAGACATATTCCTTGCCGTAGATCTCCGCAAGCTTGTCCCAGTCGTTGATGTATTTGTCCCTGACTTCCTTCTTGAACAGCGCTACGTTCGGGCGGACAAAATCGACGATCCCCAAGCCTTTGAATTCAAAACCCGCCTGTCTGGTCGGAAATCTCTTGCCACTGTTGCTGTCGATCATCACGGCGGTATCGACCGGCTGGACAACGATGCGGTTCGTGGAAGCATCCGTCCATCTGAAGTCGAACGGAATCGGGTCCCGGCCGGCTTTGAACTTGACCGCGGCTGCATTGACACCCGGGGGTACGTTCACCACGGCGCCGGAAAGCTCCGCGGCGCAGAGCGCGCACAACAGCGCGGCCAGAGAACTCAATTTGCGCATTTCCATGGTTCTTCTCATAACGGTGTCTATCTTTGCGACGGGCGTTTGCCGGTTTTCTGGCTCCGTGACGGAAAACGCCGCCGCTGAACTCTTGTCAGGGTGTGTTGTTGTGGCAGGGACGGTTGCGGGAGTCTCGATGGTTTGGCCAATTCCATTCTCTGGTTAGACTCTACCCGTCCCGGCCATCGTGTCAACTGATCAGTCGGCGGGAGTCCAGGGCGATCCGGCGGAAGGATTCGGTCAGCCGCATTGCCGACAAGATTGCCAAGAAGGCCGGGGCCAAGACTGCGGTGAAGACGGTCCGCGATGCCGAACCGGGCAAGGTCAGAGCGGGCGCCGTACGCCAGCGCCCGCGACTTGCGGCGGTCGTTTGGCGAGCGCTAGGCGATGCGGGACCTGCCGCCGGTCCGCCGCGAGTTGAGGCGGCACGAAGACATCCAGACCACGTTGCCGTATTACGTCGGGGCGGAGCGCCGAGAGGACAGGCGACGTTTTCGCGCCGAAATGGCAACAACTCTGGCAACACGGCCCGCGTCGACGGCGAGAACGCGGCCCCTGGAGGTGCCGCAAACAGTTTCCAGAAAATGAGTTGAAGGAGTGAGGATGTCGGGGCTCGAACCCGAGACCTACGGATTAAAAGTCCGTTGCTCTACCGACTGAGCTACATCCTCATGAATGGTTCGCCGCGCGACCGATCGCGAGCAGGCCGAGATCCGCCGGGCCGCAAGCCGGCCAAGGCCCGAACAGATCCAGTCTTCCGCGCAAGCGTCGCCGGCCAGCGCGACCGCAAGCTTCTGATTGTACACCATCCGCCCCCGGCGTCGAGGCGTCCGGACAAGAGAATGAGCGTTGCCTCTTGGCTTGCGGCCCCCCCCCGCAAGGCCGACATCCCGCCGCGGGCTGCCCAGTTTGCCGATCAAGGGTGTAAGCGTTAGAATCGTGGTTTTGGCCTCACACGGCACGAGAACCGTAAGTCATGCCTCGATACAATCCGGCGACCATTGAAACGAAGTGGCAACGATACTGGGCCGAGCACCGCACGTTCGCGGCGTCAAGAATGCCTGAGGGGCGCAAGCTCTACGTCCTCGACATGTTCCCCTACCCGAGCGGCGACGGGCTCCACGTCGGCCATCCGGAGGGGTACACGGCCACCGATATTGTCTGCCGCTACCAGCGGATGCGCGGGGCGAGCGTGATGCACCCGATGGGCTGGGACGCCTTCGGACTGCCCGCCGAACAGCACGCGAAACGCACGGGGACCCCCCCCCGGGAGACGACCGAGAAAAACATCGACAACTTCCGCCGCCAGCTCCAGATGCTCGGCTTCAGCTACGACTGGGACCGGGAATTGGCCACCACCGACGTGGAGTACTTCCGCTGGACCCAGCATATCTTCCTGGTCCTGCTGGACACCTGGTACGACGCCGACGAGCAGCGGGGCAGGCCGATTGCCGAGCTGCCGATTCCCGAGGAGATCGCCGAGGACGAGGAGGCGGTCCGCCGCTACCAGGACGACCACCGCCTGGCCTACCAGATCGAGGCCCCGGTCAACTGGTGCCCGGAGCTGGGCACCGTGCTGGCCAACGAAGAGGTGGTTGGCGGGCTGAGCGAGCGGGGCAGCTACTCGGTCGTGCGGATTCCCCTGCGGCAGTGGATGCTGCGGATCACCGCCTATGCCGACCGGCTCGAAAGGGACCTGGAATCGCTCGCCTGGGCGGAGAGCATCAAGCTGCTCCAGCGGAACTGGATCGGCCGCAGCGTGGGGACGGAGGTCGATTTCTTCATCGGGCTGACGCCGGGCGAGGACGGCAAGCCCGACATGAAGCAGTATCGCGGATGGTTCCGCGACCGCGAGTTGGGGGGCTACCCCCGCAAGCCCGACGAAGACGTGCTGCGTATCTACACGACGCGCCCCGACACGCTGTTCGGGGCAACCTACATGGTCGTTGCCCCGGAGCATCCGTTTATCGAGCGGCTCACCCGGCCGGAGCAGGCCGCGGCGGTCAAGGCCTATTGCGACAAGGCGGCGCGGAAGAGCGATCTGGACCGCACGGACCTGGCCAAGGAGAAGACGGGCGTCTTCACCGGGGCGTACGCGGTCAACCCGGTCAACGGGGAACCGATCCCGATCTGGGTCGCCGACTACGTGTTGATCAGCTACGGCACCGGGGCGATCATGGCGGTGCCGGCCCACGACACCCGCGATTACGAGTTCGCCGAGACGTTCGGCCTGGCGATCGTGCCGGTGGTCGATCCGGGCGGCGCCGAGGAGGTTTCGCGCGACCAGGTGCTGGCCGGCAAGACGGCGTTCACCGGGCAGGGCACGGCGATCAACTCGGGCGCGTACGACGGGCTCGCGACCGACGATTTCAAACAGCAGATCACCGAGGACCTGGCGGCCAGGGGCCTGGGCCGCGCGGCGGTCAACTACAAGCTCCGCGACTGGCTCTTCAGCCGCCAGCACTTCTGGGGCGAGCCGTTCCCAGTCCTCCACGAACTGGACGCGGAAGGCAATCCGACCGGCCTGGTTCGGGCGATCCCGCCGGAGGAACTGCCCGTCGACCTGCCGGCCGAGATGAAGTTCGACGCCTCGCACGCCAGCCCCGAGCCGCCGCTGGAAGCCGCGCCGGCCGGCTGGCTCTACGTGACGATCGACGGCAAGCGGTACAAGCGGGAGACGAACACGATGCCCCAGTGGGCCGGTTCCTGCTGGTATTACCTGCGTTTCCTCGACCCGAAGAATTCCACCGCCCTGGTTGATCCGGAGATTGAAAAGGCCTGGATGCCGGTCGATCTCTACGTCGGCGGAGCGGAGCACGCCGTGCTGCACCTGCTCTACGCCCGGTTCTGGCACAAGGTGCTCTACGACCGCGGCTATGTGAGCACGCCCGAGCCGTTCCAGAAGCTGGTCAACCAGGGGATGATCCTGGGCGAAATGGAGTTTTCCGGCTACCACGACCAGACCGGTGCGTGGGTCAGCGCCAGCGAGGTCAAAATGAACCCGGCCGGTCAACCGATTTGCAGGAAGACGCGCGAGGTGGTCACGCCGCGGAAGGTCCAGCCCGGCGAGGTCGAAAAGAAGGGCGAGTCCTTTGTCCTCACGGCCCACCCGGAAATCCGCGTCGAGAGCCGGGCGTACAAGATGTCGAAGAGCCGCGGCAACGTGGTCAATCCCGACGAGGTGGTCCGGGAATACGGGGCCGATTCGCTGCGGCTTTACGAAATGTTCATGGGCCCGCTCGAAGCGGTCAAACCGTGGAGCATGGAGGGGGTCAACGGGGTCCGCGGGTTTCTTGAGCGGGTCTGGCGAATGATCGTCGACGAGCGCTCTGAACCGCCAGCCCTGAACGCGGCGGTCCGCGATGTCGAACCGACCGAGGAGCAGAACCGGATGGTTCACAAGACGATCAAGGCCGTCACCGACGACCTTGACGCGATGGCCTTCAACACGGCGATCGCCCGGATGATGGAGTTCACGAATTTCTTTCTCAAGGAAGACGTCCGCCCGCGCTCGGCAATGGAAAAGCTCGTCCTCCTGCTCTCGCCCTATGCCCCGCACATCGCCGAGGAGCTTTGGCAGTTGCTCGGGCACGAAAAGACGCTGACCTACGAGCCCTGGCCCGAATACGACGAGGCGGCGACCCGCGACAACACGGTCGAAATCCCCGTGCAGATCCAGGGCAAGCTGCGGAGCCGGATCGTCGTACCCGCCGGCGCCGATCGGGCTGAGCTCGAACAGGCCGCCAAGGCGGACCCCAAGGTGGCTGAATTGCTCGCGGGAAAGGAGATCGTCAAGACGGTCGTTGTGCCGGGACGCACGGTGAACTTCGTGATTCGATAGGCTGCCTGCGTCGCGGGCGGCTGCCCTTCGGCCGGCGGGCAGAAACCGGCCCCCGATTGTTCGCTGTGTCGCGCTCGGCGCTGTAACCCGACGCGTAAGCGAGGCCAACTCGGGGGTAGCCAGCCTCGCTTACGCGTCGGGTTGGCTAGCCTCGCTTACGCGTCGGGTTATGATCGGCCCATGAATCGTCCGGGCTGGGGCTCAACGGGCAGTTGCGGATCCAACTTGCCCGCCGCGCGACCGAGAGGCCCTGGCCGGTCGCCTGCGGCCTGCGACCAGCAGGCTGCAATCTATGAGGATTGGGTCAAGTTTGCGGGCTTGCTCGGCCGATTACTCGGATAATCGAGCGCAGGCGGCGTTGCTGCGCCCCCCCCGATCGTCTGATACCGGAGAGCCCCCCAATGATGGCACATCGCTCAGCCAGCGCAGCGGCCGAGGTGGTCGAGCCGTCTCCAAGCGGCGCTGAGCAGGCGGAGGTTCCTCCGCTGGTGCGGGCTTGCGCGGCAAGACGGCCGAGGTCCACGACAATTGAAGACCTGCCCAACTACTGCCGCAGCCTGCTGCGGATCGAGGTCCCGGTGGTTGTGACGCTGGCCGAGAAGAAGCAGGCTCTTCGCCAGATCATGGAACTCGGCCCCGGCTCGATCATCCAGTTTGACAAATCCTGCAACGAAATGCTCGAACTGGGCGTGGGCGGCCGTTCGGTCGCCATGGGCGAGGCGGTGAAGGTGGGCGATCAATTCGGGCTTCGAATCCGCTCGATCGCGCTGCCCGGCGAGCGGTTTGTGCCGGTCAAGGGCTCGCGGCGGGACGCTGCCTGAGCAGGATTCAAGGACCAAAGGGAGAGGCGGCCGGGCGCGTCTTCCTCTGATGGTTCCCAAGCCGGAGCTTGGAAACCAGATGGACGAAGTCTCGTTGCCAAGCTCCAGCTTGGGAACGAAGGGCGGGTCTGGCAGCCGGCCTCCTTGGCCGTGTTCAACGTGCTCCCGACCGGGTAAACTGGGTGGATTGACGCCCGCTCTCCGCCGAGGCCCGTATGATCCTGCTCGTCGACAACTACGACTCGTTCACCTACAACCTGGTGCAGCGCCTGGGAGAGATCGATCCCGGGCTGGATTTGCGGGTGTTTCGGAACGACAAGATCACGGTTCAGGAAATCGAGCAGCTCGGCCCCTCGCACCTGATCATCTCTCCCGGCCCTTGCACGCCTGACGAGGCGGGCATCTCGCTGGAATGCGCCCGCTGTTTCGCCGGCAGGATTCCCGTGCTTGGCGTCTGCCTCGGCCACCAGGTGATCGGTCAGGCGTTTGGCGCGACGATTGTCCGCGCCGGCCGCCTCATGCATGGCAAGGTCGACCTGATCCATCACGACGGCCGCGGGCTGTTCGAGGGACTCGAAAATCCGTTCCCCGCCACGCGCTACCACAGCCTGGTGATCTACCCCCCCACGCTGAGCGACGATTTCGAGATCTCCGCGTGGAGCGAAGAGCCGGACGGATCGAGGGTCGTCATGGGCATCCGCCACAGGGAGCATCCGCTGATCGGCGTGCAATTCCACCCGGAGAGCTTCCTGACCGGCGTGGGGCCGACCCTGCTGGAGAGGTTCTTGGCGATGTGACGAAGACCAGGTGCACCTCACCTTGTTCCCAAGCTCCAGCCTGGGACCAGATGGCGCCTGGGAACCAGACGAGCGTGTGAAGCTCGGAAATCGGATAATTGGCGGACACGAGGCGAGATGGCGAGAGTCTCTGGAAATCAGCGCAGGGGGGCGAGACGTGCGGAGAGACAACCGCCGGCGGCCGGCCGCTTCTGGAGCGGAACCTTCGCGCTCGCCCTCGTCGGAGCCATTTTGCTCTGGGCGGCGCTGCCGCCGCTGCAATTTTCCCCCTTAGCGCTGGTCGCGCCGATTCCTTGGATTGTCCTCATCCGCCGGGCGGAGATGCCCGGCCGGCGTCCTTACCGAGCGCTCTGGGGGGCCGGCTTTCTTTTCTGGTTTGCGATCCTGCACTGGATTCGCATGCCGCATCCGGCCACGAGCATCGGCTGGGTTGCGCTTTCGGGCTACCTGGCCTTCTATCTGCCGCTCTATGTCGGGCTGGCCCGCGTCGCGGTCCACCGGCTGGGTGTCTCCGCCGTGATCGCCGCGCCGGTCGTCTGGACCGGCCTGGAACTTGCCCGCGGGCATGTCCTCGGCGGCTTCACGATGGCCAGCCTCGGGCACACGCAGTACCGCTGGACGGAACTGATCCAGGTCAGTGATCTGGCGGGGGCCTACGGCGTGGGGTTCGTCGTGATGTTCCTGGCTGCGTGCCTGGGCCGGATGCTGCCGGTTGCAGACACATCCAGCGGTTCGGGCGGCGGGGCCGCCCCGCGCGGCCCGCAGCGGGCGAGCCGCGGGCGGTTTGTTCTCTGGCCCGCGGCTCCCGCAGGGCTGATGCTCGCGGCGGTGCTGGCCTACGGCTGCGCCCGGCTCGATCGGGGCGCGGAACCGCCGGCGGCCCGGATCGCGCTGATCCAGGGCTCGATCGACATCACGCTTCAGCCGGACCCCGATCGGCCGGCGCGGATGCACCGGCAGTACGCCGACCTGTCGCGCGAGGCCGTCCAGCACTACGGCCGGGTCGACCTGATCGTCTGGCCGGAGACGGTCTTCGGCGACATGCTGCTGACAGCCGAGCAGGATGCGGCGGCGCCCCGCGGATGGTCGGGCGAACCGGAGGATTTTCAAGCGCGGATTGTCCAAGCGGCCGGGGACAGCCGGCGGCGATTCGCCGCCCTGGCGGAAGTCTTCGGAGCCGCGGTGCTTGTGGGCGCTGCGAGGCAGCACTTCGGGCCCGAGGGCGAACAAATCTATAACGCGGCGGTGTTCGCCCGAGCGACCGGCAAGTTTGTCGGCTGGTACGACAAGATGCACCTGGTGATGTTCGGCGAATACTTCCCCTTTGCGGACAAGCTGTCCTGGCTCTACAACTTCACCCCGGTCAACACGCTGGGGCTCGGCGTGCAGTCGGGCAGCCAGCCGCGGGCCTTCGACCTGGATCGCCTGCGGATCGCGCCGAACATCTGCTACGAAAGCGTCGTCCCGCAGGTCATCCGCCGGCAGGTCAACCGGCTCGCGGCCGAGGGGCGCGGTCCGGACGTGCTGATCAATCTGACCAACGACGGCTGGTTCTTCGGCTCCAACGAGCTCGACCTGCACATGATCTGCGGCGTGTTTCGAGCGGTTGAGTGCCGCAAGCCCTTCCTGATCGCGGCCAATACCGGCATCTCGGCATGGATCGACGGGGATGGGCGAATTCGCGAGCAGGGCCCGCGCCGGGCGACCGGCACGATCCTCGCCGAGGTGGTCCGCGACCGCCGGGCGAGCCTCTACCTCTGGTGGGGCGATTTGCCGGCCGGAATCTGCCTGGCGGCGTGCGCCCTGTGCGCAGTCGTCGGCCTGGTCGATCGCCATCGCCGGCGAACCCGGCGGCCGGAGGAGCAGCCCGTCCCTTCTCCAGTTCCCCGCAATGCGGTATTTTGAGGCTTTGCAGCCCCGCTTCTAGTTCGACCAGGAATTGCCATGCCCGAGCCGCCCGAGTTCTCACCGATTCGTACCGCAATCGCCGGGTTGCCGGTGGTTGAAATCGCCCGCAAGTTCGGCACGCCGACCTACGTCTACGACGCGGCGAAGATCGTCGCACGGCTGGCGGACCTGGCGGCATTCGACACCGTCCGCTACGCCCAGAAGGCCTGTTCGAACCTGGCGGTGATCGACCTGATCCGCCGGCACGGCGGCCTGGTCGACACGGTCAGCGCCGTGGAGATTCGCCGCGCGCTGGCCGCCGGCTATTCGCCCGAGGGGTCCCCGCCGCCGATCGTCTATACCGCCGACATCTTCGACGCCGAGGCGCTCGACCTGGTCGTCGAGAAGAACATCCACGTCAACTGCGGTTCGCCGGACATGATCGACCAGTACGGCAGCCGCGCGCCCGGCCGCCAGATCACGCTGCGGATCAACCCGGGCTTCGGCCACGGTCACAGCCGGAAGACGAACACCGGAGGCGATCACTCCAAGCACGGCATCTGGCACGACCAGTTGCACGATTGCCTGGTGAATGCCGACAATTATGGCCTTTGCGTCTCCGGACTGCACATGCACATCGGTTCGGGGACCGACCTGGAGCACCTTTCGCAGGTCTGCGCGGCAATGGAGAAGGCGGCCGCCGAGCTGGGGCGGAGCCTTCGCATGATCAGCGCCGGCGGCGGGCTGCCGATTGTCTACGAGCCGGGCGACTCGTTTGTCGACCTGGGCGCGTATCACGCGCGGTGGGACGCGACGCGCAAACGGCTGGAGGATCGTTTCGGCCACCAGATCCGCCTGGAGATCGAGCCGGGGCGTTATCTTGTTGGGGAAAGCGGCTACCTGGTGGCCGAGATTCGCGCCGTCAAGAGGCAGGGTGGAAACACGTTCTATCTGCTCGATGCGGGTTTCAACAATCTCGCCCGGCCGATCCTCTACGGCGCTTACCACCCGATCTCCGTCGCGCCGGCCGACGGCCGGGCGGACCGGCCAATTCAGCCGGTGATCGTCGGCGGCCCGCTCTGCGAGTCGGGCGACATTTTCACCCAACAGGAAGGCGGATTCGTGGCCCGGCGCGACCTGCCGGCGGCTGCCGTCGGGGACCTGGTCGTGATCGAGTGCGCGGGCGCCTACGGATTCGTGATGTCGTCGAACTACAATTCCAAGCCCCTCGCCGCGGAGGTGCTGATTCAGGAAGGCAGGACCGACCTCGTCCGGCGCAGGCAGACGTTCGAGGAGATGATCGCCGCAGAGGTGATTCCGGCGCAGCGCTAGAGATTAGCTAGCGGCCATCAGCGATCCGCTTTCAGCAATCGGGCCCGAAGGCGATCGACCGCGGATAGTTCAGAACCGTGTCCGGTCCGGCCCTCCTGCACAAGGGGCGCGTACGATGCTGTTTTCGCCAAGAATCTCCACGCGGCATCTCGCGGAACTCTGCCAGCGCGTGGCGACGGCCCTGCACGCCGGCGTCGACATCCGCACGGTCTGGCGCAACGAGGCCCGGCGGTCGCAGGGGATCGCCGCCCGGGCGAAGTTCCTCGCGATCAGCGAGGCGATCGAGCGCGGCGCCGACATCCGCGAGGCCTTCGACGCGACGGGTGACTATTTTCCCGAACTGTTTCGCGAGATCGCCCACGTGGGCAGCCAGACGGGTCATCTTGACGAGGCCTTCGCCCAACTGGGCGAAAACTACGAATTCCAGCTCCGCCTCCGCCGCGACTTTCTGACCTCGATCGCCTGGCCGCTGATCGAGCTGGGCCTGGCGGTCCTGATCATCGGCTTTTTGATTTGGGTGCTCGGGGTGATCGGCAGCATGCGGGGGACGACGATCGATATCCTCGGCTTCGGGCTGGTGGGAACGCCGGGGCTGGTCAAGTACTGCACGTTTCTCGCCGTGGTGGCCGGCGGGGTCGTCTTTCTCTGGCAGGCGATTCGCCGCGGGCTGGCCTGGACGCGGCCGGTCCAGCGGTTTTTGATCCGCCTGCCGGGGCTGGGCACGGCGCTCGAATCGCTGGCCCTCGGGCGGCTCTCCTGGGCCCTGCATCTGACCTTGAACGCCGGCATGGACGCCCGCCGGGCGGTGGCCCTCGCCGTGAAGGCCTCGCGAAACGCCCGCTTCACCGACCAGATGCGATCGATCGACGCGTGGATCGCCCAGGGCGGCTCGCTCTACGAGGCCTTCAGCCAGGCGATGGTCTTCCCCCAGCAGTTCATGGACGTGCTGGCCGTCGGCGAGCAGACCGGCATGGTCGTCGAGTCGATGAAGAAACTGGCCGATCAGTATCGGGAGAAATCCCAGGCGGCGATGAAGATCCTGGCCGTCGTCGGGTTCTTCCTCACCTTCGCGCTGATCGCCGCGATCATGATCGCGCTGATCTTCCGCATCTTCTCCTTCTACCTGGGCACAATCAACGACGCGATGCAGATGTAGGGGCAAGGAATTGGCCGCTGCCGACGCCGATCATGCGGCCGGATCGGGCCGGCGCCGGCCGAGCCACATGTCGCCGAGGATGCAGAGGATTTGCAGGGCGTAGCTTGCGCCGAAAACCGCGCCCGCGGCCGCGATCACGTAGATGAATGGTTCTGAAAACCTGGCAATCCACCAGGAGCCGATGTCCAGCAGGACCGCGAGCATCGGCAGGGGGGCCAAGATCAGCTTGACCATCTCGCCGAGCCCCGTCATGAGAAACAGGACGCCGACGAGCAACGTGAACACGGGGATCGCGAGCACGTGGGCATGGGTGATGTGGACGAGCGAGCTTACGGACGTCGGCGCCAGGGTCAGGGTCTGCGGGGCCGACGCGTGGCGCTCGAATTCCGGCTGGGCTTCCTTGATCACGAGGGCGTAATCCGGCTGGGCGTCGGCGGCCGCCGCGTAGGGGACATCTTCCATGTCTCCGCCGTCGGCGTGGTGGCATTCGACGCAGTGCGCGGCGAGGACCTGCCGGGCCGACGGATCGCCCGCCGCGGCCAATCCGGTCCTGTCGAAATCGGCCTGGTTTGCGCCGCCTTCGAGCCAAGTGATCAAGCCTCGAATCGCCGGTTCTCCGCCCGGCTCCAAGTACTCGCGCATCGAGCCGCTGGGCAGGACCTCCTCGAGCATCTTGGAATGGACGGTGATCTTGGCGTCGGGGGTGATGGTCTTCTCCATGCCGTGAAACTTCCGCCGCAGATCGTCCAGGCCGAGGCCCGGCTCCAGATCGGCGGCTTGGTGTTTCAGCAAGATGTTCGCCGTGCCGAACAAGTAGCCGGGACCGACAACCGCCAGGAAAAGCGTAATCATCAACTTCGCCGGCAGGCCGAGCCGCGCCAACCGCAAGGAATCCCAACTCATCCTCCGCCCCTTTTCACTTGAACAGGCACTGTCTAACGCAGCCGATGGGAAGGCCGCCCTGCGGCGATTCCCAGATCCTCCCGCTGCATGGAATGACCAGCCTTCGATTACGACGGCCACGACGTGTTTTGTCAACCTCTCGGCGCACAAACCGCAACGTTTGCGCCGGGGTCTCCTGGTTCTCGATTCTCCAACGGCCTTCAGTTCTGGTTCCCAAGCCGGAGCTTGGGAACGAGGGGGGAGGTGGAGCCTTGCGGGAGTGGAGGTGCGTTCCCAAGCCGGAGCTTGGGAACGAGGGGGGAGGGGCCGAGGGAAACGCATCCGCGGCCGCCCGGAGAGTTGACGCGGTCCGATCAGGCGGTCAGACTGCCGGCTGGCAGTCGGGTTTGAACGGGTCCGTTGCCCGGCGGGCGCTGGATCGGGGCTCGTGATTCCCAATTGCCCTGAACAGAACCATGTTTCTCCTCAACCCCAGCCTCCGATGGTGTTGCCATGGCGAAGATTCCTCACCTGCCCTATCACGGGTGCAATTGCTGCACGGTCTCCCGGCGCTGCTTCGTGGCGTCGTCCATCGCGGCATTCACCGCCAGTTCATTCTTGTCCCTCGATGCTGCCGAGCCGGCCAACGAGAAGCTCGACGAGCCGATCGACCTTGCGTCGCTGCGGCCGGCTCCCCGAATTCGCATCCGGGAAGTGATCTGCCGACAACCGACCCCCTATTGGCTCGGCTGGCCGGGCACGTCCTACGATCTCGACGGACATCGGAAGGAATATGAGGCGGCCTTCCGCGAGACGGCGGCAGATGCCGGCGTGACCCTCGAAATGGACCCCGCGCCGATCGAGAAACAAGAGAACGTGGCCTCCTGGGTCGACAAGGCCAAGGCCGACAAGGTCGACGCCGTCCTCATCCACCTCCAGCACATGCATTGCTGGCCCTGGCTCCAGGAGGTGACCAAGGCCGCCATCCCGCTGATCGTCTGGGCGCCGATCGGCACGGCGTTCACCGGACACGTCCGCAACATCTCCCGGCAGCCGCTCGTCCATGTGATCTCCTCGCTCGACACCCGCGCGATCGAGCAGGCGTTCCGCATCATCCGCGCCAAGCACCAGTTCGAACAGACCCGGCTGCTGGTCGTCAGGGGCAACGAGCGCAAGGAAGCGGTTCTCGAGCGGCTCGGCACCAAGGTCCGCTATATCCCGCGCGACATGCTCCACGAACTGTTCCATCGCATGCCGCTGACCGACGAAGCCCGCCAGGTGGCCAAGGCGGCGGCGGCCAACGCGGAGAAGATCGTCGAACCCAATGAACAAGACCTGCTCAACGCCGCCCGGGCGTTCCTGACGGCCAAGCGGATTTGCCGCGACGAGCAGTCCAACGCGATCACTTCGGACTGCCTCGGCATGGTCTCCTCGCGCGTCGTGCCGACGCCGCCCTGCATGGCCGTCTCGATGTTTCAGGACGGCGGCGTGACGTACGGGTGCGAGGCCGACGTGTTCGGCGCGATGTCGCTGATGCTCCCCAGCTACCTGTTCGACAAGCCCGGCTTCATGAACGATCCGGTTCCCGAAACGGTTGAGAACCTGCTGTTGGCGGCGCACTGCGTCTGTGGAACGAAGCTCGATGGGTTCAACGGTCCCCAGGAGCGCCACCGGCTGCGCTCCCATTCGGAATCGGACATCGGTGTTGCGTTGCAGGTTATCTGGAAGGAGGGCCGCCCGGTGACCCTCGTCCGGTTCAGCAATCCCAACGAGCTGATCCTCGACACCGGCGTGGTTGTCGGCAATCAGGAGACTCCGCCCGCCGGCGGCTGCCGGACCGACGTGAAGATCAAGATGGACCGCGTCGAGGACAGCCGCGACGTGCTCGGCTTCCACCAGGTGGTGTTTGCCGGCAATCACCGCCGCGACGTGGAGAACTTCTGCCAAATGTGGGGCATCAAGGTCGTGAATTCTCCCGAAAAAGCCCCGCGGGAGCTGACGGCATGACGCGCATCACCCAGATTCCGGCTTAAAATACGTCCTACCGCTCGGGCCGGAGGAGAGCCGCGCGTTTCTTCTTCCTGGCCCGCAGCCCCGGTTGCCGGTCGATTCCCGATCCATCGCTCGGGCTGTGGAACCCGGCCACGCTCCGCAACGCCGCGGCGGATGTCTGGAAAGACCGTTGGCGGGAACCGGCCACGGACGGGCATCCGCTTGGGGGGGCCGCCGACCGGACGGCTACCCCTCGCTCCGCGGTCCCGCGCTGTCTTCCATTTCGTCGATATAGGTGCGGAGCCGTTCGAGCTCGTCGGTCACATAGCGAAGCTTGAGCATGTTCGACACCCGCTTGATGAGCTCCAGCTTATTGACCGGCTTGCTTAAGAAGTCGTCGCAGCCGGCGGCCACTGCCCGCTCGATGTCGCCCAGCTCATTCAGGGCCGTAACCATGAGGATCATGATGTCGCGGGTCTTCGGGCTGCCTTTCACCTTTTCGCAGACCTCGAAGCCGCTGAGCTTGGGCATCATGATGTCGAGCAGGATCAAGTCCGGTTCAAACGCGGCCACCTTGTCGAGCGTGTCGAGACCGTCGACGGCAACCGCGATCTCGCAATCGCAGTCGCTCAAGTAGACCTCGAGAAGTTCCACGTTGGTCGGGTTATCATCGGCGATGAGAATCTTGCTCTTCGGCATGACACAATGCTTCGTATCTTTCGTGGATTGTACCTGCGCCCGCACAGGACGCTGATTGTACTCCCCAGGGGGGGATTTGTGAAGTGCAGTAGCCGGCCGCCGTGACGCCGCCGCGCGAGCATCTCGAAAAATGCGCGGAAGGCGCAGCCGCCTTCAGGCGAACCGGCCCGCCATCGCCCAGGCCGTCAGCGCCGTGCCCGACAGGGTCAAGTGCGGTGCGTGGCGCGCCGCCCGGCCAAGCAGTCCCGCGATGGTCGGGGCCGCCCCCCCCGTGAGATAAATCTCGGGGTCTTGCGGAGCGCCGGCGGTCATTCTCCGGATCAATTCGCGCACCGCGCCGATCGTGCCCCAATAGACACCCGATCGCATCGCCGGCTGTGTCGCCTTGCCGATCGGCTCGGGCGGATCAGCCAGCTCCGACATGGCGATTTGGGGCAGCATGTCGGTGTACTCGTGCAGCGCACGAGCCGACATCTCCACGCCCGGCAGAATTGCCCCGCCAAGAAACGCCCCCTCGGCAGAGATCAGGTCCACGGTGATCGCGGTGCCGAGGTCGACAACGACCGCTTGTCGTCCCGGGGCTCGGATGCGATTGACCGCCACGGCGTCGAGCAGGCGGTCAATCCCGACCATGTCGGGCCGCGGCAATTCCACTTTGATCGGCAGGTCGCCCGAGGCGAGCAACGTCAGCCGATCCTGCGGACGATGCTCGCCGAGCCAGTCAATCAGCCGCGAGGCGGCGGGGCGGTTGACGCTCCCGATCCACCAGTCGAGGCTGGCGTCTCCGGCATGGCACTGGTCCACCACGGCGTCCAACGGCCCGCCGCCGCATGGGAGGGCCCAGGTTTGCCCGGGCTCGGGAATCCCCGCCGCGCCGGTCCACTCGAATCGACCGATTTTCACGCGGTTGTTGCCCACGTCGACGGCGAGCAGGGTTGAATTGGCTGGCTGGTTCACGTTGCGCGTCCTCTTCTGCAATCCGGCTTGTCATGGATCATACAAAACCGGCTCCCTGATGCCTATCTTCAGGGGGACGATCGGGTGGGCGGATGCCGTTTGGACCAGATCAGCCCCGAGTGGCCGAAATCTGCCCTCTACACCCCCCGCAAGGGCGTGCTATGGTTGATTAGCCCGGATCGATCCCCAACCCCAAGCGTAAGCGAGGACGGCTATCCCGGGTTGGCCTCGCTCACGCGTCGGGTTACATGGCCTCGCTCACGCGTCGGGTTGGGATGGCGCGCGGCAGTCGAACAATCCTCAGCACGCCGAATAATCCGGGTTAGTCGCCTTGCACCTTGTTTCACGCGGCCAGTAGGCGAGAATAACCTTTAGAAGCGGCAAATTTGGCCATCTTCGGCTCGAAATGGAGGGACAGACCTCATGAAACGTTCTCGGCTGATTCTCGCGGTCTCTGTTGTGTGCATCTCTGTCGCGTGCGCGTCGGCGGCTCAACCGGGCGAAGCGCCGGCGCCGGGCGAGACCCCGCCCTCGGCGACTCCCGCGCCGCCCGCGCCGCCGGCTCCGCCGGCTCCGCCGATCAGCCCCATCGCCCCGCCACCAACGCAGGCCCTTGGGCCGGGATTGCCCGCTGCCGGGTTTCCTCAGCCCGTGCCCCCCGGCGCGGCAGGCAGCGCGGCGCCGCTGGAGCGTGACTCCAATCCGCTGCTGCGGCTTTTCGACGTCAACGGCGACGGCGTCCTCACGGCCGATGAAGTCGCCAATTCCGCC
>JAAYCB010000099.1 GCA_012744395.1 Pirellulaceae bacterium
GCAGGCCGCTGAGCGTCGCGTCGCGGCAATCGGCCAGCACCAGGCCGTCGCGGCTGCCCAGGGGGTAGTCGGGGTTGCGGTCGAACAGGTTGGCGCCGACGACCAACTGCGAGCAATCCTCGGCCAGGAGGTTGTATTGGTGGCCGAGGAAGAAGGTGTTGCCGGTGATGCTTACGCCCCGCGCGTGGACGAGGTGGATGTTGACGCCGGTGTCGCTGATCTGGTTGGCGGCGATCGAGAAGAAGCCGACTTTCTGCGGCTCCGCCGGGCTGCGGCCGAGGAAGCGGATGTTGGCCCCCCCGGCCGGTTCGCGGCCGTGCTGGAGCGTGCAGCCGGTGATCGCCCCTTCGCGGATCGAGCCTTCGGTGACATCGAGCAGGATGTTGGCGGCGGCCGGGGCATCGGCCCGCATGTTGGCCTCGATGTCGCAAGCCGCGATCTGCAAGTTGCGAATCTCGCTCGCCCGGACGACGATCCCCCCGCCCGCATTGTAGCTGATATGGCAGCTGTCGATGTTCACCTGGTGCAGGCTGAGCCCCTCCATCAACAGCCCGGCGCCCCGATTGTGGTAGAGGTGGCAATTGCTGATGATCGCGTTGCGGGCGCGCCGCGTGAGGTAGACGCCGTGGAGCGCGCCGCGCACGCAGACGCGGGTGATCACCGGCTGGAACGTCCCCTCCAGCCACAGGCCGATCGCCTCGGGATGCTCGCCGACGATCTCCAGGCCGTCGATCATCGGCGTCCGCTGCCGCTGCCAGACATTCTCCTTGACCGAGTCCGGGCTGGCCGTGCCGGCGTGCGTACCGACCAGTTTCAGCGCCGGCCCCGGACCGGCCATCCGCAGCGACGCCGTGCCGTCGGCGACGATCGACGTATGGCCAGCGCGGTCCAGGTCGATGACCACCGGCCGGCTGATGCGGTACGTGCCGCGCGGAAAGCGAATCTCGCCGCCCCGGTCCGCCGCGCGCTGGATCGCCGCCGTATCGTCGGCCTGGCCGTCGCCCGAGGCGCCGAAGTCGCGGACGGTGAGCAGAGCGGCGCCTTGCCGCGGCTCGGCCTGCGGCTGGGCCGCCGCCACGGCAAGCAGGATGGTCAGCGTTGTGGTCATGATCGGCCTCGCTTCTGAATGCGGACAGCGGATGGCTGACATGCGGCGACGCCCACGTCCAGCCGGTTCAAATCCCGCCGCCACGATAACCGGTTACCAAGCCTCGAATCAAGTGGCTCGCTTCCGCCGCTGTCGCGCGCTGGCCGAAGCAGGTAGACTATCCTCCTGCCAATCACCTTTCTCCTGAACCGGAGCCTCGCCCATGCGATACCTGTCCATGATCTTGATCATCGGCCTGACCTGGGTCTCCTGCCAGGCCGCGGAAGAGGCGGAGTGGCGCGCGGGGATCGACCGCCGCGAGATCACGCCCAGCGGCCCGATTTGGATGGGAGGCTACGCCGCCCGCCAGCGGCCCAGCGAGGGCGTGCTTCAGCCGCTCTGGGCCAAGGCCCTCGTCCTGGAGGATCGTGGCGGGTCGAGAGCAGCCATCGTCACCATGGACCTGATCGGGATCGACCGGCGGCTGGCCGAGACGGTTTGCCGGCGCGCCGGGGGGAAGACGGGCATCCCGCGCGAGCGGATCGTGCTGAACTGCTCACACACCCATAGCGGGCCGGTCGTCGCGGGGGTCACCCCCCTGGTCTATGACCTCGACGCCCAGCAGCAGGCCGCGGTTGCGGCCTACGCCCAGACCCTGGAAGACAACCTCGTGCTGCTGATCGAGGCGGCGGCCAGCGACCTGCGGCCGGCAACCCTGGCCTTTGGCGAGGGCCAGTGCGGCTTCGCCGCCAACCGCCGCGCGCAGCGCGCCCAGCCACAGGGGGCAAACCCTCCGCCCGCGCCGGTCGACCACGGCGTGCCCGTCCTCGCCGTCCGCGGCAACGGCGGTTCGCTCCGGGCGGTCCTCTTCGGTTATGCCTGCCACAACACGACGCTGGCGATCTACCAGATCAACGGCGACTATGCCGGCTTCGCCCAGGCGGCCCTGGAGGAGCGGCACCCCGGCGCCTGCGCGTTGTTCGTCAGCGGCTGCGGGGCGGACTGCAACCCGCATCCACGCAGCGAGGTCGAACTCGCGCGGCAACACGGCAACACGCTTGCGGCGGCCGTCGAGGCGGTGCTGCCGGCGGCCGTCGAGCCGCTCCGCGGCCCGCTAAAGGTCGGCTTTGAACAGGTCGACTTGCCGCTGGTCGATCCGCCCGGCAAGCACCAGCTCGAGCAACTCGCCGAGCACAAGAACGTCTACCAGCAGCGATTGGCCAGGCATCTATTGGGGGAGCTTGCCGGCGGACACGCCCTGCCAACGTCCTGTTCCTGCCCGGTCCAGGTGATCCGCTTTGGCGACGACCTGTTGCTGGCCGCCCTCGGTGGAGAAGCGTGCGTCGACTACGCCGTGCGGCTCCGCCGGGAGTTCGCCGGCCGGCGAATCTGGATCGCCAGCTACTCGAATGACGTCTTCGCTTACCTTCCTTCGGAGCGCGTCCTGCAAGAAGGCGGGTATGAAGGCGGCGCGGCGATGATGTATTTCGGCCTGCACGGCCCGTTCCAGCCCGGCGTCGAGCAGCGCGTGGTCGACGCGGTCAAGCGCCTGGCCGCCCAGCCGTAGATGATGACTGCCGCCGCGCCGGTTCCACGGGACGCCGCGGCAAGGAAACGCCCGAACGGGTGCAGCCTGGATGTCGGCCCCAGCGTATCCCGCGAACGATCCGCAAAAAAGGCCTCGCCCGCCGCCGCCCGGTTGCACGCGGATCAAAGGAATGCCAGAATCGTTGGGCAGGCGACACGGGCCGGCCGCCGAAGAACCAGGCCGCTTGCTCCGCCCGCGGGCAACTCCCGCCCGCCCGCGAAGCCGTCCGCCGGGTCGCTTGCCCGCCGCCTAGGGAACCCGGATGATGTTTTTTTCAGGTCAGTTCACGAGGTCTTGCACCCCAGACCCAGAGAGCGCTCCGCGTCCGCCGGGTCGCGGTGTCCAACCTCCGCGGCGCTGGCCTGGCGCCCTTGCGCCCCTGCGCGCGAAGTTGCCCAATCCGCAACCCAATTGCCGGCGTCGCGCTTGTGGCACAGGTGTCGCGTGACCCGAATTTGCCTTTTGTCGAACGCGTGATTCAGTTCTTGAACAACAGGAGCCAGCGAGAATGACGAGTCCGTTCAGAATAGCCCGCGCATGGTTGGGTCTCAGTCTGCTGGCGGCGAGCGCATCGTTGCCCGCCGCCGCCGCAGGTCCTGAAAGCGAACAGGCCGCCGGCCGGCTCCGCCTCGGCTGGGCGTCCGCCGATATCACGCCGGACAGGTCCGTGGTGATCGCGGGAGGCTCGGCAGCGAGGATCTCCCAGGGTGTCAGCAACCAGATCTATGCCACCGCCCTGGCCATCGAGGCCACCCGCGACAACGGTCCATCCGACATGGTCATCATGGTCTCCTTGGACCTGGTGGGAGTAACCGGAATTCTCTATTCCCGCGTCCAAGAGCGGGTGAGCAAAGCGGCGCCCGAAATTGACACGGACAAGATCATCCTCAACGCCACGCATACCCACACGGCTCCCGATCAGGGGACTGCACCCGACCTGGTGAAAATGCATGCACAACATGGGATCGATGTCCCGGTTGCCTGGGCAAAATGGGGCATCGACCTGGGCGTCATGCCGGCGGAGGAATATATCGACTTCGCGGCCGAGCGGATCGCCGCGGCCGTCGGCCAGGCCTGGAAAGCGCGGAAGCCGGGCGGAATCAGCTTCGGCCTGTCGTATGCCACAACGGGACGAAATCGCCTCACGGCCTATTACAACGGCACGTCGGACATGTATGGCGCCGCAAACCGCCCCGATTTCAGCCACGTCGAGGGTTACGAGGACCATTCCCTTGGCTTGCTCTATACCTGGGACGCGGAGAAGAAGCTCACCGGGCTCGTCATCAACATCGCCATGCCGTCTCAAGTCGCCTACGGAAGCCGCATCTCGGCCGACTTCTGGCACGAGACGCGCAACGAGCTTCGCCGGCGCTTGGGCGAAGAGATCTTCATCCTGCCCCAAGTCGCCGCCGCCGGAGACCAGTCGCCGAAGGTCATCGTCGATGAACGCGCCGAACAGCGGATGGAAAAGCTCACCGGACGCTCCCAGATGCAGCAGATCGGCATCCGGATTTCCGATGCCGCGACCTCCATCCTGCCCTTCATGAACGCGAGTATCGACTTCCGTCCGGTGTTCAAGCATCGCGTGGACCAGGTCGAACTGAACCGCAGAGTCATCACCGAAAAGGATCTGACGACGCGGCGCAGCACGTTCCATAACAGGCAGGTCGAATCGGTCCAGGAGACGTTCGATCGGTTGCTCGCTGAATACAAGAAGATGTACAAGCAGTTCGAGGAACACCCGGAGTTGAAGACCAAGCCCGGCTGGTTCGTGTCGGTCACGGCAACGCACTGGTTGCTGGCCAGGGCATGGCGGACATTGGAGCGCTACGAGCTCCAGAAGACCGTCTCGACCCTGCCCGTCAAAGTCCACGTGATCCGGATCGGCGAGATGGCGATCGCCACCAACCCATTCGAACTCTACCTGGATTACGGCATCCAGATCAAGGCCCGCAGCAAGGCGGTCCAGACGTTCGTCGTCGAGCTGGCCAGCCCCGGCGGCGGCGGCTACCTTCCCACGCAACGTTCCGTCGAGGGGGGCGCATATGGCGCGATTCCACAAAGCACCCTGATCGGCCCCGAGGGCGGGCGCGTGCTGGTCAACCGGACCCTCGAACTGATCGAGTCCCTTTGGGATGAAGAAAAGTAGACCCCGGCCGCCGGCTCGCGCCGTGTAATGTCCAACGCATCCCCTGGGAGCGAAAAGTAAAGACTGTACCCCGAACCCTGTACCCCGAACCCTGCTCTCCGACCATGCCTTTCTCCTGGCGGGTATTTTCCCTGGCCAAAGAGCCCGAACACCCCGAGCAGAACCAAGATGCCTGGTGGGTCGATCCCGATCGGGGCGCCGCCGCGATCGCCGACGGGGTGACCTCGGGAATCTTCTCCGGTCAGTGGGCGCAGATTCTCACCCGGGCGGCCGTCGCCGACTGGCCCGATCCGGCCGACCCGGCGCGTTTCGCCGCCTGGCTCGGCGCGCAGCGGCGGCAGTGGAGCGACCAGATCGACACCAGCGGACTGGCCTGGTACCAGCAGGCGAAGCTCCGCGAGGGGGGCTTCGCGACGCTTGTCTGGGTGCGGATCACCGCCGCGCCCGATCCGCCCGCCGGAAGCAACACCTTCCGTCTCCAGTCGCTGGCGATCGGCGATAGTTGCCTGTTCCATATTCGCGGCGACGAGATGCTCGCGTCGTTCCCCAAGAGCGCGTCGCTGGACTTCGACAGCAGCCCGCTCGTCCTCGGCAGCGTCGATCTGCACCGCGATGGCCAGCTCCAGTTCGAGCGCTTGGCGGCGGACTGCCGCCCCGGCGATCTGGTCGTGTTGTGCTCCGACGCGGTGGCCGCCTGGGCCCTCGATTGCCGCGAACGGGGCCAGCCGGTTCGCTGGTCCGACTACTGGCAGATGCCGGCCGAAGCCTGGATCGAGAGCATCCGCGGTCTCCAGTCCGCCGGCCGGATGCGCTACGACGACGCCACGCTCCTGCTGCTTCGCCTGGGCGCGGCGGTCGAGGCCGGCGCGGAGGAGGTCGTGCCGGACCTGGCAACGGGCGACCTGCCGCTCGCCAGCCCCGCCGCCGCCGATCCGGCTTCCGCCGCGGCGCCGGCCGGACCGGTGGCGGTTCCGCCAGAGGACGAGACCTACGGGCTGGCGGCCGGCCACGACGCGCCGCCGGGGCCCACCCGCCCGCCGGAGCCCACCCGCCCGCCGGGGCCCACCCGCCCGCCGGGGCCGCCGCTGCCCCCTTCGCCCGGCCGCAAACCGCCGCCCGCCGCCGCGGCCGACGATTGGCGCGACGCCGTCAACGCGTTTTCAGAGCGCTGGATTGGCAAGGTCCGCGAAAAACTCGCCCGCGGCGCCGACGTCCTCCAGGAGACCAAGGACGCCGCGATCCGCAAGTTCCATCCCAAACCGCCCGCCAAACCGCCCCCAGGCGATCCCAAGCCGCCCACCGACCAGGATCCGTGACCGATCCGGATGACCGCGATCCCCCCCGCCCCACCTCCCGCCGAGAGCGATCACCGCCGCAGCCGGCTGCTCGGCGACGCGGCCGTCGGCGCGGCCCTGCTGCTCGCCCTGCTGATCGTGCTCCTGGCCGACGCGCTCCGCGACCCGGGCCCGCCGGGCAGCGCCCGATCGACAACCACGATCCCCGCGGCCAGCCCCCCGCCCCACCAGCCGCTCCCCCTCCGCCTGGCCGTCACACCGCCCGAGTTCGACGACATCGGCCGCCTCCTCGACCAGCTCGGGCACGGCTACGCTTACGACCTCCTGCCCCACGACGCGTTCCTCCAGCCCGGCGGGCTCGACCCCTACGACGTCGTCTTCCTGACCTGCGGCGGGGCGCCCAACGAGTGGCTCGGCCGGCGGCTCGGCGACAGCGGGCGCGGCGCCGCCGGCGTCTACCGGGCCCGGCCCCAGACGGTCCGCGCCCTGCACGAGCAACTCCGCCGCTACGTCGGCCAAGGGGGCACGCTCTACGTCTCCGACCTGCACTTCGACGTCCTCGCCATCGCCTTCCCGGAATTCGTCGACCGGCCGGCCGCCGCCGCGCGGGGCAGCGTGCAGACGGTCGACGCCCGCGTCGTCGACGAGGGACTGCAAACACACCTCGGCGACCGCATCCCCCTGCAATTCGACAAGCCCGCCTGGCGCCCCGCCGCGTTCCAACCCGACCGCGTCGCGATCCACCTCGAAGGCGACTACGGACTCGTCGGCGGCGGCCGCGCCAGCGGCCCGCTGATGGTCAGTTTCACCCATGGCAAGGGGACCGTCCTGTTCACGTCGTTTCACAACGAGGCGCAGAACAGCCACGTCGAACTGCTGCTCCTCCGCTACCTCGTCTTCGCCACGGTCACCGCCCGCGAACAGCACGGCGTCTACCAGGTCCTCGTCCGTGGCGGGTTCTCGCCCGGCCAGCGAAACCTGCTCGCCCTGTCGGCCGGCGAGCAGCCGGTCAGCGCAACCTACGACTGCCGCCGCCCCGGCCCCCTGCGGTTCGTCCTCGGCTTCGCCAACCGCGGCGCGGAACTCAAGCTGACCGTCACCAGCCCCTCCGGCGAGCGCTACGAAAAAAGCGGCCGCGAAACGTTCATCCTCCCCGTCGAGCGGGCGGCCGCCGGAACGTGGCATTACACCATCGCGCCGCTCAGCGTCCCCTACCGCAACTTCCCCTTCACGCTGACAATCGGCGAGAAGGCCGGCGCGGGCCAACAAGCCGCAGACGGCCAACGAGCCGGAACGGGCCGAGAGGCGCGCGATTGACCCAGGGCCTTTCGGCCACGCCGATCCGGATTGCCCCCTCGCCGCTCCGCCGCTCTGCCGCTCCCCCCCACCCCCCCTCTCTCCCATCGCCGCGCGCCCGCGCGCTTCCGGCCGAACATCTTTATCTCCGCGCGGGCCGCCGCAACTGTCTTGCTTTTTCCGCGCGACAACTTATACTGGCAATTATGCTCAGCCGGTAACCTTAGCCCGGATGATCCATGAGCCACAACCCGAAGCCTGACCGAGGCCAGGCCCCCCCCCTCCCTGAACGCGGCGCGCAAGCGAGGCTCCGTCCTCTCTCGATGCGGCGCGAAAGCGAGGCCCCCCCTGCCTGAAGTGCAACGCCTGACCGTGGGCAGCCCCTCCTGAGTGCGACGCGCAGCCGAGGCCCGTTCTGTAGAGCCGGTCTCGTTTGCGCCGCGGGTATCCGATCGGCTCCAGAGATCGTCCGTGCTATTCCCTTGACGGCCAGCAACTCGGGTCGGGGGTGACTCGTGGTGTTTACGCCGCCATGTCCTCATGGCGGCCGCAACCGGTACAACAGAGGGAGAAGGCTTCATGGAATCGACGATTTCGCGGTCGTGCTGCGCACTCCGCCGCCCCCGGTCCGGGTTCACCCTGGTCGAACTGCTGGTCGTGATCGCCATCATCGGCATCCTCATCGCGCTCCTGCTGCCTGCCGTCCAGGCGGCGCGCGAAGCCGCGCGGCGGATGACCTGCACCAACAATCTCAAGCAGATCGGCATCGGCCTGCACAACTACCATGACACGTACGGCAGCTTTCCCTGCGGGCTGCTCGCCGACATGCCCCCCTCGATCCCCAAATGGGGCTGGGCGGCGATGCTGCTGCCGTTCGTCGAGCAGGCCTCCCTCCACGACGCGATCGGCGTCACCCGGGCGGCGCTCTCCGCCCAGATCGCCGCGGCCGCCGCGGACGCCCCGCTCGACAAGGCCCTCAAGACCGCGCTGGCCCCCTACCGCTGCCCCAGCGACACCGCCGACGATCACATCACCGGCACCGACAACAACACGCAGCGCGTCTTCGGCGACGGCCTCGGCGGCCAATACCACGCCCCCACCGCCAACTACCTCGGCTCGCTCGGCCTCTACAACCAGGCGACCAACAACAACGGCGTCCTCTTCGCCGGCAGCGCCATCGGCTTCCGCGATATCGCCGATGGCACGAGCAACGTCTTCGCCGTCGGCGAACGCGACAACCAGTGCTGGCAAGGCCCCGGCACGTGGCTCGGCGCCCCCGACCGGAGCATGACATCCAGCGGCATCTACCACGCCGTCGGAAACGTCCGCTGGCCGATCAACGACCCCACGCCGGCCCAGTGCCGCGAGGGCTTCGGCAGCCTCCACCCCGGCGGCGCCATGTTCCTGTTTTGCGATGGCTCCGTCCACTTCCTCAGCGAGACGATCACCTCCAACCGCGACTCGGGCGACTCCAGCTACGACCGCACGAAGATCGGCCTCTACCAGCAGCTCGGCATCCGCGACGACGGCATGCCGCTCCGCGGCGAGTGGTAGGCAAAGCGGAAAGCGGAGACCGGAAAACGGAAAGAACGCGACAAGGGTCAATGGCCGATCGCGACGGCTTCCGGCCCCGCTGACTGCTGAGAACGCGCGAATCTTCCACGACCGGGATCGAGGACAGATTCCATGCAAGGCCCGCGGACGTTCCCGCATCCGCCGCGGGCGCTAAACAGCCCAACCCTGGGGATGCGCGGCCTCCGCACCGATCAGCCCTGAAAGGGTTGCACAGGGCGCGCCCCCCAACGCCGAGCACCTTCAGCGCAACCCAGCGCTCGGCGCCCCACCCTGAAAGACGCACGCCTGCCAGCCTCCTGCCGGCAAAAAAACTTAGCGATGAATCATTTGACACTACGTGTTTGTGTGCTATCGTAAACGCTTGGCCGCTTGAACCAGGCTGACCGCGAAAACCATGTATCCCAAACCCTGAACGCCGCCCCCCCCGCCCCCTCCGGAGAAACCCCCATGCGCAAGTTCCTCGAGACTCTCGGCTCCGTCAAGAAGCGTTTCTTCCCCGCCAGCCAGACAAGCGCCGCCCAGGCCGGCCGCCCGCGCAGTCGGCTCCAGCGGTTCGAACAGCTCGAACAGCGGACCCTGTTGAGCATCACCAGCGAGGGGCTCGCAGCGCTCAACATCGACCTGGCCGATTCGTTCGACGACGTCTTCGGCCGCTTCCCCGAAATCCGCGGCAGCGAAATCCGCGTCGGCGTCATCGCCGACGGCTACGCGGCCAACGATGAACTGCCCACCGTCACCGCCAGCTCTTCCGGCAGCGGCACACAAGGCACGGCGATGCTCGAAATCATCCACGAC
>JAAYCB010000100.1 GCA_012744395.1 Pirellulaceae bacterium
CAGGAACCGTCGGTCTGGACGTGGGGGGCGCTGCTCCTGCCCTTCGTCGAGCAGAAGGCATTGCAGGACGCGTTGCAGGTGGGGAAGCTCACCTTGGCGCAGACCCTGGCGACCGCCGCGGGACGGGCTGCCGCGCAGACCCCGGTGGCCGCGTTCGTCTGCCCGTCGGACACCGGTCCCGCGCTGAACGATTTCGGCGCAAATTATGCCAGCCAGTCAGATCAATTCACAAGCTACGAAAAGTGCGTCACGAGCGACGGGACGGACAGGATTCAGATCGCCAAGTCGAACTACGTGGGCGTGTGTTCCGTTGGCGACAGCATGACTCCGCCCAGCGGCAATTTCGAACAGTACGGGCCGCCGGCCGGAGTGTTTTTCTGGAACTCCGCGACCAGGTTCCGAGATATCACCGACGGGACGAGCAATACGGGAATGCTCGGGGAACGGTGCTATAAGCTCAGCAACGTGCTCATGGGCGCGGGGAATGTCATCGGGTGCAGCCCCTTGCTGAGCGGCTACAAGAGCCGCACGCGGGCGATCAATTCCGCGCTGGGCATCCCCTATTGGGGCATCAACCAGACTGCCATCAACTGGGCGCATCAGAACCGCAGCTTCAGCAGTCTGCATCCCGGCGGGGTTCAGTTCGCGTTGTGCGACGGTTCGGTTCGCTTCATCAGTGATACGATTGACTTTCGCGCAAACAGTATCGGAGGAATGACGAATCCCAACCAAGGGGTCGACAGCACCTTGGAGCGATTCCTCTCGAAGGACGATGGTCAGCCGATCGGGGATTTCTAGCGATTGATTATCGCCTGAGCCAGGCGAACCGGGGTTCCTGAGCCCAAGCTGTCGCCGTCAGTTCAGGACCGTGGGCCGATTCTTGGGGGGCCGACGACGGGCGTCGGCTCCCCACAGGCAGACGGTGTGGGTCTAAGTGTCTTTCCATCCGATTGCTCTATCAATAGAAGGTGAGGTCCGTATGATCGATGGACGGAGGTTGGCGTTGGCATTCTTCTTCTCCGCGATCGTCCCGGCGATTGTTGGCTGTGGCCGAAGCGATCTGCCCGAGTTGGGACGCGTGCAAGGCACTGTCACACTCGACGGAAAGCCCCTGTCCGGCGCGGCCGTCGGGTTCTATCCGTTGTCAGGAGGCCGTCAGGCACTCTCGATTATCGATGAGGACGGGAAGTACGAGTTGACATTCGTCGACGGCGTCGATGGGGCCCAGACGGGCGCCAACGAGGTGACCGTCTTCTGGCCCGACGACACGGTGCCGACCGCGCCGATCCCAGCAAAGTACAACCAGAACTCGGAATTGACGTTTGACGTCAAGCCGGGAAAGAATACGTTCGACATCCAGATGGAATCGGGAAAGTAGACGCGCATAGGTTGACGCCATGATGAACCGCAACAGGTGCCTGCTGCTCTTGCTCGTGGGTCTGCTGGCGGCCCAGGTCGCCCGGGGAGACGCGTTCCGAGTCCTCCCCTACGTGCAGAATCCGGCCAAGGACGCGATGACGGTCCGCTGGCTCTCGGAGACCGGAGAGCCGGGCGTGCTGACCGTGCAAACGCCCGGCGGACCGCTCGAGTTGCGTTCGCAGCCGCAATTGGCGACGGCCCTGGCGCACAATCCCTTCAAGACCGAGCCCGGAGGCCCGCATCGCGGCCTTCCCTGGCTCCACCGCGTCCGCGTGACCGGCTTGAAGCCGGGAACGACCTACGCCTATCGCGTCCGCCAGGGGACGGCGCAGCACGGGGATTGTTTCCGCACAGCGCCGGACGACGACCAGCCGGTTCGATTCATCGCGATTGCCGACTCCGAAACCGAGCCGGAGTCGTCGACCAGCCCGCCGGTCGCGTGGCCGCCTGCGACCGGCGGCAACCGGCCTGCGGGAATCGCCCGCTATGTCGCCGATCAGACCACGGGCTTTCGCGAGAACCTGAAGGTGATTCTCGCGCGGCGTCCGGATTTCGTCACGATCTCCGGCGACCTCGCGGAAACCGGCGGCGAGCAGCGCGATTGGGACGAATTCTGGCGGCACGTCGCGGGGGACTACGGCACGCTGGCCGGCAGCGTGCCGATCTTTCCCGCGCTCGGAAATCATGAGAACTTCGCCGGTCCTGGCGGCGGCTATTCGGCGGAAGGAGCGAACTTCGCCACGGACAAGTTCCTCGCGTACTTCGAAGCGCCCTCCAATGGCGCCACTGACCCGAAGCATCGCGGGCGGTACTACCGGATCGACTACGGCCCGGTCTCCCTGATCACGCTCGACTCCAGCGACGGCCTGCCCCACCAGACGGCGTCCGATACGAATCACTACCTGGAGGGGAGCAATGCCCCCGATTTCAATCCCGGTTCCGAGCAGTACCGCTGGCTCGAAGCGCAATTGGCCGACGCGCAGCGGAAGAGCCGCTTCACCTTCGTCCAATTCCACCACACGATGTACGGCTCCGGTCCGCACAGCGTCCCCTTCGGCAAGCTAAACTTCTCCGGGCAGTCGGGCATCGCCATGCGGGTCATTCAGCCCTTGCTGTTTCGCTACGGCGTGGCGGCCGTGATCGCCGGGCACGACGAAGTCACCGAGCGGGCGATGGTCACGGGGACCGAGACCTTGCCGGACGGTTCCAATCGCCCCCACAGCATCCATTTCTTTGTCGTGGGGAGTGCCGGCGACGGGCTCCGCGGCCCCTCCGAGGGCTGCGAGAATCCCTACCGCAAGTTCATTGTCCACGAAGATGCCCCGGAAGTCTGGAACGGAAAGCAACTCGTCTCCGGCGGGAAGCATTACGGGCACCTCGAAGTCGACGTCACGCGCAACGACCAGGGCCGGTGGCGGGCCGAATTGGTCCCGGCCTACACATTTCCGCTGATGGATGCGGACGGCAACGTCGTCGGCTGGGAACGCCGAGTCTACGATGACGTGGTGACGATCACGGCCAATCCCGAAAGAGCCAACGCAAAGGCCGGCCGGGGAGCGCGGCGCAAGGCGGCGCTCGTGCATTGAAGACTACGGAGTGTGGGAATCGTTCTTCCGCGCCAGCGCCGCCACGTTGGCCTGAGACGGGGCAAACCGGCAGCTTGCCCCGACAGGAAGACGACTCCCATCCTTTTTCTCTCGCCCGCCGTCCCGATCACGGCTGCGTCCTCTCCTCGATCATCTTCCGCAGCGCTTTGTAGTCGGTCTTGCCGGTCCCGAGAACCGGAATCGCCTCGACTTTGCGGACTTCATCCAGCCGCATGACGCCGCGGAACCCGGCGTCGGCGAGGACCGCGTTGGCTTCGCGGAGCGAGATCTCCTCGGTCGCAAAGAGAACGATCTGGCGCCCGGCGGGCGTCTCCACGCCTTCCACGGCCACCCGCGGCCCGTCTTCGGTCGCCGGAAACCGCTCGGTCAGCGGCTCTTCCAGGGCCGGCAGCGAGATCATCTCGCCGCCGGCCTTGAGGAACCGCTTCAGCCGGCCGCGGAAATGGATGAACCGGTCTTCGTCGAGCGCCACCAGGTCGCCCGTCTTGTACCAGCGCTGGCCGTTGAGCGTCTGGAATGGATCGGGGCCGTCGTAGTTCAGATATCCGCCAAAAACCGAGCGGCCGCGGACGAGCAACATGCCGGTTTCGCCGCCGGCGAGCGGCGCGCCTGTCTCGGGATGGACGACGCAGACTTCCACGCCGTCCAGTGGCGGGCCGACGGTCCCCGGCTTCTGCTTCTCCCTGCGGTTGGCCGCCACGATCGGCGAGCATTCGGTGATTCCATAGCCCTCCAGGAGCACCGCGCCGGGGATCATCTCGGCCGCCCGGGCAAACAGCGCTTCGGGGCATTTCTCCGCGCCGGTCGCCACCAGCCGCAGCGAACGGAGCTGCTCCGGATCGGCCGTGGCAAAGATGTAGCCGAGGAAGGTCGGCGTGGTGGCCGTCAGGGCCGGGCGATAGGCCGCGGCCAGCCGCACCAGGCCCGCCGCGTCGGTCGGGTCCGGGTGATGGACCACGCGGAAGCCCGACAGGATCGGCGCCAGCATGTTGGCCATCAGGCCGAAGCTGTGAAACGGCGGCAAGGCCCCGAGCATCGCCTCCTCGCGGCGCAGGCGGATGCTGGCGATCGTCGACCGCACGTTGGAAATCAGGTTGCCGTGCGTCAGCGGCACGGCCTTCGGCGCGCTCTCCGAGCCGGAGGTGAAGAGCACCACGGCGGGATCGTCGGGACGTTGGCGGGGCAGCTCGCTGAGGATTCGCCGCGGCGATGCATACGTGGCGGCCAGCGCCCCGATCTGCTCCCCTTTGCCGATTCCCGCGCGAAGGTCCTCGAGGTAGACCAGCTCGGCCCCCGCGACGTCGATCCGCAGGCGGTCGATGAATCTCCGCGAGGTGACGACCCGTTGGACCTGGAGCGTTCGCACCGCGTGGGCGAGGTTTGCCGGCCCGGTCGTCCAGTTGAGCATCACGGGGAGCTTGCCGGCCAGGTGGAGGCCGAAGAACACCAGGTCGGCGGCGACCGAAGCGGGCAGGAGCACGCCGATCGCTCCGCCGGGGAGTTTCTCCAGCCGCCGGCTGATCAGCCGGCAGCCGACCAGCGCCCGGCGATAGGTGAGCACGCCGCTCAGCGCGTCGGCGACGGCTACGTCGCCTGGGCTGGCCAGCGCGCGGAGGACGAAGGCCTCGGCGATCGAGTCGCCGAGCACCTCGGCCGGGCCGGCCGGTTGCCGCCTCTTCGTCCAGAGCGGCGCGGCCCGCTTCACGCCCGTGCTCCCGGTCATCTGGCCTTGGGCCAGGGCCCACAACTGCCCCAGAGTGCCGGCGACGCGGTCTGAACGGAAGCCGAACCGTTCCTCGATCTTCAGGGCCAGCTCCATCCGCTCGAGGCTGTCGAAACCGAGCATGTCCAGCGCCGCCTCCGGCGCGAGCTCGTCCTCGCCGAGCGCGCGGCCCAGGTGCTCCTCGATCATCTGGTTGACGGCCTGCCGCGTCGTTTGGGGAATCCGGTCCAGGTCGATCGCGACCGCCTGTTCGATGGCGGGGAATTGGCAGGTCCGCGGCCCCAGCAGCAAGTGATAAGGCACAAACGTCGGCGGCTCGGGGCCCTCCCGGTTGTACCACTGTTCCAGGTAGCGGTTGAGGCACTCGCGATCCTGGCTGGGCAGCTGATCGCGCGGGACCACCTCCAGGGTGATGCGGACGTTGCGGCGCGGCGCGAAGAAGACCAGGTTGGCGGCCATCCAGAGGATGGCCTGGATCGCTCGGGCGCCGAGCGAGGGGCGTTTGCCGGTCCGCGCGTAGGAGAACATGCTTCCCCAGAGCCCGACCGTGCGGACGAGTACGACGTGCGCCTCGGGGACGCGCTGGAGGATTTCATAAGTCGCCCGGGCGGACCCGATCAGCTCCGTCTGCTGGAGGCGGACCTTCCCGGCGGGATAGACCAGGAAGCTCTCGCCGCGGCGGAGCCCTTCGACGACCGCGTCGATCATCGCCAGGGTCCGCTCGTGGGCGGCCCGGCTGTGCTCGGCCAGGTCGGGCACCTCCAAGGCGTGGACCAGCCGCATCAGCGGGCGGAGCAGGGCAATCCGGTAGATGCCGGCGTACACGATCGGGCGGAGCGAGCGGCGGCGCCGCAGGTGGGAGATCACCAGGGGGGGATCGATGTAGGCGGGATGGCTGGGCAGAACCAGCGTGGGCCCGTCGAGCCCCTCCAATTGCCCGAGCCCCGCGATCTCGACGCGATAGCGCCGGTTGAGCATCCAGCGAACGATCGTCCAGAACAGTCGGTACATGAAACCTGACGCCATTGTTGTGAGGAAAAGCTGGCTTGTGTTGGGCGCGGCGCAGGCAACGCCGAGGGGCCCGACCGCGCGGGCGCGTTTCGAACGTGCCCGGCCTGTCTATCCTTTTCAGTCCGCCGATTCCGCCGTCAGCGCCGCTGCGGCACGGGCGGCGAGAAGCTGCCTGAGTTTCAAGGTTCCGACAACCGTACCGGCGATTGCCAGGCCGGCACAGGCCAGGAACACTCGATTGGGAGCGATTTGCAGGGGCCCCGAGAGGAGCCAATACAGGCCCGCCCCGAGCGAGCTGGCCGTGAACGACATCGCGTTGGCGGTGCCGAGAAAGCGGCCGCGTTCCCCGCCCGGCGAGAGCTTTTGCAGCAAGGCCTGCAAAGGAATGATGTAAAAACCGGCCGACAGGCCGGCCAGGGCGACCAGCGCGGCGACGTTGGCGACCGTCGGCTGCAAGGTTCCGAGCAGGACGAAGCAGGCGGCCATTCCCGAAGCGCCGAAAGGAATCAGTTGCGGCCGGATTCCGCGGCCGGAGAGGAATCCGGCGGCCACGCTGCTGACCGCGATGCTGACACCCAACAGTCCGATCAACAGGCTCGTCTTCGTGTAGCCGATTGCCAGAATCTTCTCGTATTCCGGGAGGATCAGCAGCGACATCATGCCGACCAGGTAGAACCCCGCCCAGGCAATCGCCACCGAGAGCAGGGTCGAGCTCATGTCGCGGAACGACTGGAGGTAGGTTCCCACAAGGTCGAATTTGAGCTTCAAGGAGGGATTGGCCGCTTTAAGCGGCGGCATCGCCAGCACGCTCAGCAGGCCGGCCAGGGCCACGGCCAGCAGCGCGGCCCCCGGGGCCCAGAGGATCGGCTCGGCGCCGGTCGCCGGATCGGGGTCGTAGGCGGTGCTCAAGGGGCCCGCCAGCAGCGAACCGATGATCACGGCGATGTTGGTGAGCATGTTGAGCAGGCCGTTGGCCTGGCTCAACCGCTCTTCCCCGACGATTTCGGGCACGACCCCGTATTTCGATGGCCCGAACAGCGCGCTCTGAATCGCCAGCAAGAGCATCGCCGCCAGAGTGATCCAGAGGTTCTGCGCGAGCAGTCCCACCAGGGCCAGCAAGGCGATCGGGACCTCGGCGATTTTGACGGCAACCATCACCGACCGCTTGCTGAACCGGTCGGCCAACTGGCCGGCCAATCCCGAGAAGAGAATGAACGGAATCGTCAGGCAGAGGGCCGGCAGACTCTGCCCCCCATCGCCCAACCCCCCCTCGGCCAGGCTGCCGGACCAGATTCCGGTGGCAACCATGAACACCAGCACCTGCTTGAGGACGTTGTCGTTGGCGGCCCCAAGGAACTGGGTACCCAGCAGGGAGAGGAAGCCTCGGCTGAAAAGGGGTCGCGGTCCGCCCATGAAGATGCTCTCGGAGGATTGAAGACCGTCTTGCCGGCCTTGTTTGACCAGGCGTTCTCGCCGGCAGTATATCACGGACGCTCGGGGCGCGTGATTGCCTGGCCGGTTTGCGCTCAGATTCGGCAACGCGAACCTCTCGCCAGCCATCGCCAACGGCTTTCCCTGGAAAATCCGTCTTTCCTAGACTGCCGCCTGCCGGCCAGTTTACCACAGGGTTCACAGACTCCTATAATGGTTCGGGTTGGTCGGCCCGGCCGGCGCGGATCCGCCGCGCGGGGCCCATCCGAGGACAATCGCCGACCGAAGGCCTCGAGACGTTGAGGGAGCACGATGAACAACCGTTTGGCACTTCTGCTGATTTCGCCGATCGCCCTCTTGCCGGCCGCCGCGCCTGCCGCCGATTCGCTTGCCCGAATCGTCGCCCCAGGCGCCCGCGCGGAGGTGCTGGGCACCGGCTATGGTTTCTGTGAAGGTCCGGCCGCCGACGCCGAGGGGAACGTCTACTTCTCCGACGGCAAGAACGACACGATCCACCTCTGGCGGCCCGGCAGGCCGGTGGAAGTGTTCGTCGATGACAGCCTGGATGCCAACGGCATGATGTTCAATGCCCGCGGCGAGCTGGTCGTCTGCGAGGGGGCCGCGTTCCGCATCGTCGCCTTCGACGTGAAGACCAAGGCAAAGCGAATCCTCGTCGGCCAGGGGGAGCGGCAGTACAACGAGCCCAACGACTTGGCGATCGACTCGGCGGGCGGGGTCTACTTCACCGACCCGAACTACAAGCATCGCGGCCAGGAAGCGATCAAGAAAGAGCTTGCCTATTACTGTTCGCCCGAGGGCAAGGTTGCCGTTGTCTCCGACGTCTGCACGAATCCCAACGGGGTCCTGCTCTCGGCCGACGAGAAGACGCTCTACCTGGCCGATTGCCGCGGCAAGCTGGTCTATCGATACCGCGTGGAAGCGCCCGGCAAGCTGACCGGCGAGACCCGCTGGCTCGACCTGGGCGCCAGCCCCGACGGGATGACGGCCGACGAGGAGGGCAATCTCTACGTCGCCTGTGGCGCGACGGGGATCAAGGTCTACTCGCAAGAGGGGGAGCCGATCGGCCTGATCACCGCTGATCGCGGCGTGCCCTACGCCTCGAACGTCTGCTTCGGCGGCGAGGATTTTCGCACGCTCCTGATCACCTCGCGAGACCGCTTTCTCGGCATCCCCATGAAGGTTGCGGGCGCCAGACCATTGCCCGCCAAAAAATCGCCGTAGAATGGCAAGACGGGTCCTCCCGGTCTTCGCGGCCAGCCCAGCTCCCGGCCGATCCGGTGCGCGAGTGGACTTGCCGCGAGAACGGGCCTCCCCCCCCTTGCCGCCAATCACGTCAGCAAACAGGAGATCCATGCCATGTCGAAGATAACGCGACGCCGATTTCTCGCCGGGGCGGCCGCCGCTGCCGGGGCCGTCACATTTGCCAGGCCGGCCCTGCGGGCGGCCGAAGCGGCCCGATCGCCCGTCAAGTCGGGGGCCGACATCGTCACTCTCGGCAAGACCGGGATCAAGACCAGCGTCCTGGGGATCGGCACGGGCACGTTCGGCGGGCGCGAACAGCGCAACATGGGCAAGGAGGGGTTTTCCCGGCTTGTCCACCATGCCTACGGCCTCGGCATCCGCTACATCGACACGGCCGACGGCTACAAGACCCACGACTTCGTCCGCGAGGCGATTGCCGACCTGCCGCGAAGCGAGCTGTTCATCCAGACGAAGACCCGGGCGAAAGACGCCCAGGCGGCCCGCGACGACATTGAGCGATTCCGCCGCGAACTCGGCATCGAGCAACTCGACACGGTGCTGATGCACTGCATGACCAAGGGGTCATGGCCGGTGGACATGCGCCCGGTGATGGACGTGCTGGCCGAGGCCAAGCAGAAGGGGCGCGTCAGGGCGGTCGGCGTCTCCTGCCACGGCTGGGACCCGCTGGTCGCCTCGGCCGACCTCGACGAATGGATGGACGTGCACCTGGTGCGGATCAATCCCCAGGGGAAGCTGATGGACGCCGAGCCGGAAAAAGTGGCGGCCCAGATCGAGAAGATGGCCGCCAAGCAGCGCGGCGTGCTGGGCATGAAGATCTACGGGGAAGGCGCGTTCAAGACCCGCGAAGAACGGCTCGCCTCGCTCAAGTACGTGCTCGGCCTGGGAACCGTCCATGCGTTCACGATCGGCTTCAGCGACACGCGGCAGATCGACGAAACGCTGGAGCTGATCCGGCAAGCGGCCGCGTAGAATCCAGCCGCGGCCTTTCCGCAGCGATGGCCAACGAACAATCTCTCCCGCAGCCGGGCGCTGAGCCGCGTGGCGCGGAAATACAACAGCCAGGCGCTGGAGGCCGACGCCCTCTACTTCTCCACCGACGTCTGGTCTTCCCTCGTCGTCCTCCTGGGCCTGGTGGGGGTGCGGTTGTCCGGTTCGGCGCTTGGCTGGACGTGGATGGAACAGGCCGATTCGGTGGCCGCGCTCGGGGTTGCGCTGATCGTCGTCTACGTCAGCGTGCAGTTGGGGAAGAAGTGCATCTCCGACCTGCTCGACGCCGTGCCCGACGGCTTGCGGAGGGAGGTCGCGTGCCGGGTCCGGGAGATCGAGGGCGTCGAGGGGGTGCGGCGCGTGCGCCTCCGCCGCAGCGGCGCCGATCATTTCGCCGACGTGACCGTGAGCGTCGACCGCGCCAGGCCGTTTGCGCAGACGCATGAGATTGCCGATCGGGTCGAGGGTGGAATCCGCTTGTGCCCCACATCGAGCCGGCCGGCGAGGATGGAGCCCAGGTCCGCGCCGCGCCCGCCGCAAACGAAGAGGTCGAACGGGCCTTCCAGCTCTTCGCGAGGCAGCAACCCGCCGCACCGAGAGTCCACGACGTCCAGGTGCAGCGGACCGGCGGCAGCCTGGCCGTCTCCTGCCACTGCACCCTCGATGCCGGGATGACGATCACCGCGGCCCATGAACTGACGCGGCGGATGGGGGCCCACCTCCGCGCGGCGGTGGGCCGGGTCGACCGCGTGGTGATCCACGTCGAGCCGCCCGACGCGAAGTAACGCCGGGCCGCTCGAGAGTCGCGGCGACCACTCCCGCCGGCTGGCCAACATCTCCAGGCTTGGATTATAATCGCAATTGGCGCTCCCGTAGGGCGGGTTTGCGGGTTGCCCCGCAGGCGATGCCGCCATGCCCTCGGCGGCGCCAGTGCGACAATCAAACTCACACCAACCGGCAGGGCGACAGTCCGACCTGCCCTGCGGAGGCTCGACTATGCCGATCGTCGTCCAGTGCAGTGCCTGCAAGAAGCAGTTTCAGGCGGGAGACCACCTGGCCGGAAAACAGGTGAAATGCCCCGCCTGCCAGGCGGTCCTTGTCCTCCCCGCGAGCCAGCAGGCCGCCGCGCCGACCGGCAACTCGTTGGACGAACTGCTCGCCGAGGAGATGCCCCAGCGGCACGCCGGCTTGGCGGGCCAGGCGGAGGTCAAGTGCCCCGGCTGCGGGATTCCGGTCAGGGAGGATGCCGTCCTCTGCGTTAATTGCGGCTACAATTTCCGCACCGGGCGGCAGATCGTGCCAGACACCCCGTCTCAACGGCGGGCGCGCTACGAAGCCCGCGACGACGCCAGGCGGGGGCTGGCGCCCGGCGCCAAACCGCAGAAACGCGGCAAGAAGTAAGCGCCGCCGCGCCGGCCGCTGCTGGTCACTGGCGAGGTGGGTTTCGCAGTTGTCCGGGCGCGTGCCCCAGACGGCGTCGAAAAACAGCGCTCAGGTATTGCGCGCTGCTGTAGCCGGCCTGGCGGGCGATTGCCTCCAAAGGGAGTCTCGTCGTTGTCAGCAGCCTGCGGGCGGTCTCCAGGCGAACGCGCTCCACTTCGGCGTGGACCGTCCGGCCCAGCTGATGCTTGAAATGCGTCTCCAGCGTGGACTGCGATACGTTTGCGTGCCGGGCAATGTCGGCGACACCGATTTCTTCCGCCGCGTGTTCTCGGATGAACCGGATTGCGGAGGACACGATCGGGTCTCGAATTGCCGCGATGTCCGTGGACTGCCGGGGAACGAGGCAAGTCGGGGGAACGACAAGATGCTGCGGGCCGGCAAGGCGGCCGGCCATCCGTTGGTCGAGCAGTGCGGCGGCCCGGTAGCCGATCTGTTCCGCGCCGGTAGCTACGCTGGTCAAGGGCGGCATGGCCAACGCGCAGATCAGCAAGTCATTGTCCACGCCAATTACGGCCACTTCGTCTGGCACGCGGAGGTCCAAGCGGCGGCAAGCTTCCAAGACGCAACGCCCCTGGAGGTCATTGCAGGCCAGGATGCCCACCGGCTTGGGAAGGCGCCCGAGCCACTGCGGCAGCCGGCTTTGCGGGTCGCGCCAGGATTGCGCTGCGTCGTACCGCGCCGCGAAGATCGCACAGGGACGACCGTGTTCGGCAATTCGCCGGCAGAATGCGCTGCGGCGGGCTGTAGCCCAGTGGTCCCGGCCTGGCCTGGACACGCCACAGTAGGCGAACTGCTCGAGGCCCTGCTCCAGAAGGTGATCCGCCGCCCACTCCGCAATTGTCCGGTCGTCCGTCCGGACGGTGGAGATATTCAACCGCTTGAGCACGCGCGGCGCCACCGTCCCGACTCCCACCACTTCGCCTTGAAAGAGGGAGACTGCCTGGTCAACCTGTCGAACATCCAGGTCGATGATCAATCCGTCGCCAGGCCAATCAATCAACGCCGCAACCGTCTCGGCTGAATGCTCCGCCACGGACAAGAGCCATGTGTCATGGGGACCCGCATACTTGGCGATCCCACGGGCGATTTGCCGATGGAATCCGCAGTTGAGGTTCAGAAGGATGGCCACCTGTTTTCGCGTTTTCGCCATGGCGCGACTCCGCTGAACGAGAGGAGCATCGGCCTCTGCCGCGGGGACGGAACTCGGCGATCGGCCCGTGCGACGCAGCGAGCCAAAAGGAGCCTCCCAAGTCATTCTGGACCAATTCGCGGAAAATCACAATCGATTTGTCAGAAATCGCAATTGACAACTCCCCGCGGACAGATGAAAACGAGAGACAGTGAACTGGAGGGCTGTCTGCCCCGCGGGGTGACTTTTCTAATGGGGTGGGCAGAAGGTCGGGTATCCGCCCACGCACCTTCGACGTTCCGCTTCCTCGGGATCGGGCGCAGTTCGGCTGCGCGCTTAAGCTGCTTTTCCATGTTGCCTCTTAGGTGTTTGTTGGTCTCTTCTTAAACGATGGGAGGTGTACAAATGGGTTGGAGAAAGCCAAGTACGTGCGGGCGAGGGTTTACCCTAGTGGAGCTTCTGGTGGTGATCGCCATCATCGGGATTCTGATCGCCTTGCTCCTGCCGGCGGTTCAGGCGGCGCGCGAGGCGGCGCGACGATCGCAGTGCTCAAACAATCTCAAGCAGATCGGATTGGCGCTGCACAACTACCATGACGCCCTTCAATGCTTTCCACCCGGCTTCGTGAACTATCCCCCAAAGGCGATGGCGGATACGAGAGGCTGGGGGTGGGGCGCGCTGATCCTGCCTTTCATTGAGCAAGCCGCGTTGCACGACGCATTGGGCGTCAACACAATCCCCTTCGGCGGCGGAACCTACCCCGCCCCAGCAACGGCGTTGACGCAAACGCCTCTGCCGGGCTACCGCTGCCCTTCCGATCGCGGCCCGGATATCAACGAAAAACGGGGAAATCACGGAATGTCCAATTACTCCGGCGTCTACGGGAATGGATACCCGGCGGGCCGCGATCCGGACGGGACCAGTTATCCGAATACGTTCGCGGGCAACCACGAATGGCGATTCGGCAACGGCATGTTCTCCGCGGACAAAGGCGTCCGCATCCGCGATATCGGCG
>JAAYCB010000101.1 GCA_012744395.1 Pirellulaceae bacterium
CCGGTGGAGAAAAAGATGCTGCCCGTCTGGCCGATCCAGGCCCCGTGGCCGGTGGGACGCGGCGTGTAGGGGCGATCGGCAGGGAAAGGCGGTTTTCCAGATAGGCTCTCGTGATTTGAACCGTCCTCGAGGTCGAAAATGTTCAGGCCCCCCGGCCTGCCCGGCGCCGGGTAGTAGCGGATGGCGATCCGGCGACCCGTGGCGTCGCCGTAGGGCTGCTCGCCGTAAATATTGTCGGCGGGCCGCTCGTCGTCGCCGAGCACGTAGAGATCTCGGCGCCGCTTTCGCCGTCCATCTCGATCGGATTGCCGAGTCCCGCGGCAACTCCGGTCTGGGCATACGCCGCCATGGTTACGACGACGATCGGAATCGGCAAATAGCGCATGACAACCTCCGCGGCCATTTCGCGCGCACCGGGCGGTCGGATTCCCATGACACGGCACGCGGTGGATTGTGGGAATTTCGCTCTCTCGAGAAGACGTGTAGTATCGCGAGGCCAAGGCACGTGGCAATCGCCTCCGGGTCGGTCGCGCTGCCGGCCCGCCTGCCCCGGGAAATGAGCCGCTCGGACTACTCAGCAAGGCCGCTCGTCTGGTATACTGACCCGGCCCGGACTGGCTGGGGCTGGCAATCGTGCCGTGTCGCCGCCCCCGCCCAGTCCCTCGATCTTGCGCAGAACAACAAGTATTGGTCCGCGTTTACCCTCCTGGAGGTCCATTTCGTGAGCAGGGAACTGATCGATCATGCCGAGCTGATTCAGCAACGACTCCTCCAGCTACGAGACTCTCTTTGACTATGCGGGCAAGAAGAACGAGGTGGCCCGGATCGAAGAGCAGATGGCGGTGTCGAATTTCTGGGACAATCCGGAGCAGGCCCGCGCCGTGGTCGCCGAGCTGAAGTCGCTCAAGTCGCTGCTCAAACCGCTCGACCGGGCACTGTCCGCCTATGAAGACCTCCAGGCGATGATCGAAATGGCCGAGGAGGACGAGGGATTTGCGGCCGAGGCGCCCCGACAGATCGAGAAACTCGAGAAGATGGTCGAGGACCTCCAGTTGCAGGCCCTGCTCGACGGCCCGATGGACAGCCATTCAGCCCTGCTGTCGATCAACGCTCGAGACGGCGGGACCGACGCCAACGACTGGGCCGAGATGCTCCTGCGGATGTACATCAACTGGGCGCAGAAGAACGACTACAAGGTCGAATTGCTCGACCGGCAGGACAACGAGGAGGCGGGGATCAACAGCGCCTGCATCGCCGTCCGCGGGCCGATGGCCTACGGCTACCTGAAGGGTGAGGAGGGGATGCACCGCCTGGTCCGGATCAGTCCATTCAACGCCGAGGGGAAGCGCCAGACGAGCTTCGCTTCCATCGATGTGACACCCGAGGTGGATGAATCGATCGATATCGAGATCGACTGGGAGAACGACGTACGCGAGGACATCTTTCGCGCCAGCGGCGCGGGCGGGCAGCACGTCAACAAGACCTCCAGCGCGATCCGCCTGACGCATCTCCCGACCGGTCAGGTTGTGCAATGCCAGAACGAGCGGAGCCAGCACAAGAATCGCGCCACGGCGCGGAAAATGCTCTTGGCCGCCCTGGCGCGTCTCGAGGCGATCCGCCGCGAAGAAGAGCTGGCGGCCAAGTACAACCAGAAGCCGAAGGTCGGTTTCGGCTCGCAGATCCGCAACTATTTCCTTCACCCGGACCAGCGCGTCAAGGACTCGCGGACGGGCTACACGATCGGCAACTTCCACAGTGTGCTCGATGGCAACATCCAGCCTTTCCTGGATGCCTATCTGCGCTGGCGGGTTGAGAATTGAGGGAGGGTGAACCAGTCGCATGCTGCTCCAGCGCGTCGAGAAGCTACGGCTTGAATACACGGACAAGTATGTCGTGGTGGACGGCAATCGCCCGGACCTGGCCCGCTTCGCCGGCAAAATCGGCCGGGTCCACACGGTCAACGCCGCCGGCCGGGCGCTTGTCGAATTCGACGATCGCGGTTGGTACGACCTCGAGCTCGACTTCTTGAAAGTGATCGACAAGCCGAAACCGAAGGAACCGGCGCGGCGGCCGGCCCCGGCGAAGGCGCCGCCGGCTGCTGCAGACGAAGCGCAAGCGGCCGCCAGGGGGAACCTCTCTGAACTGGAACTGGCACGGCTCGAAAAGGACGCCGGGGCGAAAGCCACGGCCGAGAAGACGGCGAAGCACAAGCCCGCGGACGCAGCCGGCGAGGCTTAATCCCCGCAACCACCATTGAGTGCAGCCATCCCCGCGGTTTGCGGCAATCGGCTGCCGTATCTAATCGAGAAGGAGTCTCCATGGAAGCCATGCCCACCCCCCCGCAGGCGGCTCCGCGCCGGCGCTGGCTCGGGCGCCTGGCGCGCGTCCTGCTGCTGATCCTGGTGATTGGCGTTGGCCTGTTTGCCGCGATTGTGTATCGAACCCGGAGCAACCCGCCGTTTGTCACGGCGCTCAAGTTGATCCAAGCGGACGCTCAGCTTGGCGAACATCTCGGCACGCCGATCCGCGACACGCGCTGGCTGCCGAGCGGCGCCTACCCGGAGCAGTTCAACCTGCGTGTCGAAGGTCCCAAGGGTGCGGCCGACGTGAGCATCCGCGCCCGGCAGCTCGAAGGGGCCTGGGTCATCGCGGCTGCCGACGCCGTTGTTCTGAATGGGGCGACGAGACTCTCGCTCGATACGGGCGCCGGGGGGGGGCCGGGCGATGCGCCAAGCTGGTCGCCCCCGGAAGGTGGAGAGACGCAAGGGGAGGGGGACGACGGCCGCGCAGCGCCGGGTGTCAAGCTGGACATGCCGGAAGGGCCGCCGGGCGTCCGCATCCAGCTTCCCGACTCCTCGCCCGACATGAATATCCAGATGCCCTCGATTCCCGCGCCGCCCCAACCGTGACGGCGGGGCCGGGGCGCGCGCGTCTTCCGCCAACCCTCGTTCGTCCGAGGGCTACTCGGGAAACAGGCGGGTCGAGAGATAGCGCTCGCCCAGGTCGGGCAGGATGGCGACCAGGAGCTTGCCGCGGTTCTCCTCGCGGCTGGCGATCTGGATGGCCGCCCAGGCCGCGGCGCCGCTGCTGATGCCGCACATCAAGCCTTCGACCTTGGCCAATCGGCGGGCGGTTTCCATCGCGTCGTCGTCCGGAACGCGAATCACATCGTCGAGGATCTTCACGTCGAGCACGTCGGGAATGAAACCGGCGCCGATGCCCTGGATCGTGTGTTTGCCCGGCTTCAACTCCTCCCCCGAGCGGCATTGCGTGATCACCGGACTGTTGGCCGGTTCGACGGCGACCACCTGGACACTCGGTTTGCGGGACTTCAGGAGCTTACCGACTCCGGTGATCGTCCCGCCGGTCCCCACGCCGGCGACGAAGATGTCGACCTTGCCCTCGGTGTCGCGCCAGATCTCTTCCCCCGTCGTCCGCCGATGGATTTCAGGGTTCGCCGGGTTCTTGAACTGCTGCGGCATGAAGTAGTTCCCATTCGCGGCGGCCAACTCCTCGGCCCTGCGAACCGCACCGGGCATCCCTTCTCCGGCGGGAGTGAGGATCAGCTCTGCTCCCAGGGCCTTCAGCAGGCGTCTCCGTTCCAGGCTCATGCTCTCCGGCATGGTCACCGCCAGCCGGTATCCCCGCGCCGCGCAGACGTACGCCAGCCCGATCCCCGTATTGCCGCTGGTCGGCTCGATCACCACCGTGCCGTCGCCCAACTTGCCATCCCGTTCCGCTGCGTCAATCATCGCGCGGGCAATGCGATCCTTAACGCTCCAGAGGGGATTCATGTTCTCCATTTTGCACAGGATCGTTGCCTGGCAGCCCTGGGCCAGCCGGCGGACCTGAACCAGTGGCGTGTTGCCGATGCACTGCGTAATGTCGTTGAAAAGACCGCCTCTACCCCGCTCACTCACGGCATCATCTCCCGGTGGGAAACGTCTGGATGGCCCCAGCCAACATGAAACACCGAGTGAATCATAAGCATGTTTGGAATATTAGTCAACTCTCTGTTTTTTTCGCCGCGTCGGTCGGCGGCCATGTTGGCCGAGGATCAGAGATTGATTACCTCGATCAGCGATCGGGCGGCGGCCTGGGGGTCCGCAGCGACGGAGAAGACCAGGATCAGGGCCAGGAGGATGCCCGCGCTGAGCAGGCTGAAACCACGCGAGTTGCGCGCCACCTCCAGCCGCCGCAATGCGGTTTCGAGCGTCTCCTCCAACGTCGCCCAGCCCTGGTGATTCTGGACGCCGCCGGCCGAAACCAACGAGACGTTGCGGAAAGCGCCGGAACATTCCAGGTAGAGCTGCACGCCCAGGCTGGGCAAGACCAGGCAATCACCGGCCCAGCGGGCCTCCTCGTCCAGGTCGATCGCCAGGTCGGCCAGAATCGGCCGCAATTCCTCGCGGGCGATGTTGTAGATCACCAGCCGGGGGCGCAGGAACAAGAGCAGCGCCGCCAGCACGGTGAAATAGAGCCCGATCAGCAGGGCCCAGACAACCGGGCCGAAGCGAATCGAGGCCGCCACCGGCATCAAGAGCTCGACCGGACCGACCAGCACCAGCCCGGAGACGGCCACGCCGAGCACCGCCGTGTCGCGGGTGCCGGAGACGAGAAACGGCCGGCGGAAGAGGTTCAACGTGCCCACCAGCAGCAGGTAAATCGCCACCGGCCCGAGGGCCACGCAGAGTCGGAACGGGTCCATTGGCGAATCTCCTTGGCAGCGAGTCGAGCGACTGGCCGGGAAGGTTGCACGGCTGACGAGGCGATACGCAAGCTGATTCTAGGCCAGTTGTGTCCCGCCGGGAAGCGGGGGAGGGATTTCCCCGGCTACGCGGTCCACTCGCCACGTGGAAGTGGAATGCGACAAGCGCCCCGCGCGGAGGGCAACGGGTGATTGTCGGAGATGTTCAAGCGATTGTCAAATCAGACGCGAATGGCGCGGGGCCAAGCGGCGCGTTGCCTCGGCGGTTCCGCCGGGATACGATCGTCCTTGGGAAGGGTCGGCCGGCGGGGGGGGGGATTGTGGTAAAAAGGGGCGCGCGGCGGCCGTCCAGCGCTCCGCGTGAGAAAAGGAGGACACCGATGATACGAGACTGCTGCCGCGTCGAGTTGCCGTCTTTGGCCCGTGCCGCTGCGTTCGCTGCCGCCCTGGGAATCGTCTGGGCCTCCGCCGCGCCTGGGATGGAAGGCCCGCTCCGCGTGCATGCCGAGAATCCCCGTTACTTCAGCGACGGCTCCGGCAAGGCCGTCTACCTGACCGGCTCGCACACCTGGAACAATTTCAAGGACATGGGGCCGACCGACCCGCCCGAGCCGATCGACTTCGCCGCATATCTCGACTTCCTGGCCGAGCGCGACCACAACTTCATCCGCCTGTGGACCTGGGAACTGACCCGCTACGGCTACGATGGCGGGCAGACCTACGCCGAGCCCTTCCCCTGGCCTCGCACTGGGCCCGGACAGGCCCGCGACGGCAAGCCGAAGTTCGATCTTGCGAAGCTCGACCCGGCGTACTTCGCGCGGCTCCGCGCTCGCGTGGAAGAGGCGGGAAAGCGGGGGGTCTACGTCGCGGTGATGCTCTTCGAAGGGCACGGGCTGCACGCCTCCGACGCGCCGTGGTGCTGGGACGGCCATCCGATGAACGCCGCGAACAACATCAACCGGATCGACGGCGACCCGAATGGCGACGGGCGGGGCATCGAAATCCAGACGCTGGCGATCCCCGCGGTCACCGCCCGCCAGGAGGCGTACGTCCGCAAAGTGCTCGACACCTTGGGCGACCTCGACAACGTGCTCTATGAGATCGTCAACGAGTCGGGCGCTTACTCGACCGAGTGGCAGTATCACTTCATCCGCTTCATCCACGCGTATGAAGAACGCCTTCCCAAGCGGCATCCGGTGGGGATGACGTTCCAATACGCCCGCGATCCGGCCCAGCGAGGGACCAACGCCGCCCTGTTCGCCAGCCCCGCGGACTGGATTTCGCCGAATCCCGAAGGCGGCTACCGCGACAACCCTCCCGCGGCCGACGGCGCGAAGGTGATTCTCGCGGACACCGACCATCTCTGGGGCATTGGCGGCAATCCGCAGTGGGTCTGGAAGAGCTTCTGCCGCGGGCTGAACCCGATCTTCATGGACCCGTATCACCGCCCCGCGGCCGGCGACTCGAAGGGCAAGAAGCGCACGACGTGGACCGACCACCTCGCCGGGACGCCGAAGCTCGATCGGGCCTGGGAGCCGCTCCGCCGCGCGATGGGCCAGACCCGGCGGTTCGCCGAGCGAATGGACCTCGCCTGCGTGAAGCCGGCGGGCGGCCTGGCTTCCACCGGCTACTGCCTGGCCCACGCCGCCGAGAAAGCGGCCGAGTACCTGATTTACGCGCCCCAAGGCGGCCCGCTGACCGTGGACCTCTCCGCGACGCCGGGGAAGCTGGCGGTCGAGTGGTCCAATCCCACCAGCGGCGAGGCGATCGCGGGCCGCCCGGTGACCGGCGGCGCCAAACGGACGCTAAAAGCCCCGTTTGAAGGCGAAGCGGTGGTCTATCTCAGCACTCGGGGCAAGTGAGCGAGACCGGGCAAGGTTTAAAGCTCAATTCCCAATGGCCAAGAGTGGGCAAGATTGGACCTTACCACTGGTTCCCAAGCTCCAGCTTGGGAACCCTTTCATTCCCCCAGACTTTGCCCCTGGCCATTGCAGGTGCCGTTTGGCACTATGCCGGCTTTGGGGGGCGTTCCCAAGCTGGAGCTTGGGAACGAGGGGGTGAGGGGGAGCGAGGGGAAGTGGGGGGGTGAGGTGAGGCCCGCTGGGAACCCGGCTCCCGCCTCCTATTGCTCGCCAGGCCAAACCGGGCGATGGCGGGTAATCTCGGCCTTGAAGTCGCCGAGGCTGGACCAGTACAGCCGCCGGTCAAGGTCCACTTCGGCCACCGCCACGCTGCCCCATTCGACGGCCTGAGCAAGCGGCCGGCCGTCGTGCCCATAGACCGCCGAGATGATCCAGTTCGCCGAGGTGTCGGTGTAGGTGCTGCTGACGAGGTAGACGTGGTTCTCGCACGCTCGGGCCGCCGCCAGGAGCGGATTGCAGCCCCAGACCGGCCAGGCGATCACCTCCGCCCCGCGGATGCTCAGTTGGCGCGCGACCTCGGGGAAGAATCCGTCGTAGCAGATCATCATGCCGACTTTGCCGAAGCAGGTGTCGAACACCGGGTACTCGCTCCCCGGCATGATCCCCGCTTCGATCTCCGTTCGCGGCAGGCAGACTTTCCGATACTTGCCCACGACCGATCCGTCGGGGCCGATCAATACGGCCACGTTGTAGACCAGGCGGCCGTCGCGTTCGATCAGCCCGGGGACGAGGTAGAGGTTGTGCGTCTTGGCGAGCTTGCCGAAATACTCGGTTGACGGGCCGGGGATCGGCTCGGCGCAGTCGACGAATTTCAGCCCGGTGCCGCAGTAGGTCAATGTCTCTGGCAGCACGACCAGGTCGGCCCGCTGGCCGGCGGCCTTCTCGATCAAGGGGGCGAACTGCCGGCAGTTTTCGGCCGGCGACTTGCCTCCGCGGGGCCGGTAGTGGACCGTGGCCAGCCGGACCTTGCGGCCGGCCGGCGCGGGCGTTTCACGCAAGGCGATCTCGGCCCACTGGACCCGTGCGCCGGCCGCCCAGCGAAACTCCAGCTCGACCACGGCACGGGCGGCCTTCGACGGCGCGCGGAACGTGCCGGAGACCTCCGTCCACCCCTGCGCGTTGGCGGCCTTGTCGCCCGGATACTCCGGTTCGGCCCGGGGGTAGGCGCCGGGCTGAAAGCTCGCCGTGGACGGTTCGTCCCGCTTGATCGGCCGGCCGCCGTCGTCCTGCCAGAGGAGCCTGGCCACCGCGTTGCGGCGGGGTGCATCGCCGTTTTCCACTCGGCGAAGGGCAACGAAGCGGTACCACTGGCCGCCCCTGACCGGAAAGACCTTGGACCATGCCCCTTGCGATCCTTCACGCGCGTCGGATTGGATCGTCAAGCAGAGTCCGCCGCCGGGCCCTCCCCGCGGATCGAACGAGAACTCGGGCCGAATCTCCTCGCGCGGCGACTGCGTGGTCCAACCGTCCACGGACGGCGCCGCCGCCAGGGCGCGCGGCGCGCAGGTCCCGCCAACCAGCGCGGCTAAAACAACTCCAGCCAATCCAGCATCACGCATCATGAGCGGTCCTTTTTTCTTGTCCCTTCCGATCCACTGCCCTAGAATGATTGCGACAAGCCTTGGGAGGCAAGCCAGAAGGCTCGCCTCTCCATGTGTATCGACCGCAAGACCCGAGGGCAAGCCGATTCAGAGGCAGCAGGCAGCATCCCGCATTCCCCGAGTGGTTTGGGTGCTTGGCTGGGTGAGCCTGTGCACGGACGTCTCCTCGGAGATGATCCACGCACTGTTGCCGGTGTTCCTGGTGTCGGTGATTGGCGCAAGCACCGTTGCACTCGGACTGATCGAGGGGGTCGCCGAGGCCGCGGCCTCGATCACCAAGGTGTTTTCGGGCGTTCTCAGCGACCGCTTGGGGCGTCGCAAGCCGTTGGCGGTGGCCGGTTATGGGCTGGCTGCTTTGTCAAAGCCGCTGTTTCCGCTCGCCACCTCGGCCGCCTGGGTCTTCACCGCGCGGTTTGTGGACCGCATCGGCAAGGGCATCCGCGGTGCACCGCGGGATGCGCTCGTGGCGGACTGTTCACCGCCGGAGGTCCGCGGCGCGGCCTACGGGCTGCGGCAATCCCTCGATACGGCAGGCGCTCTGATCGGGCCACTCGCCGCAATCGCGCTGATGACGATCCTGGCCAACGACGTTCGCGCGGTGTTCTGGATCGCGGTCCTCCCGGGGATCGCATCCGTGGCACTGCTCGCGCTGGGCGTGGAGGAACCGGCGCGGCACGTCGGTGACAACTCACCGCGCCGACTGCCGCATTGGCGCGACGTGCGGTCGCTGGGCGGTGCATTCTGGGCGGTGACTGCCATCGGGTTCGTTTTCACCCTGGCCCGGTTCAGCGAGGCATTCCTCGTGCTCCGCGCCAACCAGGCGGGGCTCTCGCTGGCATGGGCGCCGCTGGCCTTGGTGGTGATGAACCTGGCGTATGTTGCATCGGCCTACCCGGCCGGCCGTCTCTCGGACCGGGCGGGCCGCATCCGGCTGCTGGCGGCCGGACTTGCCGTGCTGATCGTGTCGGATGTCGTGCTGGCGACGGGGCAGCAGATTGCGATCCTCATGCTCGGAATCGCCCTTTGGGGCCTGCATTTGGGGTTGACGCAAGGCCTCTTGGCGGCGATGGTCGCCGACAGCGCGTCGGAGGCGCTCCGCGGATCGGCCTTCGGCATGTTCCATTTCGCCGTCGGGCTGGCCACCCTGCTGGCAAGCCTGTTGGCCGGCGCCCTCTGGCAGAGCTATGGACCACCGCTGACCTTCGCTGCCGGCGCGGTGCTCTCAGCGGCGGCCCTGGCAGGACTCCTGTGTTGGGCGGCGCGCCGGGTGCGAAGGCAATCGCTCCAGAGTTCCTGATCGTCTCGGAAGTCAAGGCGGGGGCCGGTCGCGATCTCGCGGCCGGGCGGAGCGGTGATGGGCGAGACGCTGGCGAGTGCCGGGGTCACCACCCAGGCGATGCCGCGCTCATCGGCGTTACGCTTCTCTCCCTTGGGCTTATGGGTGGCCCCTTTCGCTTGGGCTTATGGGTGGCCCCGTTCGCCGTCGAGCGCTGCCGGCTCGCAAGTCCCGTGAGAAGATTTCAACCGGGCGACGAACTGCGGGGATAGCCGAACGCCCTGGCTCTCCAGATAGCCCAGCACTTCGTTGCCCAAGGCTGTGTTCAGGTGGTAGTGCTCAAGCGATTGATTGATCGTCAGGAAGCCGATCCGATCGACCATTTCCGGCGCCGCCTTCCCGTTGACGATGGGAGCGTGAATCGTGCAATTGGTGAACCGTGTCCCCAGCGAGCTGCCGACCTGGTAGAAACCGCCCGCCGGCCCCTGCCGCACGCAGGGCTGAAGGCGGCAGTCGTTGAACACCAATTCCCCTCGCAGGCTCGGGGCGGTCACGGTGTTCACCGTGCACCGCTCAAAAAACACGCTGGCGATGCAGTTTCCCAGATAAACGCGGATGTCGCTGCAATCGGTGAAGCGGACGCGCGGATAAAGGGCCAGCGAATCGGCAACGTCCAGCGGCGTCTCCCCGCCGATCGAGAGGTGGGCTTCTCGGGCATCCTCGACGCGTTCGGGGGCCAGCTTCTCGAGCTGCACGTTGTCGCAGATCAGCGTGCAGTTGGGCGTCAGCCGGCTCTCGTCGTAGCCTCCGCCGCGGCGGAGATCGTAGTGGCGGGGATCGGGAATACGGATCAGGCGGATGCCCTGCTCGCGGCCCTCGACGGCGATGTTGCGAAACTCGATTCGCTGCGGGAAGAACAGGCGCGCCCCTTGATCGGTCCTGGAAAAGGGAGCAATCTCCATCAGCCAGCAGGGCGCATCCGAGTTGTGCGCCGCGCTGTAATCGATCACCAGGTCGTCGATGACGATGCTCCGCGCGAAGCCAATCGGATACTGATAATCGAAATTGGAGGGGCGATAGGAAAGGACCGACACCCGCTGGTTGCCGCTGGGCCTGAGCGTGCAGCCCCGCAGGCGGATCCTGCCGTCCCAGCGGGCCCCGTAATCGGGCCGGAAGTTGATGAAGCTGCCGCCGTGCCGGGTGGTGTTTTCCACGAACAGGTCGCCGCCCCCGGTGACCGAGATGCCCTTGAAGCCGATTGTGCAGTTGCTGATATAGAGGTTCCAGCAGTGGAAATGCACGTCAACCCGGTTGAGGCGGCAGTTTTCCAGGCGGAAGTTCTTGTTCAGGTTGGTGCCGAACACGCCCCAAGCCACCCAACCGCCTTCCGCCGTCAGGTTGCGGAACGTGCAATTGAGCATCCGGCCGCCCCCGATGCCGTAGGTCCCGTCCCTGACGACCTTCGATTTGTCGGGGCGGTTCTTCTCCCAGGGCATGGCGCGGATGTTTTCCAGGGTCACGTCATAGACGCTGTTGAGCGCATAGATCCCGCTGCGGGAATTCAGCGCGGTGTCTCGCCGGCCCCTCTCCAGGCCCGCCCATTGCTCGCGAATGATCGTGCGGCTGCGCTGGATGGCGATCCCCATCTGGTAGTATCCGCGCGGATCGCCGTTCGGCGTATCGCCGGAGAAGCACAGCCCACCCCCCTCGATCACCAGGTAGTTGTCGTTGCAGGGCGTCGCGGTGACGAGAGTGAAGTCCTTGAACTGCCAGGCGATGTCGCCGATGATGCGGCCCTCTTCCTCGACGTAAAACAGCTCCTCGCGGGCCCAGCCCCGCTTGGAATAGCTGGCTCCGGCCCGGATGCCGATCCGGTCCTTTTCGTCGCGGACGATGACCAGGCACCCCGCATAGGGGGCCAATTCGGGGATGATCTGCACGCCCGGCTTGAGTTTTTCCAGGAGCGCGGCTTTGGCGGCCTCGTCGAGGGTGACGGTCTCCGCCGGCCGGTCATTGAGAAC
>JAAYCB010000102.1 GCA_012744395.1 Pirellulaceae bacterium
GCCCGCTTTTGCCGAAAGCCCGCTTTTGCCGAAAGCCCGCTCCCGTCTTACAGCGGCCGGACAACCGACATGCTTCGCCAGTAGTCGAACAGCGTCTGGATCGAGAGGACGCCGCCGCCCATGCCGCTCTTGTTGATGCCCGCGTAGGGGACGCCGTGTGGGAAGATGTTGTGCGCGTTGATCCAGCTGTTCGCCACGACCATTGCCTCGGCGACCCGGTGTGCCCGGGCAAGATCGCTCGACCAGACGCTATTGGCCAGCCCGTAATCGCTCCGGTTGGCCATCTCGACGGCCTGCTGTTCGTCGCGGAACGAGGCCAGGTAAGCGACGGGGCCAAAAATTTCTTCCCGGGCGGCCACGTTGTCCAGTGATCCGGCCAGCAGGGCCGGCTTCACGTAGAATCCGTTTTTGCCTGGCACGGCCGCCTCGCCCCCTTCGAGCAGAGCCTCGGCTCCCTCGTCTTGTCCCCGCTCGAGGTAGCCCAAGACGCGCTGGCGCTGTTTTTCGCTGACCACCGGTCCCATCTGCGTCGCCGAGTCGAACTGGTAGCCGACGACGACCCGCTTCAGCCGTTCGACGCAGGCCTCCAGAAGTTGGTCATAGACCTTTTCGTGGATCAGCCAACGGGTCGCGTCGCAGCAGACCTGCCCGGTGTGGAAGGTGATCGCCTCGACCAGCTTATCGGCGGTCCTGGCGACATCCACGTCGTCAAACACGAGGGCCGCGCCTTTGCCGCCCAACTCCAGCTTGACGGGGACGAGATTCGGCCCGCAGGCGGCCGCCACCAGCCGCCCCACCTCGGGCGAACCGGTGAACGACATCCGTTTGATGCCGCCGTGGGCCGCCAGGGCGGCCCCGGCCACCTCCCCGAAACCCGGAATCACGTTGATCACGCCGTCGGGAATGCCCACCTCCTTGGCCAGCTGTCCGAGGTAGATCGTGGAAAGCGGCGTGTCTTCGGCCGGTTTGATCACCACGGTGTTGCCGGCAGCCAGCGCGGGGGCGATTCCCCAACCGGCCAGCAGGAACGGAAAGTTCCAGGGGAAGATGAATCCACAAGGTCCCCACGGATGGCGGACGGTCCACGCCTCGTGCCGGGCGACGGCAAGCGCGCTTCGGCGCTGGACTTGCTGCGCCATGTCGGCGAAGTACCGGATCGTGTCCGCGAAATTCTGCACGTCCGCTTCGGCCTGCGCGTAGACCTTGCCACAGTCGAGGGCCTCGATCTGGGCAAAGATCGTCTTGCGTTTTTCGACTTCATCGGCCAGGCGGTGTAGCAGCACCCCCCGGTCGTTCGGCGGCAGCTTCGCCCAATCCGCCTTGGCGAACGCCGCGGCCGCCGCCTGGACGGCTCGGTCCACATCCTCCGGCTGCATCGCGCAGACCTCGGCGAGGACCTCCTGGCTGCCCGGGTCCACCGTCGTGAACACGGCCTTGTTCGACGCGGCGACCTGCTTGCCGCCGATCACGCCTCCAAGTGGGCCGGACTTCAAGAACGCCGCCACTTCCGGCATCAGGTTGACGCTGCTGCTTGAGCTTGCCATCGCGCTGCTCCTTGTGAACTGCCGCTGTTTTCGCTTCCCCTGGGAGTCGCTCTCCGGGCACTGTCCGCCGGGGATCCGCCCCGCGCTCGGAATGCCTGCTCCGGCGAGCGTGAGCGGTATCATGATAGGGAATCGGCCAGAACCTGACAACGGACGGCAACCGAGCCGCGGCAGGCCTGCGAGATCTTCCCCTTCCGACGAACGGGAATCTGCCCGCCGCGGATCCGCCCGCCGGCGACAGTTGGGCCGCGCGCTACCGGTCGGGTTCGCCGATCGCGCGGATGTAGCGGGCGAGACGTTCGTAGAGGTCGAGCAGGTTCTGCCACTGGCGCTGCTCCAGGGTAATCCTCTCGCCCCGCGGGGCGGGCTCCACGGAATGGACCAGGCCGCGGAGCCGGAGATGGAAGTATTGCAGCAACTCGGAGATCTGGGCGGCCTGGCCGAGGTCCAGTTCGTCGGGCAGTTCCGGCGGGAGGAGCGTGTGCAGCGTCGCCTGGGCATCGCCGCTTTCACTGGTTTGCAGCTCGGAATCCAGGGAAAACGACGGACTGCACGACTCGCCCCGATCCGGGTCCATCTCGACCCCCGTCGAAAGGTCGGCGCCTCGCAGCTCCGCCAGCCGCGCGGCGATCTGCTCGCGGGCGCCGACCAGCAGCATCGTCCGCCCCAGGGTCAGCAGGTCGCCCGGCCGCAGCACCCAGAGCTGCACGCTCTCGCCGTTGACCTTCGTCCCATTCGTGCTCTGTAGGTCGGTCAGGACGAGCTTCTCCTGGTCATCCTGAATCTTCACGTGGAATCGGCTGACGCGCTCGTCGTTGAGCTGAACGGAATTGCCCTCCTCGCGGCCAATCGTCAGCGGGGTCGGCATGTTCTCGAAGACGCGGCCGCGGTCGGCTCCGTCGACAATCCGCAATGTGACAAGAGCCATAGACCATCCCGCTCGGCGAACGAATCGATCCGGACCGATGAAAAGACCGGCAAAACACACACACTCTGCGGTGGCTTATAGCACGGAAGCGAAGGGACGGTCAAGCAATCCCCCCAGGTTGGGCGGTCCGCCGGGCCGGTCCCGGCCACCTGTGGAGCCCGTTGCAATCGTGCGGGCCAAATGCGAGACTCGGGGCGCTAGCGGCTTGGGCCAGAGAATCCCCATCCGGAGGTCACCCCGTGAAAACGTCGATCTGTTGGACTTGGCTTGGTGTGGCGGCGGTTGCGGGCAGTCTAATCGTTTCGTGGGACTGGGCCAGCGCCCAGGAGACCGGCGGCCCGGCCCTGATCCGAGTGGAAGACCACCCCAGTCTCCAGGCGGCCCTGGATGCTCTGCCCGCCGCCGGCGGCACGGTCGTGCTGCCGCCGGGCGAGTTCCGGCTCGAGCAGCCCCTCGTCCTCACGCGGGGCGACACGCGCGTCGTCGGCGCCGGCGCGGCAACCTGCCTGCTGAATGTTGGAGCAGGCAAACCGACGCTCATCGTCCGCCCGGCCGACATCGAAAAAAATCCCCGGGCCCGGCTCTGGCGCGTCCAGTTGGCCGATTTCCGCATTTGCGGCGATCCCGCAGCGATCAACGACAAGAGCACCGAACCGAAGAGCGGCGATGGGCTGTTGGCCACCGCAGTCGACGAGCTGCTGCTCCACAACCTGGCCGTGGATCACCATGGCGGAAACGGCATCCGCCTGGTCAACTGCTCCGAGGATCCGCGGGTCAGCGATTCGATCGTGACCTACAATCGCCAGACAGGGCTGGCGCTGGAAGGCTGCCACGACATCGTCGTCAGCGCCAATCAGTTCGAGGAGAATCAAGACGCCGTCCGCTGCACCGACAGCTTCAACCTCTGCATGAACGGCAACAACCTCGACGACCACCTGGGCAACGGCGTGGTGATCGAAAACACCTACGGATCGGTCCTCTCGGGCAATATGATCGAGGAATGCCGGGGGACGGCGATCGTCTTGGATCGCGACTGCTACGGGATCACGCTCAGCGCCAACGTGATCGCCCACAACAGCGGCGGTGGAATCGAGCTCCGCGATGCCTGGGGATGCGCCGTCTCCGCCAACACATTCACAATCAACGGCAAGTTCGGGCTCTTGATCGGGCCCGCCGCGGGCAGAATCGCCGTCGGCGCCAACAGCTTCTGCGACAGCTTCCACGGGGACGAGGCCAAACGCAAGATCGAGCAGAACCATGCCGGCGGAATTGTCCTCAACGGCGCCGCCGACGTCGCCGTTACCGGCAATGTCTTCTCCGGCCTTTCGACCGACGCGATCGCCGCCGACGCGGGCTGCCGCCGCATCCTGGTCCAGGGGAATATCATCTGCGGGCGGAACGCTCTGGCCGCGGGCGGCCGCGCCCGGCTGAAGCTCGACGCGGCGGCAAGCGTGGCCGGCGAAGGCAACCTCGTGGAGACCGATTCGCCCCGCTAGGCAGGGGCCGCAAGCGGCCAGGGCAACCATGGCGATTTCGCGTGGCCGGCGATTCCCGCGCGGCGGCGGGCTCGGCGGGAACATTCCACGTCGCGCGGCACGCAGGCGGATCATGTCGTCGAACAACGCTTCTTACGCGAACCATGGAACGCTTCCCGTGGCGCCGCCCGACCTGCCCGCGGCGCTCGCCGCGCTGATCGAGCAGGTGCCGGCCGGATGGGTCACGACCTACGCGGCGCTGGCCGCGGCGCTCGGCTCGGAGGCCGCCGCGCCCTGGGCCGGCCAGTGGATGCTCGATCACGAACACCGCCGCGAGTGCCCCTGCCACCGCGTCGTCCGGTCCGATGGCCGGGTGGGGCATTATATCGGCGGCCAGCCGAACCGGAAGATCGCACTCCTGCGGCAGGAAGGGATCGAGGTGACCGGCGGGCGGATCGAGCCGCGGCGGTTGGAGATGGTGTTTCGCGATTTCCAGACCGATCGCCCCCTGCTTGCGCTTCGTGACATCCAGCAGGCGTTGAAACAGCGCGTCTCGCTTCGCGGGCGGCGGACGATGCCGGGCCTGGTGGCCGGCGTCGATGTCTCCTACCGGGGCGGCGAGGGCGTGGCGGCCTATGCCCTCTGGGACCTCCGCGAGGACCGCCTGGCCTGGTCGACGACGCTCCGGCTGCCGGTCCGCTTTCCCTACATTTCCAGCTTCCTGAGCTTTCGCGAGCTGCCGATCCTCCTGGAATTGATCGAACGCGTCCGCGCCGCCGGCCGGATGGCGGAACTGGTTGTCGTCGACGGCAGTGGAGTCCTCCACCCGCGGGGCGCGGGGATCGCCTGCCATTTCGGAGTCCTGGCGTCGGTGGCGGCGATTGGGGTCTCCAAGAAGCTGCTCTCGGGCAAGGTCGACCTGGGTGGGATGGCCCCGGACGAAGCGCGGCCGGTGCTCGTCGGCGGGCGCCGCCGCGGTGTCGCGCTGCGGCCGGCGTCCGGCAGCCGGCGTCCGATCTTCATCTCGCCGGGACACCGCATCGGCGTCGGCATGGCCGAACGGGTCGTCCGCCGCCTGCTCCTTGGCCGCCGGTTGCCGGAGCCCCAGTACTGGGCGGATCGCCTCAGCCGCTCCGCCGCCGCCGGCCGGAGCTGAGCACGACAGGCCGCCCGGCATATGGACCGCGTCGAAGGAGCGCTCGCAGTGCAAGGGTTGCGTCGAGGAGCCGGGGCGATGAAAATCGTCTCTGGAGCCCGGCGCCGTGCCCCTCTGGTTCGCCCACCCGCCACCAACCACCAACCACCAACCACCCGCCACCATGCCCTCGTTCCTCCTGCCTCTTGCCGCCCTTGTTTCCGCCGGCGCTGCGGCCGCCGATGATTCGGTAACCGGGCTTGCCGCCACGATCGGGTGGGAGAAGGTGGTCCACCAGGTCGAAATGGCCGATCCGGTGTTCCCCTCCGCGCCGCGAATCTACAACGTGGTTCAGTTCAAGGATCGCCGCGGTTTTCCCGTCGAATACGCGGTGTCGTTCGTTACCCCCGTCTGCAACGACAGACAGTGCCAGCTTGTCGAGGCGACCATGGTCTGGGACCCGCCGGGCTACTTCAAGCGGATCGAGTGTTCGCCGGACAAGCCGCTCACCAAGAAGGACCATCAGCCGTTCACGGCCGACGACTCCGCCAAGCTCGAGCGGATTTTGAAGGATCGCCAGTCGATTCTGAAGAGTTGGTCGCTCAAGTACCTGCAAGAGCCGCTGGCCGCGGTTGGCGCCGCGAGCGGCGTGGACGCCGTCACCGCTCCGACGCCGCTCGCGGTCCAAGAGGCGGTGGTCCAGGACGCCGCGTACACGACCTGGGCCCTGTGGCGCTGGGCCAACGGCGAAATGGCCCAGCGCGTGCGGCGTCTTACGGAACAGTCCGCGACCGAGGCGTATCTCAAGGAGCTGCTCGTCTCCAATCTCCGCCGCGATGTTGATTTCGCCATCGATTGCGTGAGCGAGCACTATCCGGGCGACGGGCGGTTCGTGGAGAGCTTTTTTCACGTCCTGGAGCATGGCGCGAGGGAGCAGGTTGTCCGAGCGATCGCCTTCCTCGAGCGGGCCCTGCCTGACAAGCCCCGCTTCCACGCGCGGCTGATCGATTCCTGCTGCCGGATGCACCCGACGCAGAGTCCCATCGTCCTCCAGCATCTTGCGGCGGCGCCGGACCTCCGCCCGAGCACGCTGGAAGCGCTCACCGAGCGGCTGCCCGAGTTTTCGTTCTTCCAGGTTCACTTGGTCTTGAGGATCCTCCAGGAGCGGAAGTTCGCCTCGAAAAAGGCGGTCGCCGGCGTCGCCCGCCTGCTGGCCAGCGACGACTTCTTCATCGCCAGAAGGGCTTGCGAGCACCTGATGGCGCTTGAGTTGGACGCGGAGACCGCCGGCCAGGTGGCGGCGTTCCGCCAACGGTTTCGGGAACGGTTGTAGAAACGGGCGGAAGGCCGCCGGTGCGGGCGTTGATCCTGGTTGAGGTTGATTTGCCATGAAGTATTCTCGGGTCGAGCCGGGCAAGACGCGGATCGGTTGGATCGGCACGGGCGTGATGGGCGCGAGCATGTGCGGCCACTTGATCAACGCGGGCTATTCGGCCACGGTCTTCAACCGCACGCGCGGGAAGGCCGAGGGACTGGTGGCGAAAGGGGCCGCCTGGGCCGATTCGCCCAAGGCGGCGGCCGCGGCCGCCGACGTGGTGTTCACGATCGTCGGGTATCCGGCCGACGTGCGGAGCGTGATTCTCGGCCCGCAGGGCGCGCTCGGCGGCTGCCGCGAGGGTTCGATCCTCGTCGACATGACGACGAGCCAGCCCTCGCTGGCCGTGGAGATCGCCGAATTGGCGGCGCGGAGGGGCGTGGCGAGCATCGACGCGCCGGTTTCCGGGGGCGACGTGGGGGCGCGCGAGGCGCGGCTGTCGATCATGATCGGCGGCCAGGCCGAAGCGATCGAAGCCCTCCGTCCGTGCTGGGAAGCGATGGGCAAGACGATCGTCCGTCAAGGCGGACCCGGCGCCGGCCAGCACGCGAAGCTGGTCAACCAGGTGCTGATCGCGACGAACATGATCGGCGTCTGCGAGGCGCTGCTCTACGGCCACAAAGCGGGCCTCGACCTGGAGACGGTCCTCAAGTCGGTGGCCTCGGGCGCCGCCGGAAGCTGGTCGCTCTCGCATCTCGGGCCGCGGATCATCGCCGGCGACTTCGATCCGGGGTTCTTCGTCGAGCACTTCATCAAAGACATGGGCATCGCCCTGGATGAAGCGAAACGCATGGGGCTGGCGATGCCGGGCCTGGCGCTGGCCCACCAGTTGTATCTGGCCGTGGCCGCCCAAGGCCACGCCCGGGCCGGCACCCAGGCCCTGGAATTGGCCCTCGCCTCGCTCTCGGGGATCGACTGGAGGAAGCGTCAGCAGCAGGCATCGGCGCCCGGGTGAACACGGCTCGCCCGCGTGCTTGCGCGATGCGCGGCTGGAAGGCTGGGATGTTTGGCAGAGATGGACAACATCCGGCGTCTCTGACGTTTTCAACGTTTTTTCGCAGCGTGCCCGGCCGTATCGACCGATGAACCACGAAAGCCCGGTCGAGCCCCTGCTGTCTCTTGTCGCAGCGTGGACGGGGTTGGGCCGGCGGTCCCCAAGAGGACCTTGGGGATTCGTGACCGCGGCATCCCCTGCGGAGAGCATGCTCGGGGGAGGCCGCACGAATCAGATCGATCGAAAGGCCGCCCAAGCGATGAAAATCATGCAGATCACCTCCGGCCAGGGGGTTGGCGGAGCCACCACCCACTGCTTGCTGCTGGCGCGGGAACTGGCCCAGCGGGGCCATCAGATGACGCTCCTCTGCCCTCCGAAGAGCTGGATCGCCGAGCGGGCGGCCACCGAGGGGTTCCCCGTTCTGCAATCCGAGTTGCGCCGCTGGCCGCCGGACGATCTCCGCAGGATCGCCGATTTCGTCCGCCAGGCCGGAATCGAGCTGATCCACACGCACATGAGCCGAGCGCACTCGTTCGGGATCCTGCTCCGCTGGACCACCGGCGTCCCCTGCGTGGCCACCGCTCACCGCCGCAGCGTGCAACTCCACTGGATGTTCAACGATCTGGTGATCGCCGTCTCCAACACGATGCGCCGATTTCATGAAAGCTACAACCTCGTCAAACCGAACCGCATCGTCACGATTCACAACTTCGCGGACGATCGCACGATCAGCAGCCAGCCGGGCGAGGTCCGGCAAGACACCCGGCAGAGCCTGAATCTCGCTGACGACGACTTCCTGATCGGAACGATCGGCTCGGTGGTTCCGTCGAAAGGGCAGCTCTACGTCGTCCGGGCGCTGCCTCGAATCCTCGCCGAAGTCCCCCGTGCCAAGCTGCTCATCGTCGGCGAACTGGAATCTGAATCCTACGTCGATCAGATCAACCGCGAGGCGGAGGCTTTGGGCGTCTCGTCGCACCTGCTCTGGGCCGGGCGCCGCGACGACGTCCACCGCATCCTGCCGGCTCTCGATCTCAGCGTGCTGGCGTCGCTGAAGGGGGATTTTCCGCTCGCGCTGCTGGAAGCCATGGCGGCCGCCGTTCCGGTCGTGGCCTCCGAGATCGGCGGCGTCGGCGAATGCGTCGAAGCGGGGGCCAGCGGTCTGCTCGTGCCGCCGGCCGACGCCAGCGCCCTGGCCGCGGCCGTTGTCTCCCTTGCCGGAGACTCCCCGCGCCGGCGCGCCATGGGCGAGGCGGGCCAGAAACGATTGTTCGAGTGTTTTTCCACGGAGTCGCAAATCGACGGCATCGAACACGCGCTGGCCGAAGTCGTCCGCCGCGCCCGTGCAGCATGACCCGGGCCGGCCCTCGACCGGCGGTGGCGTCGCCGCGGCGCGCGAGCCGCGATTCCACCGGCGGAGCGCCATAACGGACTGCCATGACGCGAGCCACTGTCTGCATCCTTGCGCTGACCTGGACGATCGGGGTCGGCGCTGTCCTCCCCGCCCAGGGAACCCGCTCCGACTACGAGCGCGCCAACGGCTTTCGCAGAAGCACCGAGAACAAGGTATTTCGGGATCGCGTCCGCCCCAACTGGCTGGAGGGGGGCGCCGCCTTCTGGTATCGAATCCAGACGGCTGCCGACCGCCACGAGTTCGTTCTCGTCGACGCGGAAAAGGGCGAACGGAAGCCGGCCTTCGATCACGCCCGGCTGGCCGAGGCTCTCCGCGGCGAGGGGGTCGACGATGCCCGGGCCGACCGGCTGCCGATCGACTGGCTGAATATCGACCGCCGCCAGCAGCGGATCCGCTTCCGCTGCGATCACAAGCGGTGGCATTGCAGCCTCCGCGACTATCGCCTGGGGGAGGACGAACTGCCGCCGGCGCCGCGACCCGGCCTGCCGCCGTCGCCCAGAATCCGGTCCCGGCGGGACTCGGGCGACGACACGGAGATCACCTTCGTCAACAAGACGGCGGGCAACGTGGAGGTCTTCTGGGTCACCGCCGACGGGGACCGCGTCAGCTATGGCAGCCTGCCGCCCGGCGCCCGCAGGAGCCAGCACTCCTACGCCGGCCACGCCTGGCTGGTCGTCGATCAGCGGGGCGAGGAACTGGTCGTGTTCCTCTGCGAAGAAGAGCCGCTGATCGCCGAGATTACCGGCCCGGTGAAAGGCCGGCCCCCGCGGCCCCCGCGGCCGCCGGCGGCCCGCCGGTCCGGTCCCCGCAATCCGCCGCCCAGCGCGGAATCGCCCGACGGAAGGTGGCAGGCCTTGACCCGCGACGGCAATCTCTACCTCCGCCGGGCCGATGGGGGTGGCGAGTTCCAGCTCGGCGGTGAACGCGAGAGCAACCAGTTCTACCAGCAGCGGTTCTACTGGTCGCCGGACAGCAGCCGGCTTCTGGCGATCCGCACGACGGAAGGCGACGTGCGGAGAGTCTTCTTCATCGAGTCGTCGCCGCGGGACCAGGTCCAGCCACGCCTCCAGTCGTATCTCTACCTCAAGCCCGGCGATCGCATCCCGGTCGACACGCCCGTCCTCTTCGACGTCGGCCGGCGGAAGCAGATTCCGATCAGCGACGACCTGCTGTCCAATCCTTGGAGCATCACGCGGATCGCCTGGGACGCCGACTCCTCCCGCTTCACCTTCCTCTACAACCAGCGCGGCCACCAGGTTCTGCGGGTCATCGCCGTCAGCGCCGACGGCCGGGTCCGGGCGATCGTCGACGAGCGCAGCCAGACGTTCATCGACTACGTCGGCAAGCAGTTCTATTACCCCCTCGCCGAGACAAACGAGATCCTCTGGATGTCGGAACGCGACGGCTGGAATCACCTCTACTTGTACGACAGCCAGACCGGCGCGGTGAAGAACCAGGTCACCCGCGGGCGATGGGCCGTCCGCGACGTCGACCTGGTCGATGAAGAACGGCGGCAGATCTACTTCCGCGCCGGCGGCATCCGCCCCGGGCAGGACCCCTACTACGTCCACGATTGCCGCGTGAATTTCGACGGCAGCGGCCTGCTGATCCTCACCGAGGGCAACGGCAATCATCGGGCGGAGTTTTCACCCGACCGGCGGTTTTTTGTCGACGAGTGGTCGCGGGTCGACCGGCCGCCGGTGACCGAGTTGCGGAGCGTTGACGATGGCCGCCTCGTCTGCCGCCTCGAAGAGGCCGATTGCAGCGCGCTGCTGGCGACCGGCTGGCGGTTCCCCGAACCCTTCGCCGCCGCCGGCAGAGACGGCCAGACGCCGATCTACGGATTGATCTACCGGCCGACGACGTTCGATCCGGGCAGGCAATACCCGGTGATCGAGGAGATCTACGCCAGCCCCCACGGCGCGTTCGTGCCGAAGAGCTTCCACGTCCACTCCGGCGCCCAGGCGCTGGCCGAACTCGGCTTCATCGTCGTGCGGATCGACGGCATGGGAACCTCGCACCGGTCGAAGAAATTCCACGACGTGTGCTGGAAGAACCTCGGCGACGCGGGCTTTCCCGACCGCATCCGGTGGATCAAGGCGGCGGCCGCCAGGTACCCCTACATGGACCTTGCCCGGGTCGGAATCTACGGCGGCTCGGCCGGCGGCCAGAGTGCCGCCCGGGCGCTGCTGGCCCACGGCGACTTCTACAAGGTGGCCGTCGCGGACTGCGGCTGCCACGACAACCGCCTGGACAAAATCTGGTGGAACGAACTCTGGATGGGTTGGCCCCTCGGGCCCCACTACGCAGAGCAGTCCAACGTCACCTGCGCCGATCGCCTCCAGGGCCAACTCCTGCTGATCGTCGGCGAGATGGATCGCAACGTCGATCCCGCCTCGACGATGCAGGTGGTCGATGCCCTGATCAAGGCCGACAAGGATTTTGAAATGCTCGTCATCCCCGGCAGCGGCCACGGCGCCGGGGAGACCCCCTACGGCAATCGCCGCCGGATGGATTTCCTTGTCCGCCATCTGCACGGCGTCCAGCCGCGAACCGCGCCGTAGTCCGCTGCGGATCGGCGCGGCCGCGCGGCAAGCCGTCCTTGCTGGTTGCCCGTCTCCAGCACTATTCCTGGTTCCCAAGCTCCCGCTTGGGAACCGCAGCGGCGATCGGCACCGCTCAGCGTTCTGACACCCGCCACTCGAGGATGCCAGCGGAGAACGCCGGCTTCAGCCGGACCTCGATCCGCAGCGCGTCCGTCTCGACCGGTCGGAACTGGAGCGTGTTGAACTGGTCGAGTTCCGTGCCAAAGGGGCCGCGGGCCTCCACCGGCTTCCACTGGCCGGCGGCGCGGTAGAGCAGTCTCCACGACTCGGGCGCGCGGCACTGGCCCTGCCCGGTGTCGTCGAACCAGTAGACTTCCACTTTGGAGACGGTGGCCGGCTGGGCGAATTCGTATTGCACCCACTCGGCCGTCCCCCGGTGGTCCCACCAGGTGAACCGCGGAATCCCCTGGTCGTTGGAAGCGGCCGGCTCCAACTGGTCGCTGAGCGCCTCGATGTGGTCGGCCCGCCAGGTGTGCGACGACGACGCCCGGCTCCGCGAGGCAACCGTTGGCAATGGGGGCACGACCGCCAGGTCCTGCGATCGGGGCATCCAGACGACCATTTCGTTCTCGCCGCGGTGGCACCAGGCGTAGTAGGGGATCATCGTCAGCCGGCGGCGCTGGCTCTCGACCGCGCCCTGTTCCGACCGGCCGACTGCTTGGGCCTCGCCGGTCAACACGGTGACGCCGCCGAGCAAGTCGGCCCGATGCTGCGGCTCGAACTGGGCGTCGGCGGGAATCCAGACATTGCGGACCGCGCCCTGGTGGTCGGCTCCCTCGATGCAATAGACCAGAGGGCCGCGTTCGAAGGCCACGCGGCCGCGGTCGTCCTCAACCGCCTCGTTGGCCAGGACGCGGCGAACCGGCATCGGCAGGTCGATTTCCACGACCTCGCCGGGCGTCCAGCGCCGCTGGAGAACCGCGTAGCCGTCGGCCAGCTCGGCGGCGGCCCGTTGCGAGCCGACGCGGATCGACCAGTCGCCGGGCGCGGCGTCTTCGTAGCGGTAGAGGTCGCTCGGCAGAACCTGCCCGCGGACCCAGCCGGGAACCCGGATGCGGAGGGCGAAGGCCGCCGGCTTTTCCGGCGAGACGCTGATGCGGATCTTCCCGCTCCACGGGTAATCGGTCTCCTGGACGAGCGTGACCGGCTCGCCCGCCACGTCGATCGTGGCCTTTCCCGAGAGGAACAGGTTCACATAGAGGTCTTTGCCGCGGACGGCATAGACGTATCCGGGGATCGACGGCAGGAAGCGGACGACGTTGCTCGGGCAGCAGGAGCAGTCGAACCAGGGGCTGCGTTCCAGCGCGCCGTGGTTGAAGCGGAACTTCATGTCGCACTCGAGCGGGTTGGGATAGAAGAACCGGTCGCCGCTGAGCGACACGCCGGCGAGGAATCCGTTGTAGATGATCCGCTCGAGCACGTCGGCGTACCTGGCGTCGCCGTGGAGCAGGAACATGCGGTGGTTCCACAGGGCCAGGGCGATCGCCGCGCAGGTCTCGTTGTAGGCCTTGAGGTTGGTCAGGGTATAGGCGCCGGCGTAGCCCTCGCCGGCGCCGTGCTGGCCGACGCTGCCGATCAGGTAGAGCTTCCGTTCGACCACGTCCTGCCAGATTCGGCCGATCGCGTCGATGTAGGCCTGCTCGCCGGTCAGTGCCGCGACGTCGGCCACGCCGGCGTAGAAATAGCCGCCGCGGACCGCGTGGCCGACGGCCTCCGACTGCTCGACGACCGGTGCATGGTCCTGGGCATACTCGCCGTAGAGGCTTTCGCGCTGTTCCTTGTTGCCCCGCATGTCGACGAAGAACTTCGCCAGGTCGAGGTATTTCCCGTCGCCGGTGGCGCGGTACAGCCGCACCAGCCCGATCTCGATCTCCTCGTGCCCCGGCACGTGCGTGAGCTGTCCCGGATGGGGGCCGAACGTCTTGGCGATCAGGTCGGCATTCTTGATGGCGATCTTCAAAAGGTTCCGCTTGCCGGTCGCCTGGTAGTGGGCGACCGCCGCCTCGTACATGTGGCCCACGTTATAGAGTTCGTGGCTGCCGCCGAGGCCGGTCCAGCGCGGGGTCCGCCCGTGCGGCCCCTTCGATCCGGAGGTCTTGGCGGTGTAGAGGTAGCCGTCGTCTTCCTGCGCGGCGGCGAATTTGGCGATCAACTCGTCGAGGTAGCGGTCCAACTCGGCGTCGGGCTGGAGAGCCAGCGCGTACGCGGCCCCTTCGACGATCTTGAACACGTCGGAGTCGTTGAAATAAATGCCTTGAAAACCAGCGGGGTTTCTTTCGGCCGCGGCGAGGAAGTTGCTGATCCTGCCCGTCTCCTCGCACCGCTGGAAACAATAGGGGACCGTCACCTTGCGGTTCGTCTCCATCCGCGGCAGCCAGAATCCCGGGCCGGCCTCGACGGCGGTCAACGGCACCGGCTGGATCGGGTAGTCGGACTGGGCGCGGACCGGCGCCGCGGCCGCCAGCAGCGCGAGGCTGGAGGCGAGAATCAAAGAAGTGGGTTTCATCGGGGCGATTCCTGGGATTTGTATGGGGGGCGGAAGTCATGGGTCTACGGCTCAGGTTACCGGCGGGGCGAGGAGCCGTCGAGTGTCGAGCAGAGAATGGGCAAGGTTCGCTTCTCCAAGGCAGCCAGCCCGGCGCTGGCCGGATTTTCCCGCAACCTGTGGCCTTCGCCCTGCGCCCTGTGGCTGGCAACCGGGAGCCCCGCACCGCGCGTCCAGCCGGTGAATGCCCTCTTCGCGCGCGATCGCCACCGCCTCCTCGCACTCCTTATGGAGCCGGATTTGTCGAACGGCGATCCGCGTGGCAGCGCCGCGGGCAGCCCGTGCAGTCCGCCAACCGGGCGACCGCCGCCTCAGCGCGGCGGGCCAGCTCGCCGGAGCGATGGAGATCGAGATAGGCCGGGTAGGTCTCTGGCATCGGTTGGCCGCGGCGGCCCGCCGCATCGGCTCACAGCTTCTCCAGGATCGCATCGACTGCCCGGTCGTAGATCGCCTGCCACTGCGGCGCCAGCAGGCAGTCGCAATCCTCCTGGGCAAAGCCCGTGTTGTTCCGCTGCTCGGCCGTCGGCGCGTAGTAGAGGTAACCGTTGGTGCAGGCGGCCACGAAGGTGAACGGCCCGGGCGCCCGGGCCTTGATCCCCAGGCCGATCTCCACGGTCAGTTCGCCGGGGAACGTGACGAGTACGAAGTCGCCGATTCTGATCCCCATCACCTCGGCATCGACCACCGGTTTTCCGGCGGCGGCGTTTGCCGCCTGGTGCTTTTTGAGCAGGTCCCTGTTCACCTGGAGCCGCGTGAGTTCTTCCATCGTGTGGATGTTCTGGAGGTAGCGCTCGCTGTTCGTCCGGTTTTCCTCGTCGAGCTTGCCGAGACCCTCGCGGCCGAGCGATTTCTCGTGGAGATAGCGGTGGCTGGGCGAAGAGGGGAAGTCGCCGGAAGTCTGGTATTGCACCAGCAGGGGCAGGAACGTCTTGAAGTTCAGGCTGGTTCCTTTCAGCGACCGGAGGAGCCGCGTCTGCTCGGCCTCGAGCGCTGCAATCCGCTGCTCCAGGTCGGTCGCTCTCGGCAGCGCGATCGTCTGATGGATGACTTTCAGTTCGCCGCGATCCCTTGTCGCGATCGTTCGCCATGCCCGCAGGGCACTCAGGCCGAGCATGTTGCCGAGCGGTTCGGCATCGCGCGGATTGTGGATGTCCTTGTACATCGCCGGGTTGATGTCTCCGCAGCATCCCTGCAAGAATACCGCCAGCGCGCCGCCGCCCAGGTTCTCCTCGATCGTTCTGGAGGCGAAGCCGATGATGTCCGCCGTGTTGCCCCGGCTCGGAACACCTTGGATCGGATGGCAGGCGAAGTTGTAGACGACCGCCAGCGGCTGTCCATCCTCCCTGTCCAGACGGAGCAGGCCGATCTCCGGATCGATCGGCCCGATGCCAACGACATCCTCGTCGCGAGGAAGCGCGTAGGCGTGGCGGACGTCGGTCTCCCTGCCGTCCTTCAACTTGAGCCTGCGGTTCTCCATGATCCTGTCTTCGCGGCCGCGGCCGGCGCCGACCCGGACGGGCGCCAAGTTGCTCCAGGCCGCCTTGACGGCCTCGACGGCCCGCTGTTCGACGTCCTCGCAGACGATCCCATGACAGTGGCTGGCATTGACCAGGACATGCGACGGCCGGATCTGAAGTTCCGTTTCGAGCCGTGCGCGGACGTTCGGGAGGAAGCTGTTGCGGACCCGGCCGAGCTCGCCGATGGCGACGGCGTCCAAGGTGATGATCACCGCGGTGGCCTCGCCGCTGCGGAGCACCAGTGCCTTGGCGTACAAGGGGTCGTTGACGGGCGCCGCGTGGCGATCCGTGATGTCGACCTTGGCGGCTCCGGCTTGGAGTTGAGCCGCCTCGGCGGCGGGCGGCGCCAGCAGCAGCGCGGCGGCAACGGCCAGCGGGGCAAGTCGGCTACGGTTCATGGCGAGATTCTCCGTGACGCATGGTAAGCGGCCGCGCCGCGCGGTTGCCGGCGGCCGGCAACCCCATTCTAGCGGCGTGCCAAGCCCCGGCATACCGGCGGTTCGCCACGTCCGCCATGCGGAATTCGCCATGCGACATTTTCGAACCTCCCTCCTTTCGCTCGGATGCCGGCTCTGGTAGCCTTGCTGAGTGGTCCATTTCAGCAATGATGTCAAGGTTCCTTGCGCCCGTCGGGAGCGGTTCCTTTGATGTCGCGCAATCGCTGCAGCATTTCGATCGAGAGCGATACGAACTCGGTGGAAATTGAAGATCGTGCAAGCTCATTGGTAGGATGGGCATTCCTGCCTGTCGTTCTCTGTCGGGCGGGAGCGCCCAACCTACATCATTGAAGGAACCCTGACATCATTTCTGAAATGGACCACTAAGTCTGGATGGTTGTGCGCATCGTGCGCGGCCGCGAGCCGGGACGCGGCAACCTGGCCGGGTGACGGTAAGCTCTTTTTGCAGGGCAAGTTGCCCTGGTCAAGCCGGTCCGTCGCGAGGATCGAAGTCGAACCGAAAGGAAGGGATGGCGTGGACTACGAGGCGTTTGTTGAGGAAAAGATCGCGGAGATCCGCCGGGCGGTGGGCCGCGGGCGCGCGATCAACGCCCTGAGCGGAGGGGTCGACAGCGCGGTGGTCACGGTGCTCGGCCACCGGGCCCTCGGCGAGCGGCTCCGCACGGTGTTCATCGACAGTGCCCTGATGCGGGAAGGCGAGCCGGAGAGCGTCCGCGACGTCTTCGCCGGCATGGGGATTCCCGTCGAGGTGATCGACGCCCGGGCGGACTTTCTCGGGGCCCTGGCGGGCTTGACCGACCCGGAGGAGAAACGCCACGCCGTGACGAGCACCTTTTACCGGAAGGTGTTCGGCGACCTGGTCCGCCAGAGTGGGGCGACCTACCTGCTCCACGGGACGATCCTGACCGACATCGAGGAGACCGTGGCGGGGATCAAGCGGCAGCACAACATCCTCGCCCAGTTGGGAATCGATCCGATGGCCGAGTATGGCTACCACGTGCTCGAACCGCTGGCCGAGTTGCGGAAGGACGGCGTTCGCCAGGCGGCCCGGGTGCTCGGGTTGCCGCCGGAACTGGCCGAGCGGATTCCGTTTCCCGGCCCGGCCCTGGCCACGCGGATCGTCGGCGAAGTGACCGAAGCCCGTTTGCAGCTGGTCCGCGCCGCGACGGCGATCGTCGAGGAGGAGCTCGCCCCGACCAAGGCGTTCCAGTACTTCGCCGTGCTGCTGGAGGACAAGGCGACGGGGATCCGCGGCGGCCGCCGCGAGTTCGGCCAGATCATCGTGGTCCGCTGCATCGACAGTGTCGACGCCCGGGAAGCCTCCGCCGTCGAAGTCCCCTGGGAGACGCTCCAGCGGATCTGCGCGCGGGTCACCTCGCTTGACGGCGTCAACCGGTGCCTCTACGATCTGACGCCCAAGCCGCCGGCGACCGTCGAGTATGTTTGACGCATCCAGGAGTGAGCCACCGTGCCAAAGCGTGACGACATCCACAAGGTGATGATTATCGGTTCGGGGCCGATCGTGATCGGCCAGGCCTGCGAGTTCGACTATTCGGGCACGCAGGCCTGCAAGGCCCTGCGGCGCCTGGGCTACCAGATCGTGCTGGTGAATTCGAACCCGGCGACGATCATGACCGATCCGGGCATGGCCGACGTGACCTACATCGAGCCCTTGAACGTTTCCACGTTGGCCGACATCATCGCCCGCGAGAAGCCCGACGCCCTGCTGCCGAACCTGGGCGGCCAGACGGGGCTGAATCTCGCCTCGGAACTTTTCCGGGCCGGGGTCCTCGGCGAGCACGGCGTCGAGATGATCGGCGTCCAGGTCGACGCGATCGAGCGCGGCGAGGACCGCGAGGCGTTCAAGCAGACGATGAGCCGGCTGGGGATCGAGATGCCGCGGAGCAAGATCGCCCACACGCTGGCCGAGGCCGAGGTGTATGTCGAGGAGATCGGCCTGCCTTGCGTGATCCGCCCGGCCTACACGATGGGCGGAACCGGCGGCGGCCTGGTTTACAACATGGAGGAATTCCGCACCGTCGTCCAGCGCGGCCTGGCGGCCAGCTTTGTCAAGCAGGTCCTCGTCGAGGAGTCGGTCCTCGGCTGGGAGGAGCTCGAGCTGGAGGTCGTCCGCGACGCCAAGAACCAGATGATCACGGTCTGCTTCATCGAGAATGTCGACCCGATGGGCGTGCATACCGGCGATTCCTACTGCACCGCGCCGATGCTGACCATCGGCGCGAGCCTCCAACAGCGGCTCCAGAAGCACGCCTACGACATCGTCGAGGCGATCCAGGTGATCGGCGGGACAAACGTCCAGTTCGCCCACGATCCGCAGACGGGGCGCGTCGTCGTGATCGAGATCAATCCGCGGACCTCGCGGAGTTCGGCCCTGGCGTCGAAGGCCACGGGGTTTCCGATCGCCTACGTTTCCGCCCTCCTGGCCGGTGGATTGACACTCGACGAGATCCCCTACTGGCGCGACGGTACGCTGGAGAAATACACCCCCTCGGGCGACTACGTCGTCGTCAAGTTCGCCCGCTGGGCCTTCGAAAAATTCGAGGGGCTCGTCGACAGGCTGGGCACGCAGATGCGCGCCGTCGGCGAGGTGATGAGTCTCGGCAAGACCTACAAGGAGGCCCTTCAGAAGGCGATTCGCTCGCTGGAGATCGGCCGCTACGGCCTGGGCTTCGCCAAGGATTTCAACAAGCGCTCGGTCGAGGAATTGATGGGCATGCTGGCCGAGCCCACCTCGGAGCGGCAGTTCATCATCTACGAGGCGCTCCGCAAGGGGGCCCGCGTCGCCGCGATTGCCGAGAAGACGTTCATCAAGCCGTGGTTCATCGAGCAGATGCAGGAACTGGTCGAGCTGGAGGAGCAGATTCTCGCCCACAAGGACAACCTGTCCGACGCGCTGCTGGTGAGGGCCAAGATGGACGGCTTCGCCGACCGCTACCTGGCCAGGTTGCTGGGCGTGGCGGAGAAGCAGGTTCGCCAGCGGCGGACGGCCCTCGGGGTGGTCGAGGGCTGGCACGCCGTGCCGGTCAGCGGGGTCGAAGGCGCGGCCTACTATTACTCGACCTACAACGCGCCGGACGCCAGCCAGACCTCGACCGGCCGCAAGGTGATGGTTCTCGGCGGCGGGCCCAACCGGATCGGCCAGGGGATCGAGTTCGACTACTGCTGCGTCCACGCGGCGTTCGCGCTCCGCGACGAGGGGATCGAGTCGATCATGGTCAACTGCAACCCCGAGACCGTCTCCACGGACTACGACACCTCGAACAAGCTGTACTTCGAACCGCTCACCGTCGAAGACGTGCTGAGCATCTACGAGAAGGAGAAGCCGGAGGGGGTGATCGTGCAGTTCGGCGGGCAGACCCCGCTGAACATCGCCGCCGAACTGGCCGAGGCAGGGGTCAAGATTTTGGGCACTTCGCCCGACGCGATCGACCTCGCCGAGGACCGCGACCGCTTCTGCCAGATCATGCGGAAGCTGGGCATCCCGCAGCCCGAGTCGGGCATGGCCAGCAACCTGGAGGAAGCCCTGGAAATCGCCGCGCGGATCGGCTACCCGCTGATGGTCCGGCCATCGTTCGTCCTCGGCGGCCGCGCGATGGAGGTCGTCCACGACGAGGAAATGCTGCGGCGATACGTTCAAGCCGCCGTCGACGTGACCCCCGAACGGCCGATCCTCATCGACAAGTTCCTGGATAACGCGATCGAGGTCGAGGCCGATGCGATCGCCGACGGGGAAGACGCCTTCGTGCCGGCGATCATGGAGCATATCGAGCTGGCCGGGATCCACTCGGGCGACTCGGCCTGCGTGATCCCCCCGATCAGCATCTCGCCCAAGCACATCGACACGATCTACCAGTACAACCGCAAGATCGCCATCGAGCTGGGCGTGGTCGGACTGATGAACATCCAGTACGCGATCTACAAGGACACGGTCTATATTCTCGAGGCCAATCCGCGGGCGAGCCGCACCGTGCCGCTGGTCTCCAAGGTCTGCAACATCCCCATGGCCCACATCGCCACCCAGGTGATGCTGGGCAGGAAGCTCTCGGAAATGAACCTGGCGCGGAGGGCGTTTCCCCATTTCGGGGTCAAGGAGGCCGTCTTCCCCTTCAACATGTACCACGAGGTCGATCCGGTGCTCGGCCCCGAGATGCGGAGCACCGGCGAGGTGCTGGGCATGGCCAACTCGTTCGGGCTGGCCTTCTACAAGGCCGAGGAGGGGACGGGAGTCCCCCTGCCCCTGGAAGGCACGGTGCTGATCACCGTGGCCGACCGCGACAGGCCGGCGGTCCAGGAGGTCGCCCGCCGCTTCGACGAACTGGGGTTCAAGATCGTGGCCACCGAAGGCACCCAGGCGTTTCTCCTCGAACAAGGGATCGCGGCGGACCTGATCGCCAAGATGCGCGAGGGGCGGCCGAATATCGTCGATGCCCTGATCGACGGCCAGATCCAGCTTGTGATCAACACGCCGAGGGGAAAGGCCAGCAAGGCCGACGACGCCTACATTCGCCAGATGGCGATCCGCTGCAAGGTCCCCTACGTGACCACGCTCGCCGCAGCGATGGCCGCGGCCAAGGGCATCGACGCCCGCCGGAAGGGGCGCGGAGGGGCCAAGAGCCTCCAGGAGTACCACGCCGATATCGTCTGAAACGGCTCAAGACGGGTTCCCAAGCTGGAGCTTGGGAACCAGGAAACATGCCGGTGCGGCTGGATCATTTGTCCCGCGGTTGTTCCGGTTCGGCTTCCGGCGCCGGTTTGGCCTGGTTTTCTTCCGCCGCCGTCTTCCCGGCCTCGGGCCTGGCATCCGTCGGGCTGGCGGCGGCGGGAGCGGGCGTCTCTTTCTCGCCCTTGGGTCGAGCGGGAGATGTCTCCTCCTCCGCTCCGCTGAGCTTCTTCAGCCACCGCGCGCGGACGAGATTTCCGCTCAGCCCGGGAGCGTCCTTGTCGCTCTCATAAAGCTCGATCGCCTCGGCGGTCCGGCCGGTGGCTTCGCAGACCCTGGCCAGGTTGTAGACGGCCCCGTGCCGCCATTTGCCATCCGGGTCGACGGCCAGCACGCGGGTCCGAAAGTAGTCCTCCGCGGCCGCGTAGTTGCCGGATTGCCCGACGACCAATCCCAGCCAATAGCTGGCGTCGATCTTCGCCGCGCGGACGTCCGCTTCGGTCTGGGCATCCAGGTGGGCGACGGAAACGGCAAAATCCGACTGCCGCGCCAGTTGATAGAGCTGGGTCGCGCTGGGGTCCCCCGTGAACACGCCCTTGAAATGGTAGGCGCGGGCCTTCCACAGGGCGCTGCCGAACACGGACCCGAAGATGTTCTGCTGCTGCCACTGAAAACGCTCTTGCCCGTAGTGGATCTCCTGCCACAGCACCTGGTAGGGCAGCGGCCAGAGGACCGCGTCCGTGATCTGCGGGGACTGCTTGAACCGCGCCGCCTGGGCGCTGGGATCGGAGGAGAGCACGATCCTCTCGTCGCCGGTCAGCCGGCTCTCGACCAGCTTCATCCGTTGGGTCAGATAGCCCGGCGAGGCCTCGACGAGCGCCACGACGTGTTGCAGGTCTTCTTTGCGCACCGGGTAATCGCCCTCCTGGAGGGCGTCCATCTGGCGGAGCACCGCGTCGTCGCCGGCGGCCTCGGAGAGGGTCGCCGGCTGGCCGGTCAATCCGAGCTCGCCCAATCGCCAGCCTCCCGGCTTGACGATCGGCAAGCCCAGCGAAGGGTCGAACAGGTAGACGTCCCCCTCGATCAGCACGCCCACCGCCCAGAGCCGCGTCGGGGCGGGCTCCTGGCCGCCCTCGCCCAGCAGGCCGAGCAGCGCTGCGTCGAGATTCCACTGCCGGGCCAGGAGCACGAAGACCCAGGCCCGCTCGATCGCCGTCCCCCGCCCCAAGAACAGCGTTTCCCAGGGTTTCTTGACCAGCGGCGCAGCCCTCTGGCCGAGCGTCGGGACCGTCCGTTCCAACTGGATGTTCTTGACGACCCAATCGAACAGCGCCAGCGCCGGCTTGACCGGATCGTCGAGCTGCTCGCCGCTGGCCCATGCGGCCACGTTGCGGAGCCAGACGGCCTCCTGGAACGTGAAGCTGTCCGTGACCGGGAACGCGAGCAGGGCCGGATCGATCACCTGGCCGTAGGCGACCAACTCGATGCCGATCCGGCCGACCTCCGCAACCGGAATCTGGGCAACCAGGCCCCGCGCCTGGCTGGCGGCCTTCTCCGCCGAGTCCGCGCCGCCGGCCTCGATCGCGCCCAACTGGTCGGCAAGCACAAGGAGCTGCTCCGCCTGGCGGGCGATCTCAATCAGCCCGAACCGCACGGCGACATCCGCCAACCGTTGTCCCAGCGCGCGGGCTTCGGCGGCAAGGCCGGCGGCCGGTTCGGGCCCCGCCGCGGCAGCGTCTTGTTGCAGCTTGGCGATCTTCTCGGCAAATGCCACCAGTTGTCTGCCCGCCGCCGAAGTCTCCCCGCTGATCCCGGCGATCATCGGGTCGGGCTGCCAGTCCTCCTGGGGCTTCTGTTTGCGGACCCACTGGTCGAGGCGGTTGATCGTCTGCTGGCGCATCTCGCCGCTGTCGAATTCCTCGAGCCGATTGAGAATCGTGTCGATTGCGTAATCGAATAGTTCGTCGCGCCAGAGGACGTTGTCGGTGCTGTGCGATCCGTCGTCGCCGCTCGGGCCGCCGGGTCGATTGCATCCGGCAAGAGCAGCGGTGATTGCAGCGAACGCCGCGGCCGCGAAAACCGTAAGGCGGGTCGGTTTCATGAGTGGTTCCCAGCGAAAAGTTGCAGACAACGAATCGTCGGCGGCCAGCGATCGGGCCGGGCGCGGACGATCGGTGGGTCAGTGAAAGCCTTCGATGGTTTGGCGGATCGCAACCAGCCGCCGGACGAGCGCGGCGAACTGCGCAAGGGGCACCATGTTCGGTCCGTCGCTGGGAGATTTCTCCGGCTGCGGATGGGTTTCGAAGAACAGCCCGTCCGCGCCGATCGCGGTGGCGGCCCGCGCCAGCGGCTCGACCATCGCGCGTTCTCCGCCCGACGAGTCGCCGCGCCCACCCGGTTCCTGCACGCTGTGGGTGGCGTCGAAAACCACCGGCGCGCCCAGCGCCTGCATGCGGGGAATGCTCCGCATGTCGTTGACCAGGCGGCCGTAGCCGAAAAAGGTCCCCCGCTCGCAGAGCAGCACCTGGCGGCACCCGCCCGAAGCGAGCTTGTCGACGACGTGCCGCATATCCCCCGGCGCCAGGAACTGCCCTTTCTTCACGTTGACCGGCCGGCCGGTGGCCGCCGCGGCCAGCAACAGGTCCGTCTGGCGGGCCAGAAAGGCGGGGATTTGCAGCAGGTCGCATACCTCGGCGGCCCGGGCCGCCTGGGCGGGCTCATGGATGTCGGTGGTCACCGGCAGCCCGGTCTCCTCCTTGACCCGTTTGAGCGTGGCCAGGCCGGCCTCGATGCCCGGCCCGCGATACGAGGCGACGCTCGTCCGGTTCGCCTTGTCGAACGACGCCTTGAAAACCACCTGGACCGGCAGATCGGCGAGTTCCCGGCGCAATCGGCGGGCGATTGCCAGGGCCGTGGCGTCGTCTTCAAGCACGCAAGGGCCGGCGATCACCAGCAGCCGCTCCCCGCGACCGCAGCGGTAGGGGCCGATCGTGACGGGGTTTTCTGGCACGGCACATTCCTTCACGGCACGAGCAACGTCAAACGCCGCGGCAACACGTCCACCTCGACCGGCAACATGCCGCCCGGGTCGCCGTCGAGCTGGTAGGCGACGGCCTGGTCGGACACAAAACGCAGCCGGCTGGCACGCGACAGCCGGCACCCCGAAAGCCGCGCGTGCCATCCCCCCAGCTGGGCGGCAATCGCAAACTGCACCCCCCGAAGCAGCGAGTTGCCTCGGTAGGTGCACAGGTCCAGTCGCCCATCGTCGCTCTTGGCCTGGATCGCCAAGGGGATCCCCCATCCGTAGCGGGGGAGGTTGCAGGCGAAGGCCCAATGGACCCGCAGCGGCGCGGAATCCCGACCATCGCAGTATACCCGGATTTCAGGATATCGATAACTGCGAATGCACCCCCACACCGGTTTGAAGTAACTCGCATAGCCGATGTGGCCTCCACCCGGGCCGGCCGCCAGGCGTTGCCCATGGACCTGCCGGACCACCTCGGCGTCAAACCCGCATCCGATCACCACCAGGAACAGCCGGCCATTGGCAAGTCCCGCGTCGAGCGCGGCGCGGCGGCCCTCGACGAGCGTCCGGCAGACGCTTTCCGGGCGGCCAGAGAAGCCGAAGTGCTTGGCGAGCAGGTTGGCGGTGCCGGCGGCAAGCAGCGAAATCGGCACGCCCGGCACCGTGCGATTGGCCAGTTCGGCCGCCGTTCCGTCGCCACCCGCTCCGACCAGCGCTCGCAGCCGGCCCTTCCGATACAGATCGTTGGCTTTCTCGGCGACCTCGCCCAGGTCCGTCAAGGCTTCGACGCAAAACCCTCGCTTCCGGAGCAGATCGGCGAGCCGACCCACGCGAGCGCCTACGCCGCGGCGCCCGGCCTGGGGATTGACCGAGATGAGCACATGATCGGCGATGTCGGAAATCCGCGCTGCAAGGTCGAGCATGAAGGAGCGTTCCAAACATCCTGAAGTATAGAGAACGTGCTGGCGGTTCGCAACGCGACGACCCCGCCCCGCCGGGCTCTGCCACCGACGGGCTAGGGAGTGATTCTGCGGTCGATTATGCCGCAGCAATCCGCGGCGAATGTAGCCGAATGAGACATCGTGAAAACGCCTCAGAAATCGGGCGAGGGGGTGCGGGGTGAGAATTATAAACTGTTGCGAGTCAGTGGTTTAAGAAGAGAAACCCGTCCTGTTTTGCCGGTCTGGGCGGTTTGGCACGCGGATTGCTCATACACTCAGGCAGCCCAAACGGTTGCGTATTTTGGGACTGGCCCGTGGGGCCTCTGGCGGAGTGTGGTCGGGCGGCTACCTTGCCCTTGCCGTCCGATCTGACCGTTGTGGATTACGGTCCGGCAGAGGCCCCCATTTTTTTTGCCGCTCCGCTTGTCGGCACATCGGGCAGTCAGCGCAGATAGCCCCTGCGGATTTCGGCCAGGTGCTCGAGGGCCGGTTTCGGATTCCGCTTGGCGTCGAACAGGCCGCCGTGGGCGAAGTCGTGCGGTTCGGAGTCGCGGAGTTGATTCCAGAGAATCCCGTGGACGTAGCCCTTGGAAAGGATCAGCGGCACGGTCCGCCTGACCCACTCCGCCTGGCTCTGGGAATTGCGGATCGCCGTCTGAATCTTCCCGTGGCGGATGGCGAGCGGGTCCTCGGCACTGCTGCTCGGCAGGGTGAGGCTGACGTGGACGGGGATTCCCAGCAGGCTCCAGTAGTCGAGATGCCGGCTCACGTCGAGCGGGTCCCGGGGGAGTGTGCCGCCGGGGAGGTAGCCGAGGTTCATTTCGAGCATCAGGCCGGTCAGCCCCAGCCGCGCGCGGACCAGCGCGTCGGCGAAGTGCAGGGGCGAGAAGTCGACCGCCCCGCGGCTGAGGTATTCGCCCCAGGGACGATCGAATGAGACGATCCGCTCCGCGTCCCGGTCCAGCGAGTGGATGATCTCCACCGCCCGGGCAGTGAGGCGGATCCGCTCGTGCTCGGTGAGCGAGAGGGCGTCGGCCGTGTTCATCCGCGCGCCGCAGATCCAGACATCGACGCTGCCGCGGTATCGCCCGACGACGGTCTGGAGAAATTCGGTCACGCAGGCGACGATGCCATTGAAGTCATTGTCGAAGTCGGCCAGCCATTGGGGCAGCCGCCACGGATCGAAGAGCAGCAGCGGGCCGCCGCAGACAGTCAACCCGTGCTTCCGGCACCACTCGATCTGCTTGTCGGTGATGTCCCAGTAGAAGCTCCCCTGGGTCGTCTCGATCTCGCGCCAGACCATCGGCACGGCAGCCGCGTTGAACGTCTCCAGATACTGGACCGACGTGTTCTCGTCGAGCAGGGACACCCCCACGTTGGCGCCCAGAAAGGTGCTCAGCCGCGACTCCTCGTCGCGCCGGGCGGCGAGCGTCTGCTCGGCATAGCACGCAGTCAGTTCCAACGCGGCATCGAGCGTCACGCGGAGCGACTCGTTGGCCGTTGCGGTGGCTTCCTCCAAGGACTGCCGCGCACACGAGGCGAGGCGGAATCGGCCGGTCGCCTCCGCAATCCGCTCGCGCAGCGTGTCCGGCAGGCGGATCCCACTGAGCTGCCATTCGGCGGCCTGGTTCCGCAATTGCGCCAACTCGCCGCGGGCCAGCTCGACCGCCAGGTTGTAGGGCGCGGCCCTCTCCATCAGGCTACAGGTTGCCAGGGTCACGCGGCCGTGCCCGGCAACCTCCCAGGGAATATACAGGTTGCCCGAGTCGGTATTCTCGCGATCGACGACAAGTTCGTTCGCCACCTGCCGCACCTCGACGCGCCAGGGAATGCGATCGTAGCCGGCCAGGTAAGCCTGCTCCACGACGTCGTCCGGAAGGGAATCGGACGGACATAAAAATCGCATCAAACCCATCGGGCTGGCGTCCTCAACAACCGGCGGAAGCGCGGAACAACGAATCTGCAAGAAACACGGCCGCATCGCGTGGCGACTTCCCGGAGCCGCCCCATCGGCGATCTGTCGAACCGGCCGGAAGGTGGGTGTCCAGGCAGGCTGCTTGCGCCGAGCGCCGCTTCCGCCCGTCGGTTCGATACGGTTCCCTGGTATCGGGGGATACACGGGCCATCCGCTCCCTTTTGAGTCTACAGCAGGGGGGCCCCAGCTTCAAGCGAACTGTCTGGCGCGCCGGGCGGGCTTGCCGGGTGATCCGCAGGCGGTTCTGGGAGAGGTTTCCGACGCCGTCTTTGATGCCGACAGGCCGGCCGCGCGTTCCCAAGCTGAAGCGTGGCAGCCAGGGAGACGTCTCGCGGACGGGCATCGGCTGGCCAAAGCAGCGGCCAGTCGCTATATTCTTGCGTGCCCGCCAGGGGCGGCACGGGGCTGCCCGCCCCCCCCAAGTCGCAAACGTTGACCAGCCGAACTGGGCCGCGAGGGGCCGTCCCCGCGGGCGGTCGTGCCGCGGTCAACCGCGGCGGCGCCCGCCGCGCCGCACGGGTTCCCCAGACCCCAGAGCCGAATATCGTCTCGGAAGGAGCGATCGCGCCGATGAGCAAACAGGTGGTGTTGCAGACCTCGATTGGACAGGTCCCCGTTCGCCGCGGCAAGGTCCGCGATGTCTACGACCTGGGCGATCGGCTGCTTCTGGTCAGCACGGATCGGATCAGCGCCTTCGACTGGGTCTTGCCTTCGGGAATTCCGGACAAGGGACGTGTTCTGACCCAGGTGGCGGCGTTCTGGTTTGGCCAACTCGGCGTGCCCCATCACCTGATCTCAACAGACCTTGCGGAGATGAATCTGCCGCAGGGGGCTGACCGGGCGTGCCTCGCCGGGCGGGCAAGCCTCGTGCGGAAGACGGAGGTCGTGCCGATCGAGTGTGTCGTCCGCGGGTACCTCGCCGGCTCGGGCTGGAAGGAGTATCGGCAAACGGGGACGGTCTGCGGCATTCCGCTGCCGGCGGGCATGCAGGAGAGCGCCGAGTTGGAAGCGCCCATATTCACGCCCGCCACGAAGGCCGAAACGGGCCACGATGAAAACATTACGTTCGCGCGGATGGTCGAAATCGTCGGCCGGGAGACGGCCGAGACGCTGCGCGAGCGAAGCCTCGACGTGTTTCGTCGCGGGCGGGACTACGCCCGGCAGCGGGGGATCATCATCGCCGACACGAAATTCGAATTCGGCCGCTGCGACGACGGCCAGTTGATCCTCATCGACGAGGTTTTGACCCCGGATAGCTCGCGGTTCTGGCCGGCCGATCGGTATGCGGTGGGCACGAGCCCGCCGTCGTTCGACAAGCAGTTCGTGCGCGACTGGCTATCCGCGACAGACTGGGACAAGAACAGCCCGCCGCCCGAGCTGCCCGACGACGTGGTCGCCAAGACCCGCGCAAAGTACATCGAGGCCTACGAGCGGCTCACCGGGCAGACGTTCCCCTGGTAGAGCTGGCGGGGACCGGCCGCGGCCTCCGGGCAGCGCCCCAGCCGCGCCCAGCGCGGATCAACACCCCGCCCTGGCATCTCGGGCCCTCTGAATCGCCCTATCGTGTTCCGCTCCGGCCGGGTAGAATCAGGCTCTCACCGGTGGCCGCTCGCACGCCGGGTGAAGGTTGAAGCACCCTGCCTGACAACGCAATTCCTTCCTGGTTCCCCAGCTGGAGCTTGGGAACCAGGTGAAACCGTGAACTCTGCCTGACAACGCAGTCAATTGATCGCAACATGTTACGATATTGGACGGCCGGCGAATCTCACGGCAAGGGCCTCGTTGCCCTGGTTGACGGTTTTCCCGCCGGACTAGAGATCGACACGGATTTGATCGATCGGGAGCTGGCTCGGCGGCAGGGGGGGTATGGCCGGGGAGGCCGTCAGCGGATCGAGGCGGATCGCGTGGAGATTCTCAGCGGCGTCTGGCAGGGGCGGACGCTGGGCAGCCCGATCGCGCTGATGGTTGTCAACGAGGATTCCAAGCTGGACCGGATGGAAGACCTGGAGCGGCCGCGTCCCGGGCACGGCGACTTGGCCGGCGCGATCAAGTACCTCGGTTCAATCCGGGCCGTTCTTGAACGGGCCAGCGCCAGGGAGACGGCCGCCCGAGTCGCCGCCGGCGCGCTGGCACGGCAGATTCTCCGCCATTTCGCCATCGAGCCTTTTGCCTACGTCGTCGAGATCGGACCGATGCGGATCAGCCCGAAGCCGGGCACGCTGGCCGAGCAGAAGGCCTTGCGCGACGCAAGCGGTGTGTATTCGCTCGATCCGGAGCAGGATGGCCCGGCCAAGCAGTTGATCGACCGCTGCCAGAAGGCGGGTGACACGCTCGGCGGCGTGATCGAGGTTCGCGTGGAGGGGGTCCCCTTTGGCCTGGGAACCCATGCCCAGTGGGACCAGAAGCTGGACGGCCGTCTGGCGAGGGCGGTGATGGCGGTCCAGGCGATCAAGGGGGTCGAGATCGGGCTCGGATTCGAAGCGGCCCGTCGCGTCGGCTCCCAGGTCCACGACCCGATCCAGTATGACGAGGCGGCTCGAGCGGGGCCGTCGCTCGGATTCGTCCGGCCCACGAACCACGCCGGCGGCCTGGAGGCGGGGATGACCAACGGCCAGCCGATCGTGGTCCGGGCGGCGATGAAGCCGATCAGCACGCTGGCCAGGCCGCTGGAATCGGTGAATCTGAAGACGAAGCGGCCGGAGTCGGCCGCCTATGAACGGAGCGACGTCTGCGCTGTGTCCGCCGCGAGCGTGATCCTCGAAAACGTCGTTGCCCTGGAGATCGCGGCCGCCCTGATCGACAAGTTCGGCGGCGACAGCCTCGCGGAGATGGAGGCCCGCTGGCAGTTGTTCCACGAGATGGCGGCCAGGCGATAGCACCCGCAAGAGGGAACAAGGATGTTCCGGTTGTCCGATTCAACCCGGCGTCTCGTCACCTTGGCGCTCTTCGTGCTGTTGTGCGCGGCGCCGACGGTGACCCTCTCGGCGCTGGGTCTCTGGCGGCGTCTGCCGGGCCGGACCGTGAGCGAACAGCGCCGTTTGTCGCTGCTTCTCGGGCAGCCGGTCCGGCTCCAGTCGCTCCGCCACCTGTCTCCTTCAGCGGTGCTCTATGAAGGCCTCGAAATCCACGATCCGGAGACGGCCGCGGTGCTCGTCCGCTGCGATCGGCTGCGCGTCGCCCGGCAGTCAAGCTCGCCGGACAAGCACGGCGCGCTCGCCGGACCGCGGCTGCGGCTGACGGCCGGAACGCTGGCTCTGGACGCCGAGTCGGTGCGCTGGCTCTGGCCGTTGATGGAGCGCCTGCTCCAGCGGCGGATGGGCGCGGGTCCCCCGCAGATTGAACTCGTGGCCGAATCGATCGCTGTCTGCGGCGCGGAGGCGGACTTTGCGATCAAGCAGGTCCGCAGCCGGGTGACGCTGCGGAGCGAGGCTTCCCAGATCGAACTCGGCTTGCAGGTGGAAGGATACGAGACGCCCAAGCCGGTCTATCTGCGGATTGTCCGCAACCGGCAGCTTCGTCCGCCGGTCGACGGCTTCGACGTGTTCACGGGCGACGGCCCCCTGCCCTGCGGCTTGTTTGCGGCGGTCTTTCCGGTCTTCGGAGGCCTTGGCGAGGGGGCCCGGTTCGAGGGCTACCTGGTGGCCAACCGCGCGGCCGACGGCTGGGAGGGCGAAGTGCTCGGCGAGTTGCAGAACGTGGACCTGAAGGAGCTTGTCGGTCGGCGATTCCCCCACGAGATGAGCGGCGCGGGGCGGGTGGCGCTGGAGCGGGTGCGGTTCCGCGCCGGGCGCGTCGTCTCGGCCCAGGGGGCGTTCCACGCCAGCAACGGGCGGATCGGCCGATCGCTGATCAACGCGCTCCGCGGCCAGCTTCAGCTCCAGGGCGATTTCGCCGGGAGCGGCTCGGGGAGCCTCGTCCCCTACGAGGAACTCGGGGTGCGGTTCTATTTCGACGCGGCGGGACTGCGGATTTGGGGTGATTGTCCGGCATCGCCCGCGGGCACGATGATCGTCTACGGGTACGGCCAGCGGCTCCTCCAGCCAGCCGAGCCCGAGCGGCCGCAGCGGCTCCCGGCGGCGATTGCCGCGCTGTCTGGCAGCGGCGAGGAGGAACTGCTGTTCTCGCCGCGGACGGCCTGGCTGATCGAACGTCTGCCGCTGGGAAGGCCGGGCCCGGCGGCCGCGGCGGCTGCCCCGTCCGGCGGGGTCGAACCGGCGCCGCGCTGATCGATCCGCCGCCGGCGGTCATTGCGTGTCGGGCACGGTCTCCACTCGCGCACTGTCGATCTCGCCGCCCGCGTCGGCCGGCGCGGGGAGGCCGCCGGTCTCGCCCAGGTAGCGGATGGCGGCCGCCGCGACGACGAGGAAATTCACCGCCAGGAAGCCGGCCACGTACCAGCCGCCCCCCTCGCCGCTGCCGTAGCTGTGCATCCCGCTGCCGAAAAAGTAATTCACGCCCCACCAGGCCATGACGATCGCGGTGATCGAGACGACGGCGCCGGCGGCGAGGGAGAAATCGCGCAACACGCCGGTGATGCGGAAATGCAGCACGCCGACATAGATCAGCAGCGAGATCAGGGCCCAGACCTCCTTGGGGTCCCAGCCCCAGAATCGCCCCCAGGAGACGTCGGCCCAGAGGCCGCCGAGGATCGTGCCGGCGGCGAGCAGGACGACGGCCACTTGGATCGAGCGATAGATGAAGCCCGAGAGCGTCTCGCAGGCCGCGGGGCCGTGGCGGCGGGCGGCGCCGCCCTCGGAGGGATCGCCGTCGCGGTAGCGGCCGAGCAGGTAATGGCCCATCGCGGCGATTCCCAGCCCCCAGGCCAGGAAGCCGGCTCCATAGCTGGCGGTGATCGTCAGCACATGCAGCGTCAGCCAGAAATTGTCGCGGAGAACGGGCATCAGGGGGTTGATCCCCTTGTCCCAGATCGGGGCGTAATAGGCGATCAGGCCAACGAGGAACGCGATTCCCGCGCCGACCACGGCGAAGGCCTTGCGGTCGATCATGCGGCGAAGCACCGCCCCCACGCCCGCCCGGGCCAGCGTCCAGGGGAACGACACCGCGCTGAGCAGGGCCGCCAGGACCAGCCGCGGCACGAGCCAGACCGACAAGCCAAGCATCAGCAAGCCGACCAGCCAGACAATCCGATCGTTCCACGTCTCGCTCCGCGGCGCCAGCCGCACGATCGCATAGCCGCTTCCCACTCCGTACGCCACACTGGTAAGAAAATAGACCACGGCGGCCGCCAGGGCCAACCTCGGCAGCAAGAGGGCCCAGCGGGCGGCCGTCCAAGCGGCCGGGCCCATCCACTCCAGGTCGAGTTCCCTGTTGCGGGCGGTGCCCGCCGCGCCGGGGAGGGCCGTCATCCGCCAGGCGTGGCGGATCGCCGGCCCGAACAGCGGAACGAACGCGAACCAGAGGCCGAGCAGGGCCGCCACGAGGGCCACGAAGACGACGGTCTCGAACATGTTGGTCACCGGCGCCCAACCGGTGACGTGGACCCGCAAGGCGAAGCCGTACACGGAGAACGCCTGGCCGCCGACCAGGGCGAGGATCCCCAACCAGTACATCGGCGCGCGGAGCACGCCGAATGCCATCCCCAGGCAGCACAGGGCGACGAAGCTGAAGACCCACGACCAGAGGAACGGGTCGAGGCGGTAGTAGTGGACTTCCGCGTCCGTCGCGCCGGGCGGGGGATAGGCGGTGGCGGCGATCAGCGCCTCGTCGCGATTGCGGAGCGGCAGGCCGGCGCGATACGGTTCGATCTGCTCGGCCAGGCCGCGGAGCGCGGCGGCGAACCGATCCATGGCGGCTTCGAATCGTGCGGCGCGGCCGGCCGCGCCGCGATCGACGTACGCCGCCGCCGCCTCGGCCAGCGCTGCGCGTTCGACCCGCTGCGGATTGTTCTTCGCCAGGAGCTGGAGGTATTCCAGGCGGGTCCGGTTCTCCGGATACAGCGGCGCAGGGGGCGTCTCGGGCATGCCGGGCCGGAGGAAACGGCGATACACGTCGTCTCCACTGAACAGGAGTGTCTGCACGCTCAGCCAGGGTTGCGACTGGTCGTCCGTCCCCCGGTCCTTCTCCAGGGCCGGCGGATTCAAGCCCGGCACGAGGCGGAGCGAGGGGTGGCTCTCGTAGATCGCCAACTGGGCCTGGGTGATGGCCACGGCCAGTTCGCCGGCCCGGCTGGCGACCACGTGAGCCTGGCTCCGCAACCGCTGCCAACGCCGCGCGGTGTACTCCGGCGGCGCGTCGCGGCGGAAGAGCTCCTTCATGCCCCGTTCGGCGATCTCGGCGAGCTTCTCAGCCCGGCGGGCGCCGCTGACGAGCATCAATTCCGCCCGCACCGGATCGGCCGCGCCCCGATCGGTGATCTCGCTGAGCGCGCTCAGGGCCGATCGGACGGCCTCGACCTCGGCGTCGATCTGGCCGTCGTAAACGGCCGGGGTGAGCGATTCCAGGTCGCTCTTCGCTTCCGCCCAAGCGCTGGCCGTGCCGTTCCAGGCCGTGGCGGCGTCGCCGAGTCGGGCCAGAAAGGAGTGGGGCGGATCGCGAAACGGGTCAAACGTCACCGCGCGGTATGTCGAGAAGGCTTCGCCGAGCTGGGCCAGCTTGCGCTCGGTGGCGGTCAGCTCGACGTTCCGCCCGATCGCCTGGCGGCGCTTGCTTTGCAGCTGGTCGAGGGCCTCCCAGAACGCCTTGGATTCGGCTACGGCGCGAGGCGAGACGTGTTTCAGGTGGATTCCGCTCTCCGAATGGGTCGGCAAGCCGAGCACGTCTTTGCGGAGCCCCTCGTGTTCGGCGATCAGCAACGGCACGCGCTCCCAGCGTTCCGGTTCGACCAGCCAACTGAAGACGAGCTCCGCGGCGGGGAACTTGCGGGGGCCGCCAGGGAAGAGTTTTTCCGTCTCGCGGAACTCGGGCAGGCTCCGCGCCGCGGCCGCCGCCCCCTCGAGGCCGAGACGGGGATTGGCGCTGCCGCAGACCGCCTCGACGACCTGCTGGGCGAATGTGTTGACCGGCATCATCCGGCCGCTGTGGAACACCGGCAGCCGCTGCCAGGTCGAGAAATCGGGTTCTCCGGCGCTTGACTCCGCAGCCGACACCGCGGCAATCGCCAGCCAGCCGATCAGGGCGACTCTCGGAAGCATGAAAAACCTCGTATCGAGTAGTGCCGCGGCTCTTGCCGGAACCGCTGCGGAACGTCTTGTCTGGCTTCAGGCCGCTTCGCGCTCCGGACCGGCACGACGCGCGCGGGGGGCGAAGAAATAGGCCCGCATGTAGAACATCGTGGCGATCCCGGCAACGATCATCAGGCTGCCGAAGTATTTCAAGCCCCGGCCGGGATCGTAGTTGACGGTCAGCCACGAGAGGAACATTTCGCCCCGCGGCATGTCTTCCCCCGGCAGCAGCCGGCCGCCGAGTTGCTCGTCGTAGAACGGGTCGCCCGGCTTCCACGGTCCGCGGAACGCCTCCTGGTAGATGCGAAAGGACCGGCCCGTGGCCGGGTCCTTGCGGGTGATCGGTTGATTCAGGGTGATCAACACGCCGTCTTCAATCACCTGGTCGATCCGCTCTTCGCCGGTCGTCGGATCGGTCTTGACGGTGACGAAGTCGACCAGGCTCGAATACGAGGAGGCCATGCTCGAGCCGGGATCGAGCGTTCGCTGGAAACGGTCGAGATAGACATGGAACCCGACGTCGACCGAGTCGGGCAGGAGCGTGATTTGGACGCGGCGATCCTTGCCGGTCACCGCCCGGCGCTGCGCCCGCGTCACGGGGGTCTTCATCGCGCTGGACTGCTGGGCTTCGAGCCAGAACTGCTCGGTGTTTCCGTCGACGGTCAACCGGGCGAGGACCAGCGGCCCGGTGAGCGGCCGAGGCGCCTTGGGATCGAACGGCTGCGGTTCGAAACGCACCCCGGGCCGCTGGTGGGGCTCGAAGGACTCGGCATAGAACCGCATCGCGCGGGGGGGCGCGTCGAGCGTCAAATCGGTTCGCCGGCCGATCGGCAGCGTCTCGCCGGGGGTGAACTCCGGCGACTGCCAGAACCGGTAGCGGAGCTGGCCGTCGGCGCCCTGGATGACGTCGACGCGGGGTTGGTTGAGGTTGTGGAGCGACTCCTCGCGCCGATCGATTCCTTCCCCCAAGGGGCTGGAGGCGTCGAACCAATAGCTGCCATAGACTCCGTGGTCGACGACCTGCTGATTGAACTCGGGCACCTCGGCCAGGAGGATCATCCGCCGGGGCGCCTGGCGCGGCGGATGGATCATCAGGACGGCGCCGAGCAGCTGCGGGTTGAATTGGACGAATTCCGCCTCGTAGCCGGTTGCCCCGAGCGGCAGGCGTTGTCCGGGCGCCCATTCATCGACGAGAAAGCGAAACACCTGGCCGCGCAGGTAGAGGACGATCTGGCCCATCCGCCCGAGCTTGCCCTCCGGACCGGCAACCTGGAAGGCCTCGGTCTCCGCGTGGTCCTCGGCAATCCAGAAGGTGAATCGGACGCCGCTCCGGGCGACCTTCCGCGCGCCGAGGTTCATTGCCGGATCGGCGTGGGGGCCCGCCGGGCGCTCGATCGCCAGCTCGACCGGTTCGGGTTCTCCAAGGCTGCCGCCGGCGGATTCCGAGACGGCAACCTGGAGCCGCAAGGGCGCCGCCTGCTGCGTCTGAAACTGGCAATGGTAGTCGAGCACTTCCAGCCGGATGTTGTCCTGGTTGCAGATCACTCCCCGATCGCGGCGCCCCAGACCCCAGGGAAACCAGGGCAATCGCTTGTACATCTCCCAGTTGAACGGGCCGGCGGCGAACGGGATGTCGATGACCGAAACAGCGCCGTCCGGCGACCGATCGGGGTAGACCGTCAGCTGGAAATGACGCGTGTCCTCGTAGGCCAGGTGGGTCGTGTTCCCCTCGAAGACCGGCATCTGGGCGTCGATGCCCGACTGGGCACTGTAAATGCACCCGGCGAGAAGGACAAGGATTCCGGCGTGGGTGATCAGGAAGCCGGTCTGATGCCGCCGCCAGGGGAGGCGGATCAGCGCCGCGCAGAGGACGTTCACGCCGAGCAAGGCCAGGATCAGCGCGAACCACCAGGAATCGTAGATCGCGAAATGGACCGCCTCGGTCCCATACGCGCTCTCGACGAACGTCGCCCAGGCCAGGACTGCCGCCAGTGCCAAGAGCAAGGCCACGGCCAGATACATCGAGGCCAGGGCTTGATAAAGGCGGAGCAAGAGCCGCATCGGCGGGGAATGCTCCGGAGTGCTGAGTTTGGGTCGTGCCATCGAGAAAGGTTGGGAGGTTTGAGTTGGCAGTCCTTCGTGCCGCGAAACGGCGCGTGGAATGATGGACACCGCGATTGGCGGGACAGGTCGGTTCCCAACCGGGAGCCGGGGGGCGAGGATCGGTTGGGAACCAGGATCGGGAGACAGTCCGGCAGGCCGTCGAAATTCGCCAGCCATGCCGCAGAGTGGCCGGGCGCACCGCGGGGCACGGCCCAGACCCATCCGCGCGCAAGGGGCCCCGGACGATCGTACTCGACCATTATACCGCCACCGAGGCAGCGGGGTAGGAAAGGGAGGGGGCCGTAGCGGTCGGCAATCCGCCGTCGGCGGTCAACTTGCCCGATGCTCAAGCCGTCTCGGCTGGCGGCTGACCGCCGGCGTCTGGCAGCTATGGATAGAGCGCCGGGATCGACTCGGTCCAACCGATGACGGGCACTTCCTGGGCCATCAGGAAGATTTCGACGCGCCGGTTTTTCTGTCGGCCTTCGGGGGTCGTGTTGGGGGCGATCGGCTGGTTGGGGCCGTAGCCGGCGACGCCGATCCGCCGCGAGTCGAGGCCGGATTGCTGGAGGACGCGCGCCACCTGGTTCGCCCGGCATAAGCTCAGGTGGAAGTTGTCGCTGAACAGGTCCCTGGCCGGTCGTCTGGCGATCTGCCGGTCGTCCGTGTGCCCGACGATCAAGATTTTCAGGCCATCGCCTTCGTCCGAGTTGAGCGCCTCGGCCAGTTCTCGCAAGGTGGGCTCCGCGCCGGGCTTGAGCTGGTCCTGACCTTCGTCGAAGAGGATGTCGGTCCCGAGCTTGCTCACCCCGCTGCCGGTGGCGGAGGCGGCGCTGCCATAGCGTTCGGAGATGCGCGCGAGCTGGGCCTGGGTATGCGGAGCGAGGGGGGGCAGGGGGCTGAGGCCGGCGACTGGACTCCGCTGCTTGCGATACTCCTCCAGGCGGCGGCGATCGACGCCGGCCTCGGCGTCGAGCAGGCCGAGCTCCTCCTCCGCCCGCAAGAGTTGGTCTTCGATGTTGGTGGAATGGACCTTGAGGTTCTCGAGCTGCGCCACGAGGGCTTGATTGCGTTCGGTGAGCGACTGATTCTGAGCGGTCAGGGACTTCGCCTTGCCGGCCGACACGCAGCCGCTCGAAATCAGGAACACCGCTGCGATTCCGCAGGCGAGGCCCCAGCGCTGTGCAGTCATGATTCGACTCCTTTCGAATCGGCGCTGCTCCGCGATCGGGAGCACCGCATCGAGTCTCCATGCGTGGTCTTTTCGCCGGCTTGCCGGACCTTAGAAGAGGATCCCCTTGAGCATGTCGAGCAAGGTTCCGCTAATCGTCATCGCCCCGTTCCAGGTCCACATGTTGCGGAGCAGGTCGAAGGTCATCGTGCCGGCGAGGACCAGCAGCAAGGTGCAGGGGAACAGTCCCAGCCAGACGACCATTCCCGAGTAGGGCGCTTCGGGCAGCGCGCGGGGGCCGATCGCCGCCCCCTCGGCGACGTCGACCGCCGGGGCGGCGATGGCTTCGGCCGCTGCGCCGATCGGCTCGAAGCCGATTGGCGCGGTGGCTTCGTCGAACATCGGGGCCATCTCGGCCGGCGCGCCGACCATCGTGGGGGCGTCGTCGCCCTCGGTGTCCAGCGCGATGACCTGCGAGCCGCTCTCCTCCTCGCCGGCTTCTTCAAGCGGCGTCAGAAGGAATTCCTCGTCGGTTTGGATTTCCGTCCCGGATTGGGAGCTCTCCGCCTCGGCAAGCGTCAGCATGTCGTCTTCGCCCAACTCGAGCGATTCCTCCTCCTGGCCGGCCAGTTCCAGCGGCTCGTCGAGCGCCAGGCCGCTGTCCTCCGGGTCGACGAGCGAGATCCCGCTATCGCCGCCGATGGTGACATCGCTTCCCGTTCCGCTGCCGCCGAGAACGAGGTCCTCGCTGTCGAGGACGCTGTCGGACACGTCTAGATCGCTGCCGCTCTCGGCTCGCTCTTCCGAGGCCAGCGCAATGTCGCTGTCTTCGAGCGTCACGTCCTGGTCCAGGGTCAGGTCCAGTTCCAGATCGGAGCTGCCCTCCGGATGGGTCGTTTCACTGCCCAGGTTGATGTCGCTGCCAGCCAGCGCGAAATCCGAGAGCTCCAGGTCGCTGCCGCCGGAAGCAGGGGGCTGGGACCCGCCGAGGACAAGCTCCTCGTCATCCTCGCCGGCGGCCGACGCGTGTCTGCTTTTGATCTGTTCGGCCAGGTAATTCTGAACGTCTTCGGCCTTGAATTTCCAGTCGGCTCCGTCGCGATACCCGTGCAGCTTGTTCTGCTCGCGCAGGTGGTTGACATCGGCAGGCTTGACCCCGAGGACTTCGGCCGCTTTTTGCGTGTTGTAGAACTGTTGGGACATGTGGCCCTCCCAGACAAGCCTGGCCGCCTGGGCTGCAACCCCGGACGACTCGGCTTCACCTTTGTTCCAAGAGCGATTGAATTTCCGGCGGCAAGGGATTCTTGCCGTTGAAGTACTGCATTTGCAGGTCCCAGGTCATGTTCCGCACGCAGCATAACTCCACATTTCCGCTGGCCAGCTCAACGTGGTAGACTGCCATCGTGCTCCGTCTCGGGTCGACCACCACGACTTGCTGGTAGCGACCTTCCACGACCGTGGACTCGACGATCATTCGGCTCTCGGTCGCAGCGAGCTGCTGGGCATCCATCCGGCCCGCGTAAACCTCGGGGCGGCCGGGGATGGCGCCCATCGCCACTGCCACCAGACCTGCAACAACCAGGATCCCAAGCACCGTGCCACGCATCCATGCACCTTGAATATCTAGCGGCTAGGGAAAATGGGACCCTAACCACAATTGTAAAGGGCCCAATTTCCAATGCAAGAAAAATCAGTCCCGGCGGGGGGAAACCCAACCGGCACCGTCCATCCGCCTTCGCACATCCGGTTTTACCGTCAAGAGCCTGCCGGCCGGCTCCCAACCAAGGCGGGTCGCACCCCTTCAGGGGCAGGCTCGCCGCTCCGCGCCGGCCAGAACGCACGCCGCCCGACCGGCAGTTTTTCCGAACCGCTGGGCGGGCTGACCGGAAATATCGAGCGGAAAGCCCTCCGCAGCCCGCCAGGCTCCCCGCCGTCGCGAGGCGGTCGGCAACAAACAAGTGTCTGCGTGCGAATGACTTATGCATTTCCGAGGCCTCTCCGGCCGCAGCGCTGCCGAGCGGCTCTGGTTCACGTCCAGACAAGGCGGCGAAGTGTAGCGGAATGCAGGCGGCCGCCGCAAGGGCAGCTTGCCGATGGACGGCAAGTTCATTACCCGTTTGGAGGGGTGTACAGGGTTCATGGCGCGGACTCGGCGGCACGGCCGCCATCGTCGCGGGAGCCGATTGCAGCTTGGACCGGGGCCGCTCGGGCGGAGGCGGCGGAGCCTTCCCGATCGGCCGGGGGAGGCTTAGAATTCGATTTCCTCCGACCGCAGCCGATTGCCTCGCCCCCAGAGCCATGTGCGAAATCCCGCCCGTCGACGACAAGCCGGTCTGCCTCCTGCTCAGTGGTGGTCTGGATAGCTGCATCCTGCTCGGTCAGATGATTGCCCATGGCCACCGTGTCCAACCCGTCTACATCGCCTCCGACCTGGTCTGGCAAGCGGCGGAATTGGCGGCGTTGCGGGGGCTCCTGGCGGCGATGCAGACCGCGGCGCTGGCACCGCTCGTCGTGCTCAAGCTCCCGCTGGAAGACATCTACCAGGACCATTGGAGTCTCACGGGAGCTGAAATCCCGGGCGCGGAGAGCCCCGACGAGGCGGTTTACCTCCCGGGGCGCAATGCCCTGCTGCTGATCAAGGCCGCGCTCTGGTGCCACCGCCGGGGAATCGAGCGAGTCGCCCTGGGTGTCTTGGGCACCAGTCCGTTCGCCGACGCGAAATCCGCGTTCTTCGACCATTTCCAGGCGGCGATCAACCTGGCGACTGGCGCGCGGATCGAGTTTCTCCGCCCCTTGGCTCGTGCAACCAAGCAAGACGTGATGCGACTCGGGCGGACGATGCCCCTGGAGCGGACGTTTTCCTGCCTGGCGCCGCATGTCGGGCTGCACTGTGGCGTCTGCAACAAGTGCACGGAGCGCCGGCGGGCGTTTCAGGTCGCGGAGATTCCGGATCGGACCGTATACCAATCCGACCCCGTCTCCGCCGGATAGCCACACCTTAACCGTGGGAAAGGCGGCCAACCGCGAATGTTCCGAGTCACACGCGAGATCGACTTCTGCTACGGCCATCGATTGCTGAACTACGAGGGAAAGTGCAGGCACCTTCACGGGCATAACGGCCGGGTGCTGATCACGGTCGAGTCCGCGGCGCTCGACCGGCGCGGAATGGTGCTCGATTTCGGCGACATCAAGCAGGTGATCCAGCGCTGGATCGATGACCATCTCGATCACCGGATGATTCTCTGCCGCGACGACCCGGTGGCGAAAGTCCTGCAAGAGATGGGAGAACCGCTGTTCCTGATGGACGAGAATCCCACGGCGGAGAACATCGCGCGGCGGATCGCTCGGCACGGCGTCGAACAGGGGTTGCCGGTGGTCGAGGTGCGGCTCTGGGAGACCCCGAACTGCTATGCGACCTACTCTGTCGACAGCGCTGAGGCGGGGAGCGACTCGGCGGCGGCCAGGTCGCGGCGCTGAGCGGTGCGGCGGCCTTCCAGACCGGCCGGGCAGTGGGAAAAAAGCCAAGGTTCAAGGCTCAATTCCCAATGGCCAAGAGTGGCCAAGACCGGGTCTCTGGTTGGGAGCAGCGGATGGAGGAGAGTTGGACCCTGGAATTTGTATTTTGAACCTTGAGCTTTGGACCTTGAACCTTGCTAAAAAAAGCTTGAACCTTGCTAAAAAAAGACAGTCCGGGCACCGAACGAATCGGTGGCTCCGGACTGTTTCCCCCCTGGGAACATACCGCTGAATTTCCTTCTCGGTTAGCGACTCCAGGATGCGATGGGGCGCCTTTGTGTGGGGTCCGGCCGAACCGGACCGCCGTATGCCGGGGCGCTCCTCACGTTCTGCGGCAGGTTCCTCCAACTCAGCAAGTGCGGTGCAAGGGGCGTTTGCCGGCACTGGAGCCGGCGACGTGCTGGTCGCCGGCGTCCGGCGGCAACGGCTTGCGAGACCCTGGCAAAGGCAAACGGCGCTCGCACCGCACGGTCTTGCCCGCGACTGAGCCCCCTTGCATCGTCCGATGCGGTCAGTCGCCGGGCGTCATGGCAGAGTGTTTCATCGACTGCCGGGCGGGGTTCACTTTGGGAATCTTTTTTTGGTTGTTCGGATTCTGCGGGCGGGGCCCGTCCGGATCGGTCGCGGCGGCCGCTTCGTTCACCGGCGCGGCGGGAGCGTCGCCTGGCTGCCCGCCTGCCCGAAGCGCGGCAGCGCCGGATGCCGTGTCGGGGAAGGTCGAGCCGGGCGGTTTTTTCCGCCTGGATTTTGCCGCGCGTCTCGACTCGACGATCGCGGGGCGGTAGTCTAGCGGAGTAGCCGTTCACGCCCCGGAGCCGACTTGAAGGCGGAAGTCTCGTCTTCGCGGCAGTCGGGCATCTAGTGTTCTCCCGCCGCGATCCGCGCCGCCAGAAGGGAGACTGTCCTTGGAGACGACGCGCCGCGGAGCGCCGTTTCCGGCAATCCACAACTCGCAACCAGACGGGAAAGCCATGAGAAGAGCTCTCGTTCCGCTGTTCTGCCTGCTGTTCTGCCAGGCTCCTCTGTATGCGGCCGACTTGACGAAGGACGGCGCCACCGCCTGGCGAATCGTCTTGCCCGATGAACCGACGGTTGTCGAGAAGACCGCCGCCCGCGAGCTTGCCGAGCATCTGAAGCTCGTCAGCGGCGCGGATTTCCAGACGATCGCCGAAAAGGACGCCGCGGCCGGCGGCGGGTCGCTGATCTATCTGGGCAATACGGCGAAGGCCCCGAAGAAGGACTACAAGTTCGATGAGATCCTGATCAAGATGGAGGGCGGAAACCTGGTTCTCGCCGGGCACGAGAAACGCGGCTGCCTCTACGCGGTCTACTCGTTCTTGCAGGACGTCGTCGGCGTCCGCTGGTGGACGCCCAGCGACACGTTCATCCCCAAGCGGCCGACGCTGGCGATCGCCGACGACCTGGCCGTTTCCTACGCGCCGCAGCTCATCTCGCGGGAAATGTATCACCGAGACGCGCAGCCGACCGTCTTCTCCGCGCGGATGAAAGGCAACGGCTTCCTGACGCCGGAATACGGCGGCGCGGTGCGGATTGTCAATTTCGTCCACTCGTTTTACAAGTACCTGCCGCCGGGGAAGTATTTCGACGCCCACCCGGATTGGTACTCGGAAATCGACGGCAAGCGCAAGCATGAACACGCCCAGCTCTGCCTGACCAACGAGGAGATGACCCGGGAGTTGATCAACAACGTCCTGGAAACGCTGCGGAACAGCCCCGGCGCGAAGATCATCGACGTTTCTCAGAACGACTGGTACGGGTTCTGCACCTGTGCGAAATGCAAGGCGGTCGACGAGGCGGAGGAGAGCCACGCCGGTACGCTGCTGTTGATGCTCAACAAGGTCGCCGAGGCGGTGGAAAAGGAGTTTCCGGATGTCCTGGTCGAATCGCTGGCGTACCAGTACACCCGCAAGCCGCCCAAGACGATCAAGCCGCGCGACAACGTCTTGATCCGTCTCTGCACGATCGAATGTTCTTATATCCAGCCGCTCGACGGGGAGCAGAACCGGAAGTTCGCCGCGGATATCGAGGGCTGGAGCAAGCTGGCCAGGCACCTGTTCATCTGGGATTACACGACCAACTACAACGACTACCTGGGGCCGCATCCGAACCTCCGCGTGCTTGTTCCGAACGTCCGCTATTTCGTCAAGCACGGGGCGATCGGCCTGTTCGAGGAGGGGGAAGGCGACGACTTCTGCGAACTGAAGAACTGGCTCCTGATGCGCGTCATGTGGGAGCCGCACCTCGACGGCGAGAAGCTGATCGACGAATTCGTCCGCGGCTACTACGGCGAAGCGGTCGCCCCGCTGATCCACCAGTATTGGGACGTCCTCATCGCGGAGGCGGAAAGGACGAAGATCTATCTGGGCTGCTTCGGCGTGAATTCGGCGAAATGGATCGACCTGGCGACTCTCAACCAGGTGACCGAGATCATGAACAAGGCGGTCGAAACGGCGACCAGCGTCTACGGGGCCGATTCCGACGAGCTCCGCCGGTTGCGGAAGTCGAAGATGGGCGTCGATCACGTCTGGCTCAGCCGCTACTACCCCCTGCGGGCCGAAGCCCGCGAGAAGAAGCTGCCGTTCCTTGGTCCCAAGGACCCGTTCGCGGCGGCGGAGGAGTTCGCCCAACTCTGCAAACGGTTCAGGACGAAGGCCGCGGTCATCTCGCAAGAAAAGAACTTGGGCAACTACCTGGAGGGTTTGAAGGCGGGATTCCTGGCGCAGAAGAATCCGCCGGAAATCTGCCGGGGCATCCCGGAGGACGCCTGGGTCGTGTTCGACGCCTTGTCGTTCAACAACTACCGCGACGCGGCGACGATCGTCGACGACTCGGAAGGCTGGAACGGCAAGAGCGTCCGCATGGGAACGAAGGTCGACTGGAACACGAACTATACTCCGCCGGTTCGCGGCACGTACCGGATCCTCGCCTCGCTGCGCTGCGAGGGATCGGTCGAGCAGGGCAAGCTCGGCTCGTGGGGCGTTTACGACGCGCAGGGGAAGAAATCGCTCAAGAGCATGACCCTCGATGCGGAGGCGTTCAAGACCGGAGAGGGATCGTTCGATCGGAAGTTCCGCTGGATCGAGCTGGGCGTCGTCGACTTCGTCCCCGGTGCCTACTTCTGGTTCGCCCACGGGCACAATCCGGACCTCGAGGCGATCTTCGTCGACCGTGTCGTGCTCATCGGCGCGGAGTGACCCGGCGCCGGGCGCGGCGAGCAGCGCGGCCTGGATCGGGCCGCGGCCCGATCGGCCTCGGCTCCGCCGGCGGGTAAACTGGACGTGCACAGAGCGCTTGATTAGCATGGGGGCAGGTTGTCGTGTTGAGGCGAAGAGAGATGAGCAGCGGTGCCAGCGGCGCGGGCGTCCGGAGGGTCGTCCAGTGTTATTCCCTGTTTGACAAGTTCTTCCCGACCTGCGGATTGCTCGACTACACCGAGGGCATCTATCACGGCGACCCCAACACTCCGTACGCGCAGGCCCAGTTGAACCAGATCAACTACCTTCTCGACGAGGTCCGCTGCCGGCAAGGCGTCCGCATTCTGGACGTCGGCTGCGGCAATGGGACGCTCCTGGAAGAAGTCCGCCGGCGGGGGGCGGTGGGGACGGGGATCACGATCTCGCCGGAACAGGCCGGCCTCTGCCGACGTCGGGGGCTCGATGTTCGCCTGTTGGACTACCGGGAGTTGGCGGGGCGGTCGATCGGCCCGTTCGACGCGGTGATCGCCAACGGCGCGATTGAACACTTCGTGCAGGTCTCCGACGCGGCGGCCGGCGAGGCGGAACAGATCTACGCGCGGATGTTTCGCCTCTTCCACGGGGTGATCGACCCGAAGTCGAGCATCCGGCGGATGGTCAACACGACGACCCATTTCGTCCGCGGCCCGGACCCGAAGCGGCTGCTTGCCGGCCCGCTCGCGTTCCGCCCCTTCTCCGACGACTTCCACTACGCCCTGCTGATCCGGAGCTTCGGGGGATTCTATCCCGCCGATGGGCAGCTCGAACGCTGCGCCCGGGGGTTCTTCCGGTTGCTCAAGGCCGAGGACGGGACCCGCGACTCGTTCTTCACGTCGGAGGAATGGCTGCGGCGCGTCCGCAAGGCGTTGCGGCGGCCGACGGGCTTGAAGATCATGGCCAGGTCGCTCCCCTACATGGTCCGGCATCCGGGGCAGTTTATCACGATGATCACCTGCATGTTGATCACGCGGTCGTGGAACTGGCAGTTCCGAACCGACCACCCCCCCGCCAGGCTCCTCCGCCAGACCTGGGAGTACGAGCCGGCATCGGTTTGACAATCCAACCGTCGCCGCAGGGGCGGCGATCCGCCCTTGGCGCCTTCAGACCTTCAGGAAAAGGACCCATTCCATGAAACGCCTTCCGCAGTTCGCCCTGATCACGATCTTGCTGGTGCCGACGGCCGCGCTCGGGGCGGCGGAACCCGATCCGCCGGAGGGGTTTCGCGCGATCTTCAACGGCAAGGACCTGGCGGGCTGGCACGGGCTCAATCCGCACAGCGCGGCGAACCTCAGCGGCGAGAAGAGAGAGGCGAACCTCGCGCGGCAGCGGGCCGAGTTTCCCAAGCATTGGCGCGTCGAGAACGGCGAGTTGGTCAACGGCGGTCACGGCCCCTACGCCACGACCGACGAGGAGTTCGGCGACATCGAATTCCTCATCGAATACAGGACCGTACCGAAAGCCGACAGCGGCATCTATCTGCGCGGCGTCCCGCAGGTGCAAATCTGGGACTGGCATCAGGTTTTCAATCCGAAGAACCCGCACCGCAAACCGCACCTCGGCTCGGGCGGCCTGTTCAACAACACGCCGGGCAAGCCCGGCCGCGACCCCCTGGTCCTGGCGGACAAGCCCTTCGGCGAGTGGAACCGTTTCCGCATTCGCCAGATCGGCGACCGCACCTGGGTCTGGCTGAATGACAAGCTCGTGGTGGACGGCTGCGTGATGGAAAACTACTGGGATCGCTCGAAGCCGCTGCCCGCCAAGGGCCCGATCATGCTGCAAACCCACGGCGGCGAAATCCGCTGGCGGAACCTGTTCGTCCGCGAGATCGGACCGGACCGGCCGGCGGTCCGCGTGGAAAAGGACGTGGCGTACCTCGAACCGGAGCGGGCCGAGAAGGCGGACCTCTACCTGCCCCCCGTATGCGAGCCGGGAAGAAAGTACCCCGGCATCGTGATCATTCACGGCGGCGGGTGGACGGGAGGCGACAAGGGCGGCGGCCGCGAGTCGAACATCGGCACGACCCTCGCCGAGCAGGGTTACGTCTGCATGTCGATCAACTACGCCTTGGCCGGGCCCGGCGCGGCGACCTTTCCGCAGAACATCCAGGAGTGCAAGCGGGCCGTCCGCTGGCTGCGGAAGAACGCCGCCCGGCTGCAACTCGACAGCGAGCGGATCGGCGCCATCGGCGGTTCGGCGGGCGGGCATCTGACCGCGCTGCTGGCGGTCAGCGGGCCGGAGGTCGGCATCGATCCGCAGGAAGACGCCGACTACTCCTGCCGGATTCAGGCGGCCGTGCCGCTGTACCCCCATTGCGCCGCCTCCTGGGAGGGCCAGGTGCCGCCCAAACCCTACACCAGCCTGCCGATGTTCGCCCAGCCGCTGGCCGACGCGCCCGCCCTCTGGGACTCCGCCTCGCCGATCAAGCACCTGTCGAAGGATGACCCGCCGATGCTGATCCTCCACGGCACGGCCGACAAGACCACGCCGCTGGACCAGTCCCAGCGCTTCTGCCGGGCGGCCAACGAGAGCGGCGTGCCCTGCGAGCTGATGATCATCGAGGGCGCCCCGCATAGCTTCCACCTCCAACCCAGGCAGCAGGACCTCCGGCCCGTGGTGATCGGCTTCTTCGACAAGCACCTCAAGCCCAACGGATGAACCCGGGGAGCCGGAATTGCATTGCCGAAGGCGGCCGCTTATCATCGTTGGCGCCCGCCGGGCGCGCGGCCTCGATCCGTATCTCTCGACCCATGAGCCAGGAGACTGTCGACATGTCCAAGTTCGATCAATTGTCCCGACGTCAGTTCATCGGAAAATCAGCGGTCGCGGGGGCGGCAGTCCCGCTCTATGTCTCCGCCAGTGCGCTGGGTCAGCCCGGCAAGCCGGGCGCCAACGACCGGATTCAAGTCGGCCTGATCGGCGCCGGCGGGATGGGCCGGGCCAACCTGAAGAACTGCGCGAAATACGACGACGTGGTGGTGACGCACATCTGCGATGTCTGGAAGGAGCGGCGAGAGGCGGCTGCGGCCGAACACGCGGGGAAGCCCCAGACCCACAACGACTACCGCGACCTGTTGCAGCAGAAAGACGTCGATGCGGTGATCATCGCCTCGCCTCCCCACTGGCACGCGATGATGGCCATCGACGCCTGCGAGGCCGGCAAGGACATCTACCTGCAAAAGCCGATGACGCTGCACTATGCCGAGTCGCTGGCGGTCAAGGCGGCGGTCAAGAAGCACCAGCGGATCAGCCAGGTCGGCACGCAGATTCACGCCGGCGAGAACTACCATCGCGTGGTGGACCATGTCCGCTCGGGCAACCTCGGCAGGATCGGCGTCGCCCGCACGTTCGACATGCTCAACATGGGCGTCGAGGGCGTCGGCAACGACCCCAACTGCGACGTGCCCGCCGGGCTCGATTGGGACCTCTGGGTCGGGCCCGGGCCGATGCGGCCCTGCCATCCGATGATCATCAAGACCTCCGGGACGCATTCGGCCTTCCTGGACTACAGCGGCGGCTGGACGCCCTGCTGGGCCCCGCACATCATCGATTTGCCCATCTGGGCGCTCGATCTGGGGCTGCCGACGATGGTCAGCTCCTCGGGCGGCCGGTACGTCTGCCGGGATGCCGGCGACGCCTATGATACGCAGGAGACGATTCTGCAATACCCGGGCTTCACGCTCACCTGGATGATGTCGCAGATCAATTCCTACCGCTTCGACCTCAAGGGGCGCGTGGGAATCTACTTCCACGGCGTCAACGGCACGCTCTACGCCGACTACGGGACCCACCAGATCGTGCCCGAAGGCGATCGGATGAAAGACGCCAAGGAGCCGGAGAAGTCCGTCCCCGATTCGCCGGGGCACGAACGCGAATGGCTCGACTGCGTCCGCAGCCGCACGCAGCCGAGTTGCAGCGTGTTCTACCACCACAAGGTGAACGTGCCGATCGTGTTGGGCAACCTGTCGCTGAAGCTGGGCCGCTCGATCCAGCTCGATCCGGCCACGGAGAAGATCGTCGGCGACGACGAAGCCGCCGCGCTGGCGGTGCCCGAATATCGCCAGCCCTGGAAATTCCCGACGCAGTACCTGTAGGCCGCCAAGCCGCGGCGGCGGAATTCACCAAGGCGGGATCGCCTGGCCGTCGTCCCGGGTGATCATCGCCTTGAGCACCGCCGGATTGGTCGTGCTGGGGATGAACCGCACGGACCCGTCGGCCATGACGGCGTTCACCCCGCCCGGATGCGATTGACGCCGCCCCGGATTGGCGATGTAGGCGACCGCCTCGTCGACGGTGATCTCGCGGGGCTCGATCCAGGAGATTCCCTGGCCGGCGACCTCGATCGCCAGGATCGTGTTCGAGGCGCCGTCGACGATGTCCTGGATTTTCACGCTCTCGTTGGGCTCGCCGCCGATTGTCCCCTTGCCGACGATCATCACGTAGCTCGTCTCAAACCCGTTCGTGGGGGCAGCGGACGGGCAGGTGTAGGCGCTCGGTCGGGCCCATTCCAGGGCCCGATTGTTCTCGCTGTCCCAGGGTTCGGAGAAGTCGTACTGATCGTAGGTCGCGCCGGCTTCCAGATAAGGCAAGAGGGCCACCCGCCAGCTTCGCATCGGCGCGCCGTCCTCGTTGGTGAGCACCGCGGCCGGAAAGCACTTGTGCGTGTCGAGGTAGTTGTGCATCGCCAGGCCGATCTGCTTCAGGTTGTTGGTGCACTGCGCACGCCTGGCCGCCTCCCTGGCCGCCTGGACCGCCGGCAGCAGCAGGGCCACCAGCACGCCGCCACAGACGAGGAACAGGGCCGTGACCACCACCGCAATCGCCCCGGCCGTCGGGCCGGCCGAGGGCCTGACGGCCACCGGCGGCGGCGCGGGGCCGAAGCCAGCCGCCGGAATCGTGATCATCTGGCCGCAAGCCAGGCACGGACCCGTCTGGCCGGCGTACTGGTCGGCGACGTTCGTCTGATGACCGCAGAACGGGCAGGTGAACGGAATCGGCATGACTGAGACTCCTCGGGGCGAATCGCTTCCAGCCGCCAGGCGCCGGCCGGCCGGGGCGCTGCTCCGGCGGGGCTGGCCTGCGCGCGGCACCGCGCGACAGGCTGAAGTCTCCCTGTCCAACCGGCCTGAGACCGCAATCGCGTGGCGGCACACCCAAGATTCTATGCCCGGGTTGCGGACAACCGCAATCGTTGGGCGGCCCCGGTCCCGACCGGCCGACCGCCGCCGGGCGAGGGACCTCTTTTGACGCCGGCCTGCCGGTTATGCTACGATCGTTTGGTGATTTTCCCTCGAAACACGCTCCAGGAGGTTGAAGAAATGATCCGGCTTGTCGCGGTGACATTGGTTGTGGCGATGGCGGCCGCCTCGGCGGCTTGCGCCGATCACCCCGTCTCGTTTGAAGTGAAGTTCCTGGCCATCGACGCCAACGAAGGCTGCGACCTGGCCGACTTCGACGGCGACGGCAAGCTCGACATTTCCGCCGGCCGCAACTGGTACCGCAACGGCGACTGGTTCCCGCGCGCCCTGCGGATCATTGAGGACAACGCCGGCTATGTCCGCTCCAACGGCGAGTGGGCCTACGACGTCAACGGCGACGGCCGCCCGGACATCGTCTCGATGGACTTCATGTCGAAGGAGGTCTATTGGTACGAGAATCCCGGCGGCGAGACCTTGCTGCGGGGCTATCTCTGGCCGAAGCACCTGCTGGCCGACACGGGCTACGCCACGAACGAGGCCTGCTACCTGATCGACCTGGACGGCGACGGCACGCCCGAATGGTTCTCGAATCAATGGAACAAGAACGTTCCCACGATCATCTGGAAGTTCTCGACCGAGGTCCGCAAGATCGAGGTCCGCAAGGGGCAGAAGACGGAAGTCGTCGATCGCGAGGTGCCCACGCTGATCGGCCACACGATCGGCACGGAGAACGGCCACGGCGTCGCGTTCGGCGACATCAACAACGATGGCCGCGACGACATCCTCTTCGGGCGCGGATGGTACGAACGGCCGGCCGGCGGCGATCCGCTCGCGCAGCGGTGGAACTGCCACCTGGACTGGGAATTGGACGGAAGCTGCCCAATGCTGGTCTACGACGTCGACGGCGACGGCAAGAACGATCTGGTCTGGAGCGATTCGCACAACTACGGCCTGTTCCTCTGGCGGGGCCTCGGCCCGGACTCATCGGGCAAGCTCCAGTTCGAGCAGAAGCTGATCGATGACAGCTTCTCGCAGGCCCACTGCCTCCACCTGGCCGATCTCGACGGCGACGGGGTGGATGAACTGATCACCGGCAAGAGAATCCGCGCGCATAACGGCGGCGATCCCGGCGCAAACGATCCGCCGATCATCCGCTACTACGTCTGGAATCGGGAAGCGAAGGCCTTCGACGCCCATACGATCAACCAGGGCCTGGTCGGCGCCGGAATGCAGATCCGCACCGCGGACATCGACAACGACGGCGACGTCGACATCGTGGTCGCCGGCAAGGAGGGGACGCAGATCCTGTTCAACCAGGGGAAGAAGTGAGAGCGGAAAGCGGAGCGCGGTAAATGTCGAAAGTCGAATGTCGAAAGTCGAATGAAGAGAGGTTTTCTGGTTCCCCAGCTCCAGCTTGGGAACGAGCCGGAAGCAAAAGCTGAACCCGGAACCCCGAACCCTCTTGTCAACCTTCGTCTTTCTCCGGCACCTGTTCGAGTAGTTCGAGCAGGATCTGGTCGGGCTGGATGCCTTCGGCCTGGGCCTCGAAGTTGACGATGATGCGGTGGCGCAGGGCGGGCAGGTAGACGCGGCGGACGTCCTCGAAGCTCACGTTGTAACGGCCGTCGAGCAGCGCGCGGACCTTGGCGGTCAGTGCCAGCGCCTGGGCGGCCCGGGGACTCGCCCCCCAGCGGATGGACTTGTTCGCCGCCGGCAGGGCATACGTGCCCCCGGGGTGGGTCGCGAGCACCAGGCGAACCAGGTAGTCGCGCAAGTGGTCGGCGAGGATGACTTCGCGCACAAGACCCTGCCAGCGGAGGATTTCTTCCCCGTCCATGACCTGCGCCGGTTCGATTGTCTCGTGCCGCGTGGTGCGGTCGACGATTGCCGCCAGCTGGTCGCGATCCGAATAGCCGACGAGCAGCTTGAACAAGAACCGGTCGAGCTGGGCTTCCGGCAGGGGGTAGGTCCCCTCCTGCTCGATCGGGTTCTGCGTGGCCATGACGAGGAACGGCCGTTTCAACTGGTAACGGGTGCCGGCGGCGGTGACGGCGCCCTCCTGCATCGTTTCGAGCATCGCCGACTGGGTCTTCGGCGTCGCGCGGTTGATCTCGTCGGCCAGGCAAATCTGGGTGAAGATCGGGCCCTGCTGGAACTCGAAGAATCGCTTTCCCTCGACCGTTTCCATGACCATGTTGGTGCCGAGAATGTCGGCCGGCATCAGGTCGGGCGTGAACTGGATCCGCGAGAAATCCAGGTCGAGCACCTGGGCCAGCGTCCGCACGAGGAGCGTCTTGCCGAGGCCGGGCACGCCTTCGAGCAGGCAGTGGCCGCCGACGAACAGGCAGGTCAGCACCCCGTGGACGATCTCCTCATGGCCGACGATCACGCGGCCGATCTGCTCCTGGATCGCCGTGTAGCGCTGCTTGAACTCTTCCGCCCGTCGCTCCATTGTTTCGGCGAGGCTCATCGGGGCATCCTCTGGGTGTAGGTTGCTGGTCATAGGGAAGAAAGCGTCCAGTTGAAGGGTTCGGGGTCCAGGGTTCAGCCTTTACTGCCAACGATTCCCAAGCCGGAGCTTGGGGGAACGAGGCAACCCCCCTTTCCTTCGACATTTGACTTTCGACATTCGATATTCTCCGCTCTCCGCTTTGATTCTTCTCTCCGCTCTCACCCCTCCTCCTTCCACGCTTTCTTCTTGGCCCTGAGGAGCCTGGCGGTGTAGCTTTCATCCTCCGCGGCGGGCTGGTCCGCAAGGGCTGGCGGGGCCTCGTGTTTCAGCGACTCGGTCTGTCCGGGTTGCCGGGCCGGTTCCGGCGGCGGCTCCGCCCGGCGATCGTCGGGGGCCTCGAATCGGGCGCTTGCCTGGAGGTGTCGGAGGCGATCGTCGACCTCGGCCTTGCGGCTCCGCAAGCGCCCGATCGTGGCTGCCTGGGGCACTTCAACCGCGCGTCCGAAGAGCCGGGCAGCGGCGCGGCCGGCCAGGGCCGGCGCCCACGCGAAGCTCACCTGGACGCGCCGCACGAAGACGTCGCAAAACAGCAGGCAGGCCGACAGCAAGGCGACCAGGTGCCAGATGTCCTGGCTGCTGGTCGCCCTGGCCAGGGTGTGGCGGAAGGTGTCGACCGCCAGCAGCGGCTCGAGGCGGCCGAATTCATCGATCGCTGGGAGGAATTGGCCGGGCTGGCCGTCCTTCGGCTGGAGCGAGGCGAGTTGGCCGAGGAGGGCCTCGTTGGCGGCGCGGCTGCGGAATTCGTCGGAGTAGGGGACGTTCACTCCGGAGCGGATCGGCGCCATGCCGGGCGCCGGGCTGATCATCACGAAGTAGCTGCCCGCCTCGCGGCCGGGGAACGAGCCCTGGTAACGGCCGGGCGCGGTCTGTTTCAGTTTCAGTTCGACCGGCTTCAGATCGGGGCCGACGACCGTTCCGGCCATGTTGAGGAAGTTGTAGAACTCGTCCTTGCGGTCGAGCGCGTTGACGACGACGTGCACCTGGCCGTCGTCGACTTCCGTGGAGATCATGAACTGGCCTTCGTCGCCCACGGGGCGCATCGACCAGACGACGATCTGCCCGAACAGCTTGTCGTAGTCCTCCCAACCGGTCCAGTTGGCGGCGTAGCGGAACCCCGCGTCGGTCGTGAAGGCCACCGCCCGGCCGAGCCCATAGGTCCAACTGGCGAGGATCGTGCGGTTCCTTTCCGATCCCGGCTGGGGGGCGATGAGCGAGACTTCCACGAGGGGATTCTCTTTCCTGGTGGTCATCACGTAGCCGGTGATCGGCGGCAGTTCGCCGTCGATTCCGCGGATCATTTCGTGGGGGAATCGTATTTGGGGGGAGAATCCGGCGGCGTTTTCATAGACCAGCGGCTGGGCGACGCGGCGTGCCTCGCGCTGGAAGATCTTGGGCAGTGCCTTGGCATTGCGGACCTCGTAGTATTTCCCGCCCGTCTGCCTGGCCAGGTCCTCGAGAATCCGGCTGCCCGCCGGGCCGTGGGCGCCGACGGCCACGGTGGAGACCGTCACGTTCAGTTCGGCCAGCGCCTGGACCGTGCCCGGACTCGGCGGCGAGGGGTCGCCGTCGCTGATCACGATCATGTGCTTGACGGCCGCATCGGCAAGGGAGGCGAATCCCTGCCGGGCGAGGTTCATGCCGGGGTCGAAATGGGGCATGTCGCCGGGAACCATCCGGCTGATCCGCGCCAGCATCACCTTGCGGTTGCCGCCGACCGAGGCGATGCCGGGATTCCAGAGCCATTTCGTCGCCGCCTGGTTGTCGTAGTGGATTACGCCGCAGAGGTCGTTGGGCCCGAGGGCCTTCATCGCCTCTTCGGCAATCGCCTTCTGCCAGAAGTTGCCCTGGGCGATTTCCGAGGCGTGCATGACCATTACCAGCGCCCCGCGCGGCACGACCTTGGCGGCCTGGATCTGGAAGTCGACGGGCATTGCCCGTTCCAGCTCCGTGTTGGCCCATCCGCCGGCGCCGAAGCTGTCCGGCGCGCCGAGCATCACCAGCCCGCCCCCCAGCTGCTGCGTGTTGCGGACGAGCATCTGGATCTGCGCGTCGGTGAGCCGTTCGCGGGGGACGTTGGCGAGCACGACCGTGTCGAACTGCTGCAACTCATCGAGCCGGTTGAAGGCTTGGTCGCCGCTGCGGACCTGCACCTCGACATTCTGCCGGCCGAGGGCCTCGATCATCCGCGCGTACTGGCCGGGGTTCTCGTTGTCTTCCAGGAACAGCACCTGCCCCTTGCCACGGACCTGGGTGAAGGCTTCGGCGACATTGTTCTGCTTCATGCCGTCGTCTTCCGGCCGGTCGGGCAGAAACTTGGCTTCATAGGTGTAGAATCCCACCTGATCGACTTCCTGGCGGATGGAATAGACGCGCTTTCCCGGGGGCAGATCGATCTTCTCTTCGCTGACAAGCCGGTCGTGCTGGCCGGTCCGGCGGCGGATGACCAGCGTGCCGCGGACGGCGCCGCCGGCCTCCCCGCCGGCCTCGTCCGCGAGATTCGAGAGGACGACGCGGAGATCGAAGGGATAGCCTTTGCGGAGATTGCCGGGCACGGTCACCCGTTCGAGAAGCACTTCGCCCCGGCGCTCATACCGGATCGGGACGACGTCGACCCCGATGCCATCCTTGGCCAGCCCCTGGGCCTGCTTGAGGGCGTCGCCGAGGTTCTCGTTTCCATCGCTGACGACGACAATCCGCTTGGCGGCATCCTCGGGGAAAGAGGCTTGGGCCAGGCGGATCGCGGCCGAGAGGTTCGTGAAGTCCTGGTCGAGCAGGCTCTCGATCAGCGGCGTCAACTGGACGTCGTCGTCAAACGGCGGGATTTCGATCGCCGCGTCGCGCCCGAAGACAATCACGCCCGCCAAATCGTCGTTCTGGCGGTGCTGGCGAATCTCGTCGTTGACATAGCGGATCATCGCCTGGCGCTGCGGGACGGGGATGCTCAGCGATTGATCGAGCAGGTAGAGCACGGCCAGACGGTTGCTGATCCTGACCATCTGGACCTCGGTCAGGGCGACGGTGATCAGCAGCAGGAGCAGGCTGCGGAGCGCGAGTGCGAAGATGCGGCGATAAGGCCCAAGCGGCGCCAATCCCCGGAAGCTGAACCACCACAGCGGCGGAATCACCAGCAGAAGCAGGAGATACCACGGCGACTGGAAGGTGATCCGATAGTCGAACATGGTCGCCGCACCTTCCCGCAGGGGGCAGCCGGTCAACGGTGATTGGCCGCCTGGGGCCGAATCACTTGAACACGGTGATTATTGGTGTCGAGAACGTGGATTCTGCCTTGCTGATCCTGGACGAGCGCCCAGGGGTTGTACAACTGGCCCTCGCCGCGGCCCTGGGCGCCCCAGACACCCAGCGAGCGGCCATCGCGGGTGAACCGCTGGACGCGGTGATTGCCAAATTCCGCCACCAGCACGGTTCCGGCGCTGTCGAGGACCAGATCATAAGGATAGTGCAACTCTCCCGCCGCGCCACCCTGGGTTCCCCACATCTGGAGGAGGCGCCCCTGGCGATCGAACTGTTGGATGCGGTGGTTGCAGGCGTCGGCCACCCAGATGTGGTCGTGTTCGTCGACGGCCAGGCTTTGGGGCCGCATGAACCTCCCCGGCTCGGAGCCGTGGCCGCCCCACGCACCGAGAAACTGGCCGGAAGGGGAAAACTTCTGGATCCGGTCATATTCCCCGTATTCGGCGACATAGTAATTCCCCTGCGAGTCCTGGACCGCATCGGTTACAAAGCCGAACTCCCCCGGCCGCTCGCCTTGGACACCCCCGATCGTCTGGTCCAGTTGCCCCTCGGGCGAGTAGATCAGGATCTGGTAGTAGTGTGTGTCGGCGACGAGAATCCGCCCGTCGATCCCAACGGAAAGACCGGTCGGCTTGCCGAACTGGTGGTCGGGGGTGCTCCATGCCCGGAGAAAGCGGCCGTCGGACTGGAAAACCTGGATTCTGGCCGTCATATCGACGACATAGACTCGGTCTTCCGCGTCAATCGCGATTGCGCGCGGCTTCTGGAACCGGCCGTCGGTGATCCCGCGCGACCCCCAGATTCTCTCGAACGAGGCAAACGACTCCGCCGATTCGGGCTCGCAGCCCAGACAGGCGACGAGGACTGCAAGCGCGGCGACCACGATCGCCGGGCCAAACGGAAGAGTCCCGCGCGGCCGTCCCAGATTTCCCAGACGGGCTGGGGCCACCTCTCTGCCAAGCTGGAACATGGAACCGGGAACCTCGCCCGCGGGTGCCTTGACCCTCAATCGCAAAGGCCTGTATAGTAAGATATTACGTTCACGAAGAGAAAACGCAACCGCCCCAGGGGAACGATTCATGTCGCCACTGGTAATCGACGTACGCAACGCCGAGGATCCGCGCGACGTGGTGCACCGGGCGGTCCAGGCGATTTCCGAGGGCGGAGTGGTTGCCTTTCCGACGGAGACGGTCTACGGCCTGGCGGCGCGGGCCCTGGACGCTCGCGCCGTGGCCCGGCTCTTGGAGATCAAGGGCCGTTCGGCGAATCACCCGTTGGCGCTGGCGATTCGGGGTTCGGACGAGCTTTCGGACTATGTGCCCGACGCCAGCCGCTTGGCACGGCGGTTGGCGCGGCGCTGCTGGCCGGGGCCGGTAACGCTTGTCATCGACGATTCTCACCCGGAGAGCCTCACCTGGCAGCTCCCCGCGGCGGTGCAACAGGCCGTCTCCCCCGACAAGACCGTGGGACTGCGGGTCCCGGGGCACAACCTGATCCTCGACGTCCTGCGAATGATTGCCGGGCCGGTCGCCCTGACCAGTGCGAATCGCTCGGGCGGAGCGGAAGCGAGCAGCGCGGCGGAAATTGTCGAGGCTTTCGGCGACGAGGTGGACCTGGTGCTTGACGACGGGCCTTGCCGATACGGGCAGCCGTCGTCGGTCGTCCGCGTCCGGGGCGACGAGTACGAGGTCCTCCGCGTCGGAGCGGTTCCCGAACCGACGCTCCGCCGATTGGCCGGCCCGATGGTGCTCTTCGTCTGCACGGGCAATACGTGCCGCAGTCCGATGGCCGAGGCCATGTTTCGCAAGATGACGGCCGAGAAGTTGGGCGTCGCCCCGGACTGCCTGGAGGAACAGGGCTGGTCCGTGATGTCGGCGGGCGTGGCGGCGATGACCGGCGGGCAGGCGAGCGACCTGGCCGTGACCGTGATGGCCCAGAGGGGAGTTGACCTCAGGGCCCACGAGGCGCAACCGCTGAGCGAAGCGCTGGTCCGCTACGCCGACCAGATCTTCACGATGACCCCGTCGCACCGACAGGCGATCGTCCTCCAGTGGCCCGAGGCGAGCGATCGGACGACGACGCTTGCCGCCGATGGTTGCGAAATCTCCGATCCGATCGGCGGCCCGATCGAGCGTTACCAGGACTGCGCCGACCAGATTCAGGCCGAGTTGATGAAACGCATCGAACAGTTGGGCTTGTGATCCTCCTCAAGAAACGAGAATGGCCATGCGCATCGCCGTTGGAAGCGATCATCGCGGCAACACGATCCGGGAAAAAGTCATCGATTACGTCAAGCAGCTGGGGCACGACGCGGTCGATTTCGGCTCGTACGCGGAGGGGCCGGTCGACTATCCGGACATCGCCCTGAAGGTGGCCACGGAAGTCGGCCAGGGACAGGCCGACCGGGGCATTCTGATCTGCGGAACGGGGATCGGGATGTGCATTGCCGCCAACAAGGTCCACGGGGTCAGGGCGGCGCCCTGCCACGACGATCTGACGGCGGAAATGAGCCGCCGCCACAACAATCTCAACGTCCTCTGTCTCTCGGCCGACCTGCTCGGCGAGGGCATTATCCACCGGATGATTGATATCTGGCTCACGACCCCCTTTGAGGGCGGGAGGCACGCGCGCCGCGTCGACAAGATCACGGCGATCGAAAAACGCCTGGAAGAGGAGTGCGAAGGCAAAGCAACGGTCTAGCTTTCCCCGATTTCCTCGTTCCCAAGCTCCAGCTTGGGAACGGAGTGGAGACGGAACCCCGAACCCTGAACCCTCCCCCCCGATGCCGTCCCAAACCAGCGCCGCCGACTTGCTCAGCGCCGAGCTGCTCGCCAAGCTCGAGAGGATGGAACTGGTCAGCCGCAAGATCTTTCGCGGGCGGATGAAAGGCGAGCGGCGGAGCCGCCGCAAGGGCCAGAGCGTGGAGTTCGCCGATTTCCGCAACTACGTGCCGGGCGACGATCTGCGGTTCATCGATTGGAACACGTACGCCCGGCTCGACCGGTTGTTCCTGAAGATGTTCATGGAGGAGGAAGACCTGCATTTCTACGCCTTGATCGACACCAGCCCGTCGATGGATTTTGGCCAGCCGACCAAGTTCCACTACGCCCGCCAACTGGCGGCCGCCCTGGGGTTCATCGGGCTGGTCCGCGGCGATCGGGTCAAGGTGCTGCCGATCGGCGAGTCGCCGCGCCGCGCCGCGCCGGTGCTCCGCGGCCGCCACCAGCTCTGGCGGATGCTCGAGTATCTCAACGGCCTTGAGCCGGGCGGGACCGTCGCGCTGGCCGAAGCCGCCAAGGGGTTCTGCCTGCAAAACTCGGGCAAGGGGATTCTCGTGCTGATCACCGACCTGATGGACAAGTCCGGTTACGAAGCGGCGCTCCGCTACCTGTTGGCCCAGGATTTCGACATCTACCTGATCCACTTGCTTTCGGCCGAGGAGTACGAACCGGCGGTGCAGGGCGACCTGCGGCTGATCGACTGCGAGGACGGCGACGTGGCCGAAGTGACCGTCACGGCGCCGCTCCTGAAGCGCTACAAGCAGACGCTCCATGCCTTCATCGAAGGCGCCCGCGACTTTTGCAGCCGCCGCGGGATCCTGTATTTTCCAGCGCGGAACGACCTGCCGGTCGACCGCCTGATCAGCGGATACTTGCGGGAGCGAGGCCTCGTGCGCTGATGCCGCTCGACCTGGTCAACATGCTGTCGTGGTGGCAATGGCTGATCCTGGCGGCGGCGCCGCCGGCGATCATTGCGCTCTATTTCCTTAAGCTGAAACGCCGGCCCCTGGAGGTGCCGAGCACCTACCTTTGGCGGCGCTCGATCGAGGATCTGCATGTCAACACGATCTGGCAGCGGCTCCGCCGCAACCTGCTCCTGTTCCTGCAACTGCTGTTGCTGCTGCTGATCATGTTGGCGGTGCTGCGCCCCGGGGTGAAGGGGGCCCGGCTCGTCGGCAACCGCTTCGTGTTCCTGATCGACAACTCGGCCAGCATGCAGGCGACCGATCTGGGGGAGCCCCGCCTGGAAGCGGCCAAACAGGCCGCGCGGGAGACGATCGAGCGGATGCAGCCCGGCGACGTGGCGATGGTCGTGAGTTTTTCCGAGATTGCGGAAGTCGAGCAGGAGTTCACCAGCAATCGGCGGCAGTTGATCGAAAGCGTCGCGCAGATCGCGCCTTCGGCGCGGGCCACGTCGTTGCGCGAAGCGATCAAGCTGGCCTCCGGGCTGGCCAACCCGGGCCGCAGCGCCAACGACGACACGGACGTGCAGGTGGCCGAGCCCAAGCCGGCGACGCTCTACATCTTCAGCGACGGGCGGTTCGCCGATCCGGCGGCCCGGCTGGGCAATCTCGAGCCGGTCTACCGGCCGATCGGCGCCGATGCGGCAAGCAACGTGGGAATCGCCGTGCTGAACGTCCGCCGCAACGAATCCCGCCCGGACCAGTCGCAGGCCTTCGCCAGGCTGGAGAACTACAGCCAGGCCGTGGCCGAGGTGGCGCTGGAACTCTGGCTCGACGGCGAGATGATCGACGCCGCCCGCTTCCAGATACCCCCGGGAGAGTCCCAGGGGTTCCAGCGGGACCTCGGCCCCGTCCAGGCGGGCCGTCTGCGCCTGGCGATCACCAAGGCGGAGTTCCTCCACGAAGATGGCGGCCGCTGCGACGATCAGCTGGCGGTCGACAACGAGGCCTGGGCCGCCGTCCGCAAGAACCGCCCCGCCAATCTGCTCCTGGTGACGCCGGGCTGCGAGGCGATCCGCCTCGCCCTGACCACGGAGCTGGCCGGGCAACTGGCCAACGTGACGATCGAGTCGCCGGAGGTCCTGGACAAGGACGGCGACTATGCCCGGCAGGCCGCCAGCGGGGCATACGACCTGATCATCTACGACCGCTGCCGGCCGCGAGAGATGCCGCACGCCAACACCTTCTTCGTCGGCGCCCTGCCGCCGATCTCCGTCCGTCTTCCGCCCGATCGGGAGGCGGGCGAGCCGGAGAAGGTGGATCTGTGGCGGGCGGGGCCGGAGGTGGCCGGCCCGAGGATCATCGACATCGACGCCGCCCACCCGCTCACCGGGTGGCTCGATCTGGACGATGTGCTGATCGCCAAGGCGCGGCCGCTCGAAGTCCCCGCCGGAGGAACGGTCCTGATCGATTCGCACCTCGGACCGCTGATGGCGGTCGCCCCCCGCGGCGGCCTGGAAGACCTCGTGCTGGCTTTCAGCTTCCTTGAGGAGGAGACCGGCGACGATGGCGCGGTGCGCCGCTTCGCCGCCACGAACTGGCCGATCCGCACGAGTTTTCCGGTCTTCATGCTGAACCTGCTCCACTATTTCGGCGGCGGGCAGGCCGGCCTCGACACCCTCTCGGTTCAACCGGGTCGCCAGGTGTCCTTGCAGAGCCCCGCGGCGGGCGAACCCCTCCAAGTCATCGCCCCCAGCGGCCGGAAGGTAGCGTTGCCGGTCGGCGACCTGGGTCGCGCCAGTTTCGGCGAGACGGACGAACTGGGCGTTTACGAGGTTCGCAGCCGCGGCGCGGCGGTTGATTTCTTCTCGGTCAACCTCTTCGATCCGGCCGAGAGCAACATCGCGGTCCGCCAGCAGATTCAACTCGGGCACGTCCCCGTCGAGGGACGCACGGCCGGCTGGCAGTCCGCCCGCAGGGAACTCTGGAAAGCGTGCCTTCTGGCAGGTCTTGGTATCCTGCTCTTGGAGTGGTGGGTCTACAGCCGCCGGGTGTCTGTCTGAGGAGCGGAAGCCGTGTTTCGGCCAACCGGCGGCGATTGGCCCGGAAGACAGCCCGCTCAAACCGGCGCGGCCTCCCGCACCGGGCACCGGAACGAGGAGAGAACGGGAGCGTGCCACCCTGACGGTGGGATGGACTCCGTTGACCATTCGGAATGCCAGGGGGTAGAATTTTTGGCTGTCGGTCTTCATTGATGCAAACCTGTTTCGACCCGAAAGAGGGGGCTGCTGGCAAGGACTCTTCACGCCCTCGCGTGATGACGGTCGGGCGGAGGCGAGGGCTGCCTTGTTGTCGCCGATCATCCTTCGGCGGTGGGTTCACCTGTTTCTTCCCCTTTCCCGGTTAACCACCCCGCTATCCTCCACGATGGGGCAAGCGCCCCTTTGAAAGCACAGTCCATGGCTGAACTTCTCGTCCGACCGGTGGTGTCCCGGCGCGAAAAAAAGCAGTTTCTGGCATATCCCTGGAAGCAATACGCGGGCGATCCGCTCTGGATTCCGCCGCTGCGGGGTTATCAGAAGGAGCAGGTCGGCTACGCGCCGAACCCGTTCTACGACCGGAATCAAGTTCAGACGTTTCTGGCCTATCGCGGCGGCGAGGTCTGCGGGCGGATCGCGGCGATCCTCAACGTCGGGCACATCGAATACCACAAGGAAGACGTGGGGTTCTTCGGCTTCTTCGAGTCGGTGGACGATCAGGAGGTGGCCGACGGGCTGTTCCGCGCGGTCTGCGACTGGTTTGCGGAACGCGACATCCACCAGGTCCGCGGTCCGACGAACCCGTCGCTGAACGCCGAGATCGGGCTGTTGATCGAGGGGTTCGACACGAGCCCGTACTTCATGATGACCTACAATCCCCCCTACTACGAGCGGCTCGTGGAAGACTTCGGTTTCCGCAAATGTCAGGACGCCTTCGCTTACTGGGGGCACGTGGGCATGTTGCCGAAGGTCATGGAGCGGCTGACGCCGATCTGCGAGCAGATCATCGAGCGCTGCGGCGTAACGGTCCGCCCCTTGAACAAGGCGAGGTTCTTCGAGGATGTGGTCGCGTTCGTCTCCATCTACAACCAGGCGCTGACGAACACGTGGGGCTTCGTGCCGATGAGCGAGGCCGAGGTCCGCCACCAGGCCAAGGGCCTGA
>JAAYCB010000103.1 GCA_012744395.1 Pirellulaceae bacterium
ACGTGGTCATCCTCCAGTGCGATATCGTCAAGCAGCGCTGCCCGGGTTACGCCTGCGAGAAGGCTCTGCACGAGCGGACCGGCGGATTTGCCCCCTATCCGGCGGAGAAGGCCTATCGCTCGCTCAACATCACCTGCGGTGGCTGCTGCGGCCAGGCGACGCAGCGCAAGCTGGCAAGCCTGCTGAAAAAGCTCGAAAAGCAGGAGACGATCACGAGCAACCGCGTGGTGGTGCAACTCTCCAGTTGCATCACCCAGCACAACCACCACTCGCCTCCCTGTCCGCACCTGGACTACCTCCGGCAGATTCTCGCCGGCTTGAAGGTCGATATCCGCGACGACACCGTGATCAACAAGCTCTCGGAAGAGCGCCGGAAGTCGGGCGTGTATTCCGGCGGCTGACCGTTGGCGGTGCCTCTGCCGGTCTTCACGCGGCAAACCGCTGTCGGCGGGATGAAATACCGGCGCGAACACGGCGCCCTCGCCATTTCGGCGCGGCCGCGCGTTGCCCCATGCCGGGCGACCTCGTAGGATGGGATGATTGACAGCTTGAGCCCAGAGGACTTGCGATGCCCCGATCCGCCGTGATTCTCTGTTCGCTGCTTGCCGCGGCATCCGCTCCGGCGGCTGAAAAAACCTACGACCTGGTGGTCTACGGCGGCACTTCCGCCGGGGTGACGGCCGCGGTCGAGGCGGCGCGGGCTGGTCGGTCCGTGATCCTCGTGTCTCCCGAGAGGCACCTGGGCGGCCTGACGAGCGGAGGCCTTGGCTGGACCGACACCGGACGCAAGGAGGTGATCGGCGGGCTGGCTCGCGAGTTCTACCACCGCGTCTGGCGGCACTACCAGGACGACGCTGCCTGGCGCTGGCAGAAGCGGGAGGAATATGGCGACAAGGGCCAGGGCACCGCGGCCATCGACGGCGAAAAGCGCACGATGTGGATCTTCGAGCCCCACGCCGCCGAAAAGGTGTTCGACTCGATGATCGCCGAGGCCAACGTGCCCGTCGTCCGCGAGGCCTGGCTCGATCGGACGGGCGGCGTGGCGAAGAAGAACGGCCGCATCCGCGCGATCACGACGCTCGACGGCAAGACCTACCGGGGACGGATGTTCATCGACGCCACCTACGAAGGCGATTTGTTGGCGGCCGCCGGGGTCGGCTACACGGTCGGCCGCGAATCCTCGCAAGCCTACGGCGAGCAGTTCAACGGTGTGCAGAAGGACGTCCGCCACCACGGCCACTCCTTCCCCGACGGGGTCTCGCCCTTCGTCAAGCCGGGCGACCGCTCAAGCGGCCTGCTGCCGCGCGTCTCGCCCGAACCGCCGGGTGAGAATGGCGCGGACGACCGCCGCGTGCAGGCCTATTGCTACCGCATCTGCCTGACCGACGCGGAGGAGAACCGCCTGCCGTTCCCCAAGCCCGAGGGCTACGATCCGGCCCAGTACGAACTGCTCCTGCGAGTATTCGCGACCGGTTGGCGCGAGACATTCAACAAGTTCGATCCGATCCCCAACCGCAAGACCGACACGAACAACCACGGTCCCTTCAGCACGGACAACATCGGCTGCAATTACGACTACCCCGACGCCTCCTACGAGCGGCGGCGGGAGATCATCGCCGAGCACGAACGGTACCAGAAGGGATTGATGTACTTCCTGGCCAACGATCCGCGGGTGCCGGACGACGTCCGCCAGCCGATGCGCCGCTGGGGGCTGGCCAAGGACGAATTCATCGACAACGGCAACTGGCCCCACCAGATCTATGTCCGCGAGGCCCGGCGGATGCTCGGCGTCTACGTGATGACCGAGCACGACTGCCTCTGCCGGCTGGAGACGCCCGAGTCGGTCGGGATGGGCTCCTATACCATGGATTCGCACCATGTGCAGCGCTACGTGACCGAGGACGGCTTCGTGCAGAACGAGGGGGACGTCGGCGTCAGCCCCCCTTACCCTTACATGATCAGCTACGGATCGCTGACGCCGAAGAAGGGGGAGTGCGAGAACCTGCTCGTTCCGGTCTGCCTCTCCTCGTCGCACATCGCCTTCGGCTCGATCCGCATGGAGCCGGTGTTCATGATCCTCGGGCAGTCGGCCGCAGTGGCGGCCGGCATCGCGCTCGACGCCGTGCTCGCCGTCCAGG
>JAAYCB010000104.1 GCA_012744395.1 Pirellulaceae bacterium
ATTTCTACCATGTGGTCGAGCACGTCTACGCCCTGGCGGCCTTGAACACTTCCTGGCGGGCCCGCGAGCGCAAGCGCTGGGCGACTCGACAACGGCGTCGTTTGTGGCGCGGGGAACTGAAGGCGTTCATCCAGGAAGTCGAGCGACTCTGCCAGGGGAAACGGGGCAAGGGATGGAGTCGCGAACGGGACTACCTCCTGCGCAATGCCCGCGCCGGGCGTCTGGACTACGCCAAGGCGCGTCGTGCGAAGATGCCGATGGGCAGCGGTTCCATGGAGAGCGCGGTTCGCCGGGTCATCAACTTGCGATTGAAGGGGCCGGGCATCTTCTGGCACGAGGAGCACGCCGAGCAGATGCTGCTGTTGCGGGCCTATTACAAGTCGAAGCACTGGCAAGTCCTGACGAACAAAGCCTTTGGAATCCCACTCACGAATGCCGCATAACTCCTATAAAAGCGCAATGCTCCCAGATGCGAGTCGCCCCCGATTTCGCTACTTCTGCGTTGACCGAACCATCGCCAAAATCGCTGCCCGAATAGCCTCCGGGAGTCCGTTCCAGACGCCTGCAACACCCTTCAATTCGGGGGGAAATCGGCACCCAAATCGGCCTCCGGCCCGCTCGGCACCAATACGGGCACCCCGGCACTTGCGGCCTCGCGCAACTCTTTGGTATCTTGCGGGTTACGCGATTGGCTCACCGGACTTAGGATCCAGTGGGGCAACCCGTGCAGGTTCGAGTCCTGTCTCTCGCAGCTTGTTCGAGTTTTGGGTATGTCGGATCGAGCCGGGGCGTGCTTCCAGCGCCTTCTCACCGCTCCGTAAATTCAAGCAAAGAGAGGTTTCCGGCCGCCGATCGGCTCCACCGCTGCAATCCAGGCCACCGGGGCAGTCGGATCAGCGTCCGATCCAAGAGAATCGGCATGGAAGGCCGGCGCGGCGAACCGGGCGGGCCCTATTTCCGCCCGGCCAGTTCCAGGACCTTGCCGACGATGCGTTCTTCGATCGATTCGGCGAACGGTCCGGGCAGCGATCCCCAGACGGTGGCCTGGCCCCCTTCGTAGCCCCCCTCCTTGAGGACGCGGAGCGAGGGGACGTAGGTGAAGACGTCGTTGGAGTATCCGGCGACCCAGACGGCCGGTCCGGCCAACTCGCGCTTCAGGCGGAGCGAATAGTCGACGACCACCTCGCCGCCAATCGCCACCAGCGTCAGGTCTCCCCCGAAGCGGACGACCTGCACGGGGCAGGGATAGCTCTCGCGGATCTTGCCGTTCTTGGCCAGTTCGTCGAGCAGGCGGCGGGCGTGGCGGGCAGCCGGCTGTTTGCCCGCGGCGGCCGTCTTCTCAAGCTCTTCGCGCGCGGGCGGCGGGGCGAAATCGAGCGGCACCTCGTCAAACGCAAGAGCCAGCGGACCGCTCAAGGTCCTGGGGATCGTCTCGAGGGCCGCTTCCACCGCCACGGCCAGGCTGCGGCCGTGATATTGGGCCAGCTCCTCGGTCCGCCGCGGGTATGGATTCTGGTCCCCGCCGCAACCCTGGACGAACAGGGCGATTGTCTCCGGGTGGGCCTCTTCGAGATACTGCTGCGCGTAGCCCGCATAATCCCCGCAGAACTGGTAATAGCCGAGCGTCGTGTTGTGGCAGGCGTAGCCGAACGCCAGGGCGAGGACTTGCTTGCTCTGCGGATCGGTGACGCGGAGCACGGGCACGTCGTGGTCGACCGGCCCATCGGAATAGGGGGCGTTCATGAAACCCCTTTGCGTCGGCCGGCGGCGGTTCATCGCCAGCCCGCAACGCGCGTGCAGATAGTCGAGTTTCGCCGGCGCCAGCTTGCCAAGAGCCTCACCCACCGCGGCCAGGAGCTTCAACCGCAGACCGTCGGAATAGGCCTGGATGCGGGCTCCCTGTTCGGCGGGCAGGTCCCATTCGGCGGCCCGGCCAGCGCGGACCTCCGGCCCACAGTGCGTGTGCGAGACGTTGATCAGCAGCGATTCCGGGGCCAGACCGTGTTTCTGCTCGACCTCTCGCTCCATCCACTTGCGGATCTCGCGGGGGATGCTGATCAGGTCCATTGTGAGGATTACCAGCCGCGTGCCCTGCCGGTCCTCGATCGCCAGGGCCTTGGCGAACAGGTCTTGCGCCACGCCTTCCGACGGTTTCGTGCGTGCGGCGTAGCCGGCCATCCAGATCGAGCTTTCGGGGGTGATCTTCACCCGGGCGGCGCCCGCCTTCCACGTCGCCTCGTCGGCCGACGCGCCGCCCGCTATCCCGCCGGCCAGCAGACCGGCCGCCAAAACTGCATGAAAAAGCGCCAAACGCTGCATGACTTGACCTTTCTCTCTCTGGACAAGGGACGTCCCGTCTGGACTCGCTGCCGCGCCACCCGCCGCGGTGGAATTGCTGGTTTTCGGGGCCTTTTTTGAGCGCGAGAACGCCAGACGCGCATCCGCCGCGAAACCGGCGCCAAAGTGCGAGCGCCGGCCCACATGGTAACAAAAGGGCTTGCGTGGCGATACATCCCGAGACATTTGCAGCGGAGCGGTTCGGGCCGAGGGCCGGAGGTGGGCGCAGGGCGAAGCAGAGGTTCCCAAGCCGCAGCTTGGGAACCAGAGGGAATGCCGCAGCTTGGGGGCCAGGGGCGAGATTCACAACGTCTTCGTGGCGGGGCAGGTCCGCGAGGATTATTGCTCGTCGGGCGCCACGTAACAGACCATCGAGTGGGATTGCAGCAGGAAGCGGTTCCGCAGCGGCGGCTCGGGGCCGTCCAAGCTGGGATAGATGTCGCCGGGGGGCTTTGCGGCGGTGTTGATGAACAGCTGCCAGGGCAGACCGCTCACGGCATTGGGGATGGCGAATTCCTGCTCATGGGCGCCGCCGTGGAAACACATCAGCAGGTGGTAGTGCGGGCCGGGGGCGGAGATGCTCAGCGGCGCGGCTGCGAGCACGCAGACGAGGCTGCTCGAGCTGACCGACCAGTCGATCGGGCCGCCGTCGGCGGCGAACCAGGAGACATCGGCCAGTCCGCCGGGGCGGAGCGGCCGGCCGGTGAGGAAGTTTGTCTGGCGGACGCTGGGCTGCGACTTGCGGAAGGCGATCAACGAGCGCACGAATCGCACCAGCCCGCTGTTCCGTCGCTGCGACTTCCAGTCGACCCACGAAATCGGATTGTCCTGGCAATAGGCATTGTTATTGCCCCGCTGGGTGCGGCGGAACTCATCGCCGGCGACGATCATCGGCACGCCCTGGCTGAGCAGGAGCGTGGCGAAGAAGTTGCGGACCTGCCGGTAGCGTACGGCGTTGACTTCGTGCCTCCGCGTGGGCCCCTCGACTCCGTAGTTGCAGCTATTGTTGTTGTTTTCGCCGTCGCGATTCCCTTCGCCGTTGGCTTCGTTGTGTTTTTCGTTGTAGCTGACCAGATCGTGGAGCGTGAAGCCGTCGTGCGAGGTGATGAAATTGATACTGTTCAGCGGCCGCCGCCCGCCCGCCTGGTACAAGTCGCTGGAGCCGGTGAGCCGTGTCGCCAGGGGCCCGGTCATCCCGGGATCGCCGCGCCAGAATTTGCGTACATCGTCGCGGTAGCGGCCGTTCCATTCGGCCCAGCGAAGGCATCCGAAGGTGCCGACCTGGTATCCGCCGGCGGCGTCCCAGGCTTCCGCGATGATCTTCGTGTCGGCCAGCAGCGGGTCCTCGGCGATGGATTCGACAACCGGGGGGTTGGCGACGAGGTTGCCTTCGCGGTCGCGGCTGAGAATCGATGCCAGATCGAAGCGGAAACCGTCGATGTGGTAGTTGTGGACCCAATGGCGGAGGCAATTGAAGATCATCTCGCGGACAATCGGGTGGTTTCCATTCAGCGTGTTTCCGCAGCCGGAATAGTTCTTGTAATGCTTGCCGCCGTCTTCGAGCATGTAATAGACCTGGTTCTCCAGGCCCTTGAAACTGATCGTCGGTCCGTGTTCGTTGCCTTCGCAGGTGTGATTGAAGACGACATCGAGGATCACCTCGATGCCGGCCTGGTGCATGGCGCGGACCATCTCCTTGAACTCTCGGACCTGGGCGCCGGGTTCGCTGCTCACGGCGTAGCCGCGATGCGGGGCGAAGAAGGCCATCGGATCGTAGCCCCAGAAATTCGGCCGTTCGAGTTCTTGTCCCAGGCAATCGTTGGTGGGGAACTCGTGGATCGGCATCAATTCAATGGCCGTGATGCCCAGCGACTTCAAATACGGGATCTTCTCGATCAATCCGAGGTAGGTTCCCGGGTGCGCGACGCCGGAGGACTTGGATCGGGTATACCCGCGAACGTGGGCCTCGTAGATGACCGTCTGGGCAAGATCGCGGCGGAGGTGGCGGTCTCCCTTCCAGTCGAATTCGTCATCGATGACCACGCACTTGGGCGGACGGACGACCCCGTCGTTGGGGGGCAGATAGTGGCCCGCGAGTGCCTTGGCATAGGGGTCGATCAGGCGCGCCCGGCCGTCGAATCGCTGCCCGATGTCCGGCTGGAACGGCCCGTCGGCCTGGAAGTGGTAGAGCTGCCCAGCCACCATGCCGGGCACGAAGACACTCCAAATATCGCCCCAGCGGTTCAGGTCGCGGTCAAAATCGATGACTTCATATGGATCGCGGTCCTCGACGTCGTTGTAGAGCAAGACACGCATCGCCGTGGCCGATCGGCTGACAACGACGAACTGGACTCCGTCGTCGTGAACGATCGCGCCGTAGGGGAGCGGGTGGGTGAATTTCAGCGATGGTAAACGTTCAAACACAAGTGCCGGGTCCGCAACCCGAACGGGGGGAAAACTCACGTTGCCTGGATACCAGTGATTTAGATCGAAAGCCATGTTGCGTCAAATCGAACCGAGTCTTTTGGTTGCCAAATCTGGGAAGACGGGGCAAATCCGCGGATATCATCGCGCGGCTGGGGGGATTGTGCAAGTCGCGTACCTGGGAAAGAGCGCAAACTCCAGCCAGTGCACGACTTGGCATCCTCAACAAGCCCGTGGCAAGCGGCTCGCGGGGCTACCGGCGACAGGCCGGGCGAGATGCTTGCAGCTAAACCCTATTGTTCGGTCGGTCGGGGGGAGGAAATCGAGTCTTCGCCCGGGGCATCGGCCACATCGCGCAACTAGCGCAACACATATCAGCGGAGCACTTTGCGCCTACGAGTCGGCGTCCGCATGGAACAGATGTCCGGTCAGCGCGGACTATTGCCATCCTGCCGGCGACGGCACCCGGCGGCCGCCGGGGGTAAAGAGCGGATTGTCGCCAGGCGTGGGGACGCGAACGGGCGTGTCTTTCGCAGCGGGCTGGCGGGCTGCGGGCAAAGAAAACGAGCGGCCACCCCGCCAGGCGCCGCCCGGATGGACACTTCGTTTTTCGGGCAAGGTTCACGATCGAAGGTTCAAGGTCCAGGTTCCCTCAGTCCGGCGCTGCCAACTGAAGCCGCAGCCTTGCCCGCTCTTGGCGATCGGGGATGGAACCTGGAACCTCGTCCGGATTCACCCTCCGAGAAAACGGCTGCACACTATTCGACCACGACGTCCTGGTGAAACACGGCGTGACAATCGTCACAACTTTTCTGAAGCGCCGCCATCGCCTCGGTCGCGGCGTCCAGCGACTTTGCGTGGACAGCCCTGTTCACCGCCGCCGCCGCGTCACGCATCTCGATGCAGTACTGGTACCACTTCTGAACCTCGTCCGGTTTCTCCGTTTCGTCGGCGTTGGGCATGCTGCCGTGGGCAATGACGGCAATCGCCGCCGACCCGCCGGCCAGCCTCGCGATGTTCCTGTCGAATCGACGGATGTCGCGCTTCATCCGCGTATGAATCAACGGGACTTCCCCCATCAAGGGCGCCATGGCGGCAACCTTCATCCACTTCAGCGAGGATGAATCGCCGGTCGAAAACAGGGCAGCCTTGGCCCTTTCCACGCCCTGCCTGGCCGACGGGTAGTCCGCCGCCTTGGCCAGGTCCTGGGCGGCCTTGATCAGCCCGGGGGCGGCCTGCTTGAACTGGCTCGGCTGGTCGTGCAGCGCGACGGCCAGCGCAAGGACCGCCAAGGCATGTGTCTTCTTCTCCAGCTTGGTCACCGCCTTCGCGTCAATCCTGTTGGTTGCGTGGCGGTACTCCGCCTCGTCCTGGACACATTCCTCCAACTCTTCGAGGTAGAACTTCACCTGGCCGTCGAGATCCGCGACAGGCACGATGCTTGAGAGAGCGGGTGATTGCGGCAAGTCGGCGGCGCTCAGGCCGCGCGCCGCCACCGCAGCCGCGGCCAGGGCCGCCAGCAGGCAGGGTCGTGGGAGATTCATGCAGCACTCCTTTACTGGTTCCATCGTTCATGCCGCCAACGCCGGCACGTGAAAGGCAGATATTGTGTCGTGGTGTCCTCACCACCTGGGTTGGGTCGCCACCTGGTTGCCAAGCTCCCGCTTGGGAACCGGAAAGGGCGGGGCCTGGAAACCAGCAGAGTTTGCCAGTTTGCCGCCGGTGTGTCAAGAAAAGAAGCGGACGGCGGTTCGAAGGGGGGGAACGACCGCCGTCCGCGGGGGAGATAGAGCCACACGGAGTGTGTGTTTTGCAGCCGCTGCGGCCAAAGGGGGAACAGCCACAGCGGCTACTGGAGGTGTGTGTTGCGTATCCACAGCTTACTACGCAAGCAGGAGGCGAAGGGTTCGCGGGTCGGACAACGAATTTTGCGGAATTTTCGCGGTCCGAATCCAGCTCGGGAGACCTGCCCGGAGCCGAAAGTCGGCAGGGTTCACGACTCACGGTTCAATTGCCTGTCTCAGCGCATCGGTTGGGTAAGACGCGACGCCTGACGGGGAGGACGGGCCGGGGAGGGGCTTGGATCGGGCAACCTGGATTGCCCCTTGCCCAGACATCTGGCCGCAAGTTCCGGTTCCCAGCCCGCTGGGGGAATGGTGGCGGGGCATGAAAGGCCGGAACCCGGCTGGTTTTCGCCAGCCAATCGCGTAAAATACGGGTTTTCGCGGGCTGTTCTTCACACGAGCACATCAGCGGCCCGCCTGGCGGAGCCGTGACGGACCACCATTGGGCGGGACTCCCTTGAGAGGGCCTATGGCGAAAGCAACGTACAAAGATGCGGGCGTTGATCTTGACAAGTACGCCGACGCGATGGCGCGGTTGCCGCGGCTGGTGTCGCGGACTCACTCGCCCCGCGTGATGAGACTTGAGGGGGGATTCGCCGGTCTGTTCCAACTCGACTTTCCGGGCCCGCTATTTGCCCGCCGCTACAAATCGCCGGTGCTGATTGCCTGCACCGACGGTGTGGGGACGAAGCTGAAGGTGGCATCCGCGATGGGAGTCCATGACACGGTGGGGATCGACCTGGTCGCGATGTCGGTCAACGACGCGATCTGCTGCGGGGCGGAGCCGCTGTTCTTCCTGGATTACGTGGCGATGCCGAAGGACGACCCCCCGCTGCTGGAGCGGATCGTCCACGGGATCACCGAGGGTTGCGTTCAGAGTGATTGCGCGTTGCTTGGCGGGGAGACGGCGATTCTGCCCGACGTCTACCAGGAGGGCGACTACGATCTGGCCGGATTCTGTGTTGGCGCGGTCGATCGGCAGGGGATCATCGATGGTTCGGCGATCGCGCCGGGCGATGCCGTCCTGGGAATCGCGTCCAGCGGACTCCACTCGAACGGGTTCAGCCTGGCGAGGAAGGTGGTTTTTGAAATCGCCGGACTCTCCGTCGCCGATCACGTTGACGAACTGGGGATGACGGTGGGCGAAGCGTTGCTGACACCGACGCAAATCTATGCCCGGCCGGTCCGTGCCGTGCTCGCCCATTACAAGGTGAAGAACGTGGTTCACGGAATTGCCCACATCACCGGCGGCGGGCTCCACGAGAACCTCGCGCGGATCCTGCCCGAAGGCGTCCGGGTGTTGATCGATCGCGATCGCTGGCCGGTACCGCCGGTCTTCTCCTGGATCGAGCGGCTGGGAGAGATCGAGAAGGGCGAAATGGCCCGCGTGTTCAACATGGGCGTCGGGCTGGTGATGGTCGTCAGCCCATACTTTGCCGAAAGCATCCGCAGCCAGTTGGCCGATCTCGGCCTGCGGAGTTGGGTCATCGGCCGGGCGGAGCCGGGTCAGAAGGGCGTCGCCTGGAGCGCGTAGAAATCGGCTCGACCGGTCCGCACCACCAGCGCAAGGAAGCGTTTGGGTGGAAGATCGACCTGCTCGAACGGTTCGAAGCGAAACCACTGCCGCGGCGTGCAGCGCGCCACGCGTTGAGGATCAGAAGGGCAGATACCAGAGCTGCGGTCCAGCGCATTCTATCGCTGCGGCCCCTCGGGAAACTGCTTGAAACACAAGGCACAGCCGAGCCGCTCTTGCGCAGACTACGGCGGAAGCTCGCGCCGTCGCGTGCCCTGATACCCTGGGTGCCGACCTTGCCCAAGCGCGGCGCGGTGGACCGACGCGGGAGGGGTGGTGGTCAAACGATGAACAGTGACCCCGCCAGCAATCCTGCCGATCCTCCGTGACCGGCCGGGACGAACCGGTCAAACTGGAGTTCAGCATCCGCGCGCCGATCCTGGAGCCCGTGTCGGTCACCGATCGACCACCCCGACGGCAGAATCGGCTCCACTGCGGTCGAACTTCGTGCCCCAATCGCTCAACCACGCGGGCGGGCCTGTTCCAGCGCGCTGAGGACCATGTCCGGCGTATACCCGTCGCGGAAGACGATCGGATTGTTGGGATCGTCGGGGGAGAAGACGGCCAGGATCGGCACCTGCTTGCTGCCGAGCACGCCGAGGAACTCCTTCACTTCGGGCGGCTGGTGGGTGTAGTCGGCCTTCAGGAGGATCGCGCCCTCGCGGTGGAACGCATCCCGCACGCTCGGCGATTCCAGCACGCCGGCCTCCAGCGTCTTGCACGTTAGGCACCAGTCGGCGGTGAAGTCCACCACGACCGGACGCGGCTCGGCGGGAACTGGAACCGCGCCGGCCGCGGGCGCGTCGCCGACGCGGGCGACAAACCGCTCGCGCATCTCATCATACAGGCCGTGGAACGCCAGGCGGCCGAGCGGCATCCTGTCCAATCCCGGAAAGAGCAACAGCCAGGCCAGCCCGACCACGGCGCAGGTCTCGACCCAGGCCCACCACTTCTCCGCCGCGGGCGCTGTGATCGGGGTGCGGTTGAACCACCAGAGCCCCGCCCAGATTGCGAACAGCAGGCCGATCGTCGGAACCACGTAGGGCCAGTCGAGAAAGCTCAGCAGGAAGACGACCGTGCCGAGGAGGAAGAAGCCCATCACTTGCTTGAACGTCTCCATCCACGCGCCGGGCTTCGGGAGGAACTTGACCAGGCCCGGCACTGCGCCGATCAGCAGGTAAGGGCTGGACATTCCCAGCCCGATGGCGAAAAACACGGCGAAGATGATCGCCGGCGGCTGCGCGACGGCCCAGGTCAGCGCGGTTGCCATGAACGGACCGGTGCAGGGGGTGGCGAGGACCGTCGTAATGACGCCCTTCAAGAAGGCCGCGGAAAGCCCCTCCTGCTGCTGGATTTGAACCGCCTTGCCGGCGCCGACAAACCCGGGGATGGGGATTTCCCAGACGCCAAGAAAGCTCAACCCCATGGCGAACACGATCGCGGCCAGCACGACGTTGAAGGCCGCGTAGGTGAACAACTGCCCCCAGCCGAGCCCCAGCCCGGCCGCCAGCGCCGCCAGCACCAGGAAGACCGAAATGATCCCCGCCGCATAGACGACGTTCAAGGCCAGGGCGCGGGCGCGGCTCTCGCCCGCCTGGGTGACGAACGAGAGGACCTTCAGCCCGATGACCGGCAAGACGCACGGCATCAGGTTCAGGATCAACCCACCGACGAACGCTCCCAGGAGAATCCAGCCAAGCGATTTGTCGGAGTGCTGCTTCTTGACGTTCTCCGAGACGAGCGCTGGATCGAAGGCAATCCCATTCGTGCCGACAACCCGGGCGAAATCCTCCATGTTGGTGTAAGCATACCACTTGAGCTTCTCCCCGGCGGCGCGCGGGCCGGGCGCGTCGGTCGCCACGGCCTCGCCCGAGTCCGGTTCAGCCACTGGCGGAAACGGCGTCGGCGGCACCACCGGCGGCGCGGACTCCGCAGCGGCGGGCGGCGGCGCGAGGAGGTTCCGCGAGGCCGCCGGCGCCGAGGCCCGCGGGAGATCGACGCCCGGCCCCAGCCGGGCGGTGAAACGGAACTCCTCCGGCGGCAAGCACGAGTTTTCGGAACAGGCCTGGGCGTAGACCGCGCCGCGGATCGCGAGCTTCGACAAGTCCTCGCCCGCGGCGAACCGGATCGGCGCGTGCCAGACGACCGTCCCGTCGTGCGACTCGACCTGAATGTTGCCGAAGACCGCCTCGACCTTGACTTGCGGCGAACGGTCCGCCTGAAAGCTGTCCACGACCTCGAATTCGCTGGACTTGTCGAGCCTGATTTGCGTTGGAATCGGCCCCTTGCCCGTCTGGGTGATCGAATAGATGTGCCAGCCGGGCTCCATCGTGGCGGTGACGAACAGCCGGGCTGGATCGCCGTTCTGCGGCGCGGTGAACTCGCCTGAGACCCGAACCTTGGGATCCGCGTCCCCCCCGAAGCCGAACTGGGCAGACGCGGGACGGACCGCCAGCGTCACAAGGACGGCCACCAACAGCCGGGTCAGAATTCCACTAAGACTCAAATTGCGCATGCTTCTCTCATTCCTTGAAACAGACTTGCTCCCATCGGTTCGATGCGCCGCGAGCGGACACAGTTACAGAACAAGCCCCCTCCGGTTGGGGATGTCAAATTGTAGCGTCTCGAGCCGCGCTATCAAGTCGTCCATACGCTGCAAGACCGCGCAGGGTTCCTCGAAGACACGGCCATCCAGAATTGTCCAGCTTGCCCAATTGAGCGCGCCGAGCAGGAGCCCGCTGACATCAAACGCATTGGCCAGGTTCCGTTCGGCTTCCGAGACCGGCCGCACCGCCTCGTAGGCGGACACGCCAACCTCCCAGAGCGCTCGGTTGCTCCCCGCAAGGCTGCCGAGAAGCCGGGCCAGATCGCATGACACATTATCCCATCGCATCGCACCGAAATCGACCAACCCGGTCACGCGGTCGCCTTGGTAGAGGAGATGGTCGTGCCAGATGTCGCCGAGGCATGGTTGCAGCGGCACCCGATGGCGCTGGACGGAAGCCAGTTGGTCGTAGACCGCCGGCGCCGCCCGGGGCAGAAGCTTGAGCACGCGTTCGGCGCGGTCAGCGATTTCCGGCCAGGCCGCCGGCCCAGCCAGCGCATCGTGCAGAAGCCGCGCCCGCACGGTGAGCCATTCCCGCAGGACCGCCAGCCGATGCGCGATCCCCGGCGAGGGGCCCTCGCCGCGCGTCGCACCAGGCCCGCTGGACGAGCCGGTCCAACAGAGATCCTCGACCGCCCGATGAAATTCGGCCAGACAGGCCGCCGCCGCCTTCAGGCGCGGCGCGGTCGGCGAGGCGGCGAAATCGGCCTTGCCGGGCATCCAGGGGGAGAGTTCCCAGAGGTGGCCGCCGCGGGAGACGTACGGCTGGCCGCCGCGGGCTTCCAGCGGGACTGGGGCCAGGCAGAAGCCCCGCTCGCGCGCGTGCCGCAGCACGGCGTGGATGAATCGCAGTTCGGCGGGCCCGGGATAGTCCGCCGGCCAGCGGCGGAGGCAGTACGGCCCCGCCTCCGCCTCCGCCCGCCAGAACCGCGCGCCGCTGAAGCCGCCGGCCCCGCCGAGGGCCAGGAGCCTCGTTGGACGGACCACCGCCGGATACGCCGCCAGCACGGCAAGAGGATCGGGACATTCAGCCATCAGACTTCAATACGCCGGCCGTCGCGAGCGGACCGGCGGAGGGCCTCCATCCAGCGTTGCACGCGGATGCCTTGGCGAAGATCGGGTTCGGCGGGGCGGCCACGGGCCACCGCACGGAGAAAATTCGCCAGGCACGCGACATGGCCGCGGAGCCAGCCCGTGGCCGCCTTGGGGCTGGGAAAGGAAGTCGCCGGAGGATCGTAACGCTGGCCGGTGTCGATCCGGGTCCACCCGCGCGACCCCGCCGGCGGGTAGGCGGCCCGCGCGTCGTAGAATTCCAGATGATGGGGATCCATCAGGTTGAACCGCAGCGCGCCGCGCGTGCCGTGGATCTCCAGCCGCAGTTCGTCTTCCGTCCCCGTGGCGATCTTCGACGCTTCGAGAATCCCCACCCCGCCCGACTTCAACCGGGCAATCGCCAGCACGCAGTCCTCCGCGTCGACCTTCCCCTTGGCATTCGCGCCGCCCGGCAAGGGCCGCTCCGGAAACGCGATCTGGGTGGCGGCTTGAAACGATTCGAACGGGCCGATCAGCCAATCGATCGCATCGAGCACGTGGGAGCCGATGTCGGCAATCGCCCCACCGCCGCCGGCCGCCGTGAGTTTCCAGCGCAGCGGCGCAGCGGGATCGGCGCTGCCGCTTTGCAGGTAGGCGGCGCGGAACTGGAGCACCTGGCCGAGGGCCTCTTGTTCGACCAGCTGCCGGGCGTGGATCATCGCCGGGAAGAACCGATTGTGAAAGGTCATCTGGGCGATCCCCCGGTAGCCGGCCAGCCCGGCCTCGACCTGGTCGGCCTCCTCGCCGCTGGCCACGAGGGGCTTGTCGCAGAAAATGTGCTTCTGCTGGCGGATCGCCGAGAGCAGGGCGGCCTTGTGCGCGCTGTTGGGCGTGCAGATGTGGACGATGTCGATCGCGGGATTCTCGGTCACCGCCCGGTAGTCCGTCGCGGCCGACGAGGCGTCCAAGACGCGCCGCGCTTTCTCGGCGGTCTCCGGCCGCGAGGTGACCACGTGGGTGATCCGTGCCTCGAGCGGCACGGGATCGTAGAACAGCGGCAGGTTGCGGTAGCCGTAGGCATGCACCTTGCCGATGAAGCCGAAACCGATGATTCCGATGCGGTACGTGTTCACGGAGGATGGAAAAATGACGAATGTGGAAAGTCAAATGTCGAAAGAATGACGAAGGTCGAAGGGCGAAGGTCATGGCATGGCGATCGACTCGCCGCCGGCGATCGAGCCCATTGCGCCCCAGACGCCGTACGTGCTGTGGCCCGAGCCCGCCGGAGGCTGGCCCAGGTTGCCGGTGTCGATCGTCTCGGCAATGAAGCGGACGGAGCCGTCGCCCATCAAGACATTCACGCCGCCGGGATGGCGGCTGGAGGGGGGCAGCAGCCCGTCGTTGTTGTCGGCGCTCGGCTCGTTGCCCGTCGAGCAGGCGGGGGCATTGGGGGGGAGAACCGTCGTAAAACCGGTGCGTTCCGCCTGGCCGTCCGTGTAGCAGTGCCCCCACAGCGCCTTGACAACCACGCCCGGCCGATAATACCTGCCGTTGGTCGCCAGCAGGCAGAGATTGGGCTGCATGTCGACACCGGCAATTCCGTTGGCGATTCCCAGAACGACTTCAACTTCTTGGGAGAGGGCGACGCGGGGCTGGATTGCGTCATCGTTCCAGCCGGCGCGGATCCGTTCGCTCATCATGATCGTGTTGCTCAAGCCGTCGGAGATGCTCGAAAACCGTGTCGCTTGCCCGAAAACGCCGCGATTGCCCTCCGAATAGCCCGGATTCAGGCCGGTCGTGCCGTCGCCGATGCAGAACGCGTAGTTGTGCATGCGGCCGACGCGGGCGGCGTCCGACGGGCAGGAGAGGATCGCGGGCGCGGTATCCCAGACGTGCCAACTCGCCCAGGCGTAAGGTCCACCGGGGCTGATCCCATTGGCCACGTCGCCCGCCCGGATGTGATCGTAGAGCACTCCCTGCTCGTAATAAGGCATTAGGGCCACGAATGCGCTCAAGCGGCCGCCGTTGTTGGCGCCGGGGTAGCAGCACGTTCCGCCGCGGCGAAAGGGCAAGGCCCCGTGCGTGGAGTGGTAGTTGTGGTTGGCCAGCCCCAACTGCTTCAATCCATTCGTGCATTGGGAGCGACGGGCCGCTTCCCGGGCGGCCTGCACGGCGGGCAGGAGGATGGCCATCAGGATGCCGATAATCGCAATCACCACGAGCAGCTCGACCAGCGTAAACGCCCGCCTTCCACGCGAGGTGGGAACCATGGCACACCCCCGAAAGAACAAGAGGGAACAAGTCGCGGCCGACTCCGCAGCAGACAGGGCTCTTGCCACAAGCCAGCCGAATCATACTCCCCCCGAGTGGCGGCTGTCAATCATTTGGGGAAAACCCGACGCCGCGCTTCGACCCCGGCTCGGCGCGGGGCGCGCCGAGCGGCGTCAATCGGCCAGAACAAAGTCGAACGTGTTCCGGCCCGCGACGACCTTGGCGGTCAGGCCGGAATGGGCGGCATTCGAATACTTCCTGGGGAGCAGGTTCTTCGAGAACGCCGCCGCGCGGCGGGGGGGCGGAACATAGCCGGCCATCGACGGCCTGGCCGGGGGAGGCGGCGGCGATTCGTATTTCGTGATCGAGACCCGGTAATCGCCGGGCACGGCGCCGTCGCCGTGCTCAAACGTCATCAACTCGTACTTGCCCTCCGAGTTGGTCTTGGCAAAGGCATTGTCCGAACCGACGGCGGGCTGAAAATTCAGATTCGCATCAACCACCGGCTCGCCCTTGTAGGTGACGGTACCGCTGACCGGGTAGGTCTTCGGATTCTTGGGCCCCGAGTCGCCGCAGCCGATCGAGAAGGCCAGCAGTCCGGCGCACAGCCCAACGCCCCGCGATACGGAGATTGCGTTCATTCGCCAGCACTCCGACAAGGGTTCGGTCAATCGTCCCCACCCCGACGCATGCCTCGGCGGGCCGTGTCTTCCCGCGGTAAGTGGCTCTTCTCCGCCTTCTAGACTAGTAGCGGCCCATGGGCGGGGCAAGCCCCGGGCAATCGCCCAGCCCCGGGCAATCGCCCGCGCGGCGCCCATCGCGCGGCCTTGGGCGCCGGGGTTCGGGTTGGGCCTCCGACCCGTCCCCAGGCTTCCAGCACGGGAATGCTCGCTGGCGGCCCCCGGCAGGCGGCACCGCAGATGGCGAACGCCATCGCCCGGGAGATGGCTGCGCTTCCAAGCTGGCGCTTGGGGACGAGGGGGAACGCGCGCGGCATGAATCCCGTTCACCAGACAGGAAGACCTTGGCGGGCGCGGTCACTCGAGGACGCGGACGATGACCGCCGTGGTGTCGTCTTGGGGGGTGATCCGTCCGGCGAATTCGCGCGCCGTCCGGCAGAGTTTCCTGGCGATTTCCTCGGCGGACCGCTGCCGGTGCCGCCGGACAACGTCGATCACCCGCTGGCGGCCGAACAGTTCCCCATCCGGCTTGCGCGCCTCCTCGATTCCGTCGGTAACCAGCACGAGGATGTCGCCGGATTCGAGGTGGATCGGGCCCGATGTCGGAAAGCCGATGTCGGGAAACATGCCGAGGGGGTGCGAGGTGCTCTCGAGCCAGCGTTTCACCTCTCCGTCGCGGCCGATCAGGTAGCCCGGCGGATGGCCGGCGCTGGCGTAGACGAGTTCGCGGCGCCCGGTGTCGATGCGGCCGCAGAAGAGCGTGACGAAGTGATATTCGCTGGTGGCTCGGCAGAGGACGGAGTTGGCGTGCCGCAAGACTTGGGGGATCTCGTCGTGGGCCTCGACCAACATCCGGATCAGGACCTGGGTCAGGGACATGATCAGGGCGGAGCTGAATCCGTGGCCGGTGACATCGCCGATGACCAGGCCCAGGCAATCGCCCGCCATCGGCAAATAGTCGTAGTAATCCCCGGAGGCGAACTCGGCCGGATAAAGCGCGCCGGCGATGTCCAGCCCGGGAAGATCCGGGGCCTGCTTGGGCAGAAGGTGCTCCTGGATTCTCTGGGCGGTCAGCAGCTGCAATTCCGTCTCGTGCAGGGCCTGCTCGATCCGCCGCCGGGTGGTGATGTCGCGGCAGGACATGACGACCGCGCTGACCTCGCCGCCGTTGGCGATCGGAGCAGCGCTGACTTCCATGACCATCTGGGCGCCGTCCGGGCTGCGGAACCCCCGCGTGACGATCGCGGGGCTGTTGCTTGCCAGGACCTGGGACACGGGGCACCCGGCCTCCTCGTGGCAGTTGGGGCAACCGGGATAGAACAACGCGCCGCAGGTCATCTGCTCGACGAGCGGGGCCCGTTCTTGGGCCAGCGACTGGGCCACCCGGTTGGCGAGGATGATCCGCCGCTGCGCGTCGACGACCAGGGTAATCTCCGGAATCGCGTCGAGCACCGTTTGCAGGAACGTGGACGACTGGCGGAGGGAGTCCTGCAACCGCCGCCGCTCGGTGACATCGCGGAGGATGCCGTCGTAGCGGACGAGTGTCTCGCCCTCAAGATGCCGGATGATCGTGCTGCGGACCCAGCGGGTTGAGCCGTCGCGGTGGAGAATCCGGTGTTCGAGGGGCTCGGCGTCCCGACGGAGAACGTCTCTGGAGCGCTTCAGCACCGTCTCCTGGTCGTCCGGATGGACCATCTTGATCCAGAGAAACGGATCGGACTGGAAATCTTCCGGGCGGTAGCCGGTCACCGAGATGCATCCGGAGGTGTGCTCGGTGGCAATCGGCTCTCCCTGGTGGACCCGGACAGCGTAGGCGTAATCGGTGACCGCGTCGAGAAGCCGACGGTAGCGGGCTTCGCTTTCGCGAAGCGCCTGCCGCAGCGCGTCGGCATCGCCCGGCGGCCAGCCCGCCGCGGATGGCGGGGGAGCGGGCGCCGAGTCGGATTTCTTCTTCTCGCGGCCCGTTTGCCGAGTCATGAATCCCGCATTCCCTCTGTTGACCCTCGGCAGTCGAGGATACTCGATTCGGCCGTTGCCCGCCAGTCTGCCGGGCAGCCAGTCGAGCCGCCCGGACGCCGTGACGGTGCGGGCGGATCAGCCGCTTTCCCCGACGGGCGCGGAGCGCGGCGGAGGCTCCTGGCAGCGGGGCTGGCCGGGATTTCGCGGCGGCTGGCGGCTCCGCGGGCCGTGTCAGGGCGCGGCCCACGGCCCAACGCCGCTACCGGTCCGTGGCGAGACAACCGGCCGGGCGAGCCGCGCGAAAGCCGCCCCGGTAGCTGGCCACGAAACTCGTCAAGCCGACGGTGAGCTTGTCGTCAGGGAGGAGTCTCGCCTCGGCGACCCGCATCCCATTGACATAGGTGCCATGTCTTGAGCCCAAGTCGCGAACAACCAGCAGTCCGCCGACCTCGTCCAGCTGGCAGTGGCGCCGGCTGACCCACTGGTCCTCCACGAGGACCTGCGAAGAGCTGCTGCGTCCCAACACGGCCGGCAACTTCTCCAGGACCACTTTTCGGTTATGGCCGAGCGGGTTCAGTTCGATCAGTTTGACTTTCATCTTTCAAGTCGCGTCCACAACGCGCTGGGCAAGCGGCGGAATCAATCGAGCAGGAGCGGACCAAGCCGCCGCGCAAGCCGGCCTGGCGTCCCAACATCCGAACGATATCCCCTTGTTGCTGCGATTAGGCGCCGCCGCAGGAGACGGCGAGGGCTGCTGGAACAAGGAAGCCTCCATGCACGTGGCGGGAAGTCGTAGGAGGGCGCGCCGAATCGGCGCTCACGACGATACGCATTAAAGATGGGCCGCCGCGCGATCGTTGTCAAGACCTGCTTGGCGGGTATGCACCCAGAGCCGTCGGCTCGATGCGGAGACCGAGTCGATTGCCCGCCGGCGCGGCAGGCCGTCATCGACTGGTCCCCGCGGACTTGCCCTGGCCGGCGGCGGGGCGTTTCCCCTCCGCAGCGCCGCCCCGCGGCTCGGGCGGGTCCGCCTCCGGCACCTCAAGCTCCCGGCGGAGCCGGACGAGTTCCGCGGCAAGCCGGGCCTGCTCGGCCGCATACTCCGGCCGCCCGAAGACATTGTTCAACTCCTTCGGATCATTGGCCACGTCGTACAGCTCCCACTGGTCGACGTCGGGCTCGTAGAAGTGGATCAGCTTCAGCCGGCCGTCGGCCACGCCGCAGTGGCGGCGGACGCGATGCACGCCGGGGTACTCGTAGTAGTGGTAGTAGAACGACGTGCGCCAATCGGCCGGCGTCGCCCCCTGCAACAGCGGGACGAGGCTCCGCCCCTGCATCTCGCCGGGCACTTCCACGCCGGCAATCTCCAGGAACGTCTCGGCGAAGTCGAGGTTCGAGACGATGTCTCTGTTGACGCTGCCCGGCTCGACCGTGCCCGGCCAACGAATCAACAGCGGCGTCCGCAGCGACTCCTCGTACATCCAGCGCTTGTCGAACCAGCCGTGCTCGCCCAGGTAGAACCCCTGGTCGGAACTGTAAACAACGACCGTGTTCGCGGCCAGCCCCGCCTCGTCGAGATAGTCGAGCACGCGGCCGACGTTCTCGTCAACCGAGGCGATCGTGCGGAGGTAGTCTTTCATGTAGCGCTGATATTTCCATCGCACAAGGTCCCGGCCTTGGAGGTTCGCTTCGCGAAACGCCCTGTTCTCCTCCTCGTAGGCTGCGTCCCATTTCGCCTTCTGCTCAGCCGTGAGCCCTGCCGGCGGCGTGAGCTTCAAGTCGGCAGCATTCATCGTCTTCTCGATCGACATGTCCTGGGTTCTCGCCGGCGCGGCCCGCGTAGCATAGTCGTCGAAGAGCGTGTCCGGCTCGGGGATCGTCGCGTCCTTGTACAAGTCAAGCTGTTTCGGGCCGGGCTGCCAGTTGCGGTGGGGGGCCTTGTGCTGGTACATGAGCAGGAACGGCCGCGTCTGGTCGCGCCCGTTCTTCAGCCAATCGAGGGCCAGGTCGGTGATGATCTCGGTGGTGTAGCCGATGTGGCGCCGGCGCTGGCCGTTGCGGAGCATCGCCGGATTGTAGTAGGGCCCCTGCCCGATGAGGACCTCGGAGTAGTCGTACCCCTGGGGCCGCATGTGCTCGCCGAGGTGCCACTTGCCGACGACGGCCGTCTGGTAGCCGGCTTTCTGGAGCAGCTTGGGGAAGGTCTGCTGGGCGCCGTCGAACTTGTTGCCGTTGGTATAGAACCCGTTCTTGTGGCTGTACTTGCCCGTCTGGACCACCGCCCGGCATGGACCGCAGATCGAATTGGTGACGAAGCAATTGTCGAACCGCATGCCCTCGTCGGCCAGCCGATCGATGTTGGGCGTCTGGTTGAGATTCAGCCGGTAGGCCGACACCTGCTGGTAGGCGCTGATCGCCTGGTAGGCGTGGTCGTCGCAGTAGATCAAGAGGATATTGGGGCGTTCCGCCGCGTCGGCCGCGGTAGCGATCTGGCAGCAGAGTCCGCCGACGATAGCGGCTGCAAGCATCGCCGGAACGCGCCCGCGCAGGCTGTTTTGGACGGAGAACATGACCGGGCCTCCGATGGTCTGCTGAAGGAGCGGATGGCTTTGGGGACTGTTCAGGATAGCTGGCCGGGCTGCGCGATGGGATCGGCCCGTTATCCGGATTTTTCCGATTTGGCATCTGTGCGCAACGCGGCAGCCGCCCAGTGCGCGGCAATCGCCTCCGGCGCAAGCGGCCGATCATAGAGGGCCGCCTGGCAGAGCTTGCCCTCGAAGTTGTAGAGCTTGTCGCTGCGGCCGCCGATGAACACGCCGGCCGCGCCGGCGGGAGAGCCCGGCGAGGCGTCGCCGCTGAATTCGGGCGTGGTGCGGCCGTCCAGGTAAGCGGCCACCCGCGAACCGTCGCGGACAAAGACCACGTGGTGCCAGGTCTTCGGCTCGATAATCGTCGTGCCGGCGACCAGTTCTTCGCGCTGGTCGCCATTGTAGAAGAAGAGCTTTCCGGCCAGTGCCTCGCCGAGGTGGTTGCCGCCGATCCCCAGATGCTCGCCCGGGGCGCCCTTGGCCCCGTCCGGACCGCGCGAGAACAGGTAGCCGGTGACCGCTCGGGCGTCGCTGGGCAGGCAGTTGCAGAACCAGATTTCGACGGACCAGGCATCGCCGAGGTTGACCGCCGGCGCGACGAGCCGCGCGTCGGCGAAGTGGGCCGCCCGGATCGCGCCGTCGGGCCGGGAGAGACCGGCCAGCTCGGGCCCCTCGAGAAAGAACGCCACTCCGGTTTCGTATTCGCCGTGATTGCCGTGCGGAGACCGGTCTTCCGCCGTGGCGCCGCCGATCGTGTCGAGCGGCCAGTATGCGGCGGGCTGATGCTCCAGAATCAGATCCGTGTAAGCGCCGCCGGTCCGGGGCATGGCTCGACGCGGACGCTCGGCAAGCTGTTCCATCAGCGTGAGCAAGGCTTCGACAATCTTCGGCTCGGCGGTCGTCTCCAGGCCGGCACTCCGAGCGGGCCAGGTGTTGTAGCCGCCGAAAGGGAACAGCTCCGGCGGCGGAATATAACCCTCCCCCCCGCCGGCCAGTTCGATATTCATCGTTTGACGGAAAGGCGACTGCCCCTTGAGCTTCAATCCGGTGATCGCATAGACTTCGCAGGGGATCGCCGTGATCGCCAGGTCGCCGATCCGGAGGGCCTGCAACCGCAGGTCGCGCTCGGGCTCGGCGACCAGGTACATCTGCTCGCGGGCGTAGACCTCGGGGCGGCTGGTAGGTCTCCGGTCGCCCATCGCCTCGACCAGGCCGCGAGCCCACGCCAGGCGCTGCTCGTCGGGCAGGCGGCGGCCGAGCCGGATCGTCGTCGCAGCGCTGGCCAGGGGGACCCAGTCGCGATGCTCCACCCGGCGGCAGGCCTCCAGCGCGCGGGCGGCCACCCGCTGCGCGTAGGTCTCCAGATCGATCGCCTTGCGCTGGCTGGAATAGTCCATCCAGTGCTGATCGCCGCTGGTGCCATGCGACATCATGGCAATGCACGGTTTTCCAGCCCCTTGCTTGGAAAGCGTCTCGCCGACGATCGCCGAGAACCGCCCGAAATAGTCGGCCGAGACCGGCGCGGCGCCGAAGTAGTGCATCGAGTAATTGGCCAACAGCGCCAGCGGCGCGCCATCGGCGCGGACGATCGAGAGCACGGTCAGTTCGGGGTCTTCCGGGCCGCAGGGTCCGAGGTAGTCGGGGTTCTGATAGCCCGGATGCATCATCGCCCGGACCGTATTCCGGCCGAACGGGTCCGCGCCGATCCGGTCGGGGCGGCGAATCCAGACGCGGCAGTTCGTGTCCTCGCTGTCGATCACCGAGGCCCAGCCGACGCGAGCCGGCTCGGTCGCCGCGGCCGCCTTCTCCACGCACTCGACGAGTTTGCCGGGCAGGAAGGCGGCATACGCCTCGTCGACCCCCGTCCCCAGGGCGCCGACCACCGAGGGGGCGCTGTGGGTGTGGGTGGCCGAGATGACGATGCTCTTCTCTGGGATTCCCGTCGCCGCGGCCGCTTGGGCCTTGACCTGATCGAGCATTTCGCGGGGCATCATCAGGTTGTCGACCACGACCAGCGCCAGCCGGTTCTGGCCATCGTCGAGGACGATGCCGCGGGCGCAGAGCCGGTCCCGCAGTTCCCCGCCGGTCCCCTCCAGGAACCCCCCGCTGACGACCACGGGGAGGCGAGGCGGAGAGATATCAACCTCCGCGGCGCCGGCGCGGAAGACGGGCCGTTGCTGCCGCCGCTCGGACGGGTGTTCTCTGGCCAGGGCAAGCGGGGCGGAGACCGCCGCCGCGGAGGCGAAGGTGCTGGTGCGAAGAAACTCACGTCGCGTGGTCGGTCGGTTCATGATCGGGGATCCAGAGCGAGTAATAAAGGCCGTTCGGCAGCGTGTCCCACGGGGTCGTCGGGACGCCGATGATTGTCACGCGTGGCGAGCCGCCCGTCAAGCAATTCCCGCGTTGTGCGGAGAAGGCAGCGGCCGGCAAAAGGCGCCCGGCACGGCCGGCATCGCCCCGCTAGGGGCCCGCGGCGGAGGCCCCGTCGCCTCTTGCCGGGGCGACGAAGACGCGGCGGCCGCTGATCCGCACGATCTGGACGCGGCAGCCGCGGTCGATGAACTCGCCGTCGGTCATGACATCGAGCATGCGATGGCCGAACCGCGCGCGGCCGGCGGGGCGGAGGGCCGAATCGGCCACGCCCAGATCGCCCATCGCCGGCTCATCGGCCGCCCTGCTCTCCGGTTCCGTGGCCGCCGCCGGCGGCTGGAGCATCAGCCGGCTGAGAATCGGCATCGAACCGAAATAGCGGCTCATCAGGGTTGCCAGCAAGAAGAAGATCAGCAGCGAGGCCGTGAGCACGGAGAGGGTCGAAAGCAGCGTGGCCAGTTGCTGGCCGGTATGCGGGATCACGAAATCCTGGCTGGCCAGGATCAGGCTGGCGCCGAGGAGCAGCATGCCCGACAGACCGGCGATTCCGAAGCCCGGCAGGACGAACAACTCGAGGGCCAGAAATCCCAGGCCAGCCAGAAACAGAACGATCTCCAGCCAGTCGGCCGTGCCGCCGAGAAACCGGCTCCAGAAGAACAGGGCGAAGCACAGCCCGGCAATCAGGATTCCCATGCCCAGTCCCGGCGAGCTCATCTCGAAGTAGAGGGCCACCAGTCCGATGATGAACAACAGTCCGGTGACGATCGGCCAGTTCAAGACGAGCACCACGGTGTCGACCGCCGTCCACTGGAGAACTCTCGGCTGACCGGCCACGCCGAGCTGCTCGCACAGGTCTTCCCGGCTGTCCGCGTTTCCGTCGGCCAGTCCCAGTTCAACCGCCCGGGCGCCGTTGACCTCGAGAAAGTTGCCCCCCAACGATTCCTCGACCGGTTTGCCCTTTTCCCAATCGTCTCCATCTTCGGCCGCGGCGAGTTCCTTTTCCGACATGTAGGTTTCCACGCCGGTCCGCTTGTTGCGGACCTTGAACACGTCGAGGTCTTTGTCGACCATTGCCTCGGCCAATGCCGCCGGGCGGCCGCGCGCGGCGGCCAGGTCGCGGATCGTGCGGACCACGTGGGTCCGCTCCTTCTCCGGCACGTAGCGGAAGGCGCTCTCGCCGTCGGACTCGATCACTCCCGCGTCGCCGATCGCCCCGGTCGGGCCCATGAAAATCCGCTCGCAGCCGAGGGCGGCGAAGGCCGCCCCGCTGAGCGCCCCGTGCGCGCCGCCGGGGATATACGCCACGGTCTCGGCCCAATCGACGGTGCCGAGCATCTGGGCGAGGCGCATGCTGGAGAAGAGTTCCCCGCCCGGGCTGTCGATCTCGATGATCACCAGTTCGGCGCCGTCGCGGCGAGCCGTCTCCAGCTTGCGTTCCAGATAGGAAGGCGTAAACGGCGTGATCATCCCCTCCAGCCGGACGATCGCCGCGCGTTTGCCTGCCGGGCGCGCGGCCGCGGCGGCCGCGGCCCGACCGCAGCAATCGGCACTGGCCGCCGCAAGCAGGAAGACGACCAGCCTCATGACCCGGCCTGGCGGCGCCGATCTTGGAAAGAGCCCGAATCGCCCCATCGGCTGTTCATCCATCCGTAATGCTGAAAGCTTTGCTCCCGACTCAATCGTAGGCCCCGGCGGGGGGGGCTGTCAATCGCTCAACAGTCCTCGCGCAGGCGGCGGTGGCCGCCCGCCGGCTTGCAGCAACCGGCCATCCACGGGAGAGCGGCGGCGCCGGCGGGTGCTTTGGGCTGGCGGGCGTCACGTGGGGTCGCCGAACAGCCCGGCGGCGTTGCCTCGGCGGACCTGCTCTTTGACTTGTTCGGGCGCGTCGAGCACCTCCAGCTTCAGCAGCGCCGGGTCGGGATAGGTGAACGGCATGCCGGAGCCGAACACGAGGCGGTCGGGGCCGAGCGCGGCGAGGAGCTGTCCGATCTCGTTTCCCAACACCGCGCTGGCGCGGGAAATTTCGATCACGTAGTTGGCCGGCAGTTCGCCCGGCCGGCCCAGCGGCGTGCCGCTCAAGCCGGCGGCGTTGAGGAGGAGGAACCGCCCCTTGGGGTGTTTCTTTACCAGATCGACAACCTCCGCCGGGCGGATGTCCGGAACGTCCACCAGCCAGCTCCGCTGCCGGTAGTCTTCCACGCGGAACGGGATCGAGACAGGCAGGTTGCGTTCGACGGCCGCGGAAATCAGCTCCTCGGCGCACGGGTCGGCCAGGGCGTAGTTGTGCCACTTGGGATAGAGCCGCAGCCCTTGCATGCCGAACTGCTGGTGGCAGATTTCCAGGTCGTCGCGCCAGCCGGCATAGAACGGATTGATTACCGCCAAGGGAATCAGCCGGTCGCGATGGGGCTTGACCGCCGCGAACAACTCCTCGTTTCCCGACTGGCAGTTGCGATAGGTGATCGCGCTTGCGCTGGAGACCGCCGCCCGCTCGATCCCCTTGGAGTCCATCAGCCGCAACAGGCCCTCCGGCGTATTGTGGCGGAGTTGCCGGAAGGCGAAGTGGCCCAGGTAGGCGTTGACGTCGAAGATCATGATTTGTTCCGTGTTGCCAAGAGCCGGTTCATGTTGCCGCCGAGGATGTTGCGTTTGCTCTCCGCGTCGAGCCTGGCGGCGCGGATTTTTCCCACGCCGGCCGTCATCGACATGTCGCAGCCGAACAGCAGCCGGTCGACGCCGAGAATCTCGGCGGCCATCTCGATCATCCCCTCGTCGGTAACGCTTCCGCTCGTGTCGAGATAGACGTTCGAGGCGTGGCGCAGGGCCTTGATCGTCCACTCCCAATCGCCGCCGCCGCCGACATGCGCGCAGATCAGCCGGGCCTCGGGGTAGCGCCGCCCGAGTTCGGCCAGGTGGCCGCCGTCGGAGATGTTGGGCTGCCCGGGGAGCGGGTAGTGGGCATGGCCGGCATGGTGGAGAATCGGCACGCCCAGCTCGATCGCCGTCTCGACCACGGGCGCCACGACCGGATCGGTGCAGACGCGCTCGTTGTAGAGCTTGACGCCGATGAACCCGCGCTCGTCGACGCAGCGGCGGATTTCGTCCACCGCCTCCCTGCCGCATTCGGGGTTGACGTAGCAGTAGCCCCAGACGCGGTCGGAGAAACGCGCCGCCGCCTCGGCCAGCCAGCGGTTGCACGCGCGGAATCCATCGGCCGTGGCTGGGCGTGCCGGCGTGAGGATCGAACAGCAGAGCCGGTGGATGCCCAGCTTGTCCGCGGCCTCGATCAGCTGGCGGTCCTTCTCCGCGTATTTCGCGTTGCCGTGGTGATGCAGATGGGCGTGGCAATCGATCACGATCGCCGCGCCGCCGCTCGGCTTGGGCCCCGCCGCCGCGGGGCCGCCGGCAAGGATCGCGCCCGCCGCAACGGCGGAGGTCTTCAGCAAGCTGCGGCGCGAGAGCTTCTTGGCTGGTTCCATTTGCGTCTCCTCCTTCGTGGCCGGAACCGCGGTTCCAGAAGGCCGGTCCTCAACAGGCGACCGCGACCGAGCGGCTCAGGCGGCGTCTTCCGGTTTGCGGGCAAAATGCGCTCTCAGGAATTCCACGATGATCGGCAGCACCGAAATCCCGATGATCGCCAGGATCACCAGGGTGAAGTTCCGCCGCACCGTCTCCAATCCGCCAAAGGCATACCCCCCGTAGATGAAGGCGGCCACCCAGGCGATGCCTCCAACCACGTTGTAGGCGATGAACCGCGAGTAGTTCATCGCTCCGATGCCCGCCACGAACGGGGCGAACGTGCGGATAATGGGGATGAAGCGGGCGAGGATGATCGTCTTGCCGCCATGCCGCTCGTAGAACTCGTGTGTCCGCTCGAGGTGGCGCTGGTTCAGGAACCGGATCGTGCCGCCAAACGCCCGCGGACCGATGTAGGCGCCGATCCAGTAGTTGACCGTATCGCCGACGATCGCCGCCAGGGTCAACAGGACGAACAACAGGTTCACGTTCAAGGCGCCCCGCGCGGCGAACGTCCCCGCGGCGAACAGCAGGGAATCGCCCGGAAGGAACGGCGTCACGACCAGCCCCGTCTCGCAGAAGATGATCGCCAGGAGAATCAGGTACGTCCAGGCGCCATAGTCCTGGATGATCACATCGAGGTGCTTGTCGAGATGCAGGAACAGGTCGATCGCGTAATGCAGAAATTCCATTGGCCGTTGTTCGTCTCCGCGGTGGGCTTGCCGGGCTGCGGGGGAATGTTCTGCCTCCGCGCCCTGCCGGGCGCTGCCAAGGTGTTCTGGAATCCATCCTGAACCTCCCGCGGCGGAGCACGGGACTTCGCGAACCGGCCATCCAGAAGGCGGATTCTGCGGTCGTCGTCATGCAGGGCGGAACCAGGGAGCCGGTCGGAAACCGGTCCGGGCGTTCCAACCGCCCGCCACTTGGGAGGGCAGGCCGCGCAAGCTGGGAAGTATAACAGCCCGGCACGCGGCTTGCCATACCGGGAAATCCGAGCGCCGCGGCCGCGCGCTTTTTCGGCGTCTGCCGCCTCGATCGGATCGGTCCGGAGGGTGGGGGGCGAGCCTCCAGAACCCGGGCGCTCGTCAAACACGGCGCTTGCGCGCCGGCGGCCGGTCATTTGCCCATTTTGCGGAGATTCTTCAGGCAAGCCGCCACGCTTTCCAGCGGCTTGTCGCCGACTTCGTGCTCGACGATGTACCAACGGGTCCCGCCGACGGCCTCACAGATCTGAAAGACCTGTTTCCAGTCCACATCGCCTTCGCCAAGGGCGGCGGCGGGCGGTCCGCCGTATTCCTTCAGGTGCACGGTCAGCGAGCGGCCGGGAAACTTCTTCAGGGTGGCGTACGGGTCGCCGCCCCCGCCGATGCAGTTGCCGATATCCATCTGCATGACCACGCGGTCGCTCGAGTTCTCGAACAGCAGGTCCCACTGGGTCGCATCGCCAATCTTGCCGAAATCGCCGCCGTGGGCGTGATAACCGACGTAGCCGTCGTACTGCCTGACGCGCTCGGCCAGTCGCGAGAGCAACTCGCCCGTCTTCTTGCAGGCCTCGGCGGAATTGCGCAGCTCGTCGGGCATCCAGGGGAAAATCAGGTAGGGATTGCCGAGGACGCGGTTGAATTCGGCTTCCTTGTCGAACTCGCTGAAATCGCCGCCGGCGAGGGTTTTGAGCGAAGCGCGCAGGTGGGTGCCGCAGCAGACCAGGCCGTGCTCGTCGAGCATCTTGCGGAGTTGCTCGGCCGCCCGACCGTAGTAGCCGGCAAACTCCACGCCCTGGTAGCCGATTTCGCTCACCGCCTTGATCACGCCGGGCAGGTCCTCTTCGCACATCTTGCGAACGGAATACAATTGGAGCCCGATGGGGATCTTTTTGCCCTTGTCATCTTGTCTGCCGGTCTGGGCAAACGTCTCCAGGGGCAATCCGCTCGCGGCGCAGGCAGCGGCAGCGCCGGCCCCCAACTTCAGCAGATGGCGTCGAGTGAGATACATCGTCTTCTCCACGGCTCAAATGATCTGACAGACACGGAAGCGATCCCTCTCCAGGGCACTGCCAGTCTATTCGGCCAGCGGCGCGGCAGCAAGCGGGAGAGACTTCCGGTCGGGCAACCTGCCGACGGTCGGCATCCCGCGGAATTCGCCACGGCCCACCGGCAGCGACGCCGGGGAAAGCCTGCGGTTTAAGCCCGTCGAGACGGATTTTCCGGGAGAGAAGGCAGGCCGCCTACGGCCTTCTGAGGGCCGCCGGCGACGAGATGCGGCGTTGGCTCCGCAGCGCGTTGGGGGCGGCCAGATGCGCCCAGGCGGCGACCAGCTTGCGAAGCTGGCGATCGATTCTCGAAGAAAACCGCTGAAACGCTCGACTCTCGCGATCCAGCGGAAAATCGCTCCGGTCCCAGTCGTCCTGCCACTGGATTGCCGCGGGACTCTTGTTTTCCATGTTCCACCCCTGTCGCCCCGATCATCGCGACGGCTGTGCTGAAAAGCCGCGCGAACGGTCGGAAAATCCGGCGAACGCCTCTTCTCGCCGGTTGCCGGTTGAATGTTGCCGACGCGGTCTCCTGAAGTCTATTCGCCTGATCCCGCCGAATCTCAAGTCCCACGCCGTTTTTCGGGAAGGACAGTCCCGCCCGAGTAGATGATGCCGCCAGTGATTGGACGCGCGGTACTCCTGATCGGTTTCCTGGCGACTCGACTCCGCCGTGCCAATCTCCGACTTCTCTACGGAGGACAGTTGTTCCTGGTTCGGGTTCACGCGATTGGGAGGACTTCCGGGGACAAAAAAACTCGGGGGGCCATTTGCATCCCCCCGAGCGGGGCAAGCCTCGTGCTGCCGGCACGACGAGTCGATCGGTTACGGGACTACCTCCACCAGGCCGCCTTGGCGGCATCGTCGGTCTTCTTTTCGGCCTCGGTCTTTCTGTCGGTCGGCGGTTGGGGTTCTTCGGCAGACTTCTTCGCGTCGCGGCCGGGGCGCGGGCGATCCTCCGACTTCTTGACCTCCCGGCCGGGGCGCGGGCGGTCCGGCTTCCCGGGGTCGGCCATCTTGGTGCGTGGTGAACGACCGATTTCGCCCGACGGGGGCACGGGCGGCTTGCCGGCGCCCGGCCGGTCAGCCGGCGACCACCGCCCGCGACCGTCGCGCGGCCGCTGCTGGCTGAACTCCGGCCGCCGCGGTTTGCCAGCCGGGCGGTCCCATCCGCGATGGCCTGACCAGGTGCGATCGCCCATCATCGGCCCGGCGTGCCACGGTCCCCGCGGCCCCCACGGTCCGTGGTGCATGGCCGGCCCTCGACCGCCGGGCGCGATCCGCGGGCTGTGCGAGGCGTGCCATCGGGTCGCTGGGCCAGCGCCCCAATACCCCCAATGCCGCCAGCCCCCCCACGGCCTCATCGCTCCTCGCCCACACCACGGGCAGGCAGGTGGTCGCGGATGGGGGCCAGGCTTCCCCTTGCGAGGCGGCCCGGCAAACCGGACCTTGGATGGTCGAGATGGCTGCGTCTTTTGATCGGCGGGGCGGCGCCCAAACCGCGCGCCGGGCGCACCGGTGTGCCGCGACCGCTGCTTGGCCATTTCCTCCCGCGTGACCTGTCCGTCGCGATTACGATCTGCGCGGCGGAGCAACTCTCGAACCCAGTCGGGCGCCCGGTCCGGCACGTCATCGATAACGACGCGGCCGTCCTTATCGGCGTCCAGTCGTTCAAAGAAAGCGCCGCGCTGGGGCGGCGCGGGGCGATCCTCTGCGGCCGGCGCGGCTGGAGCGGAAAGGGCGAGGACCATCGTCCCCGCCAAGCACGTTACCCATGTCTTCATGTCTTTCCTTTCGTGTTCTCGGTTCGCATGGCCTGGTGGCGGAGGGCCCCCCGACCTATCTCCGTAAACCGTCGCCAGGCGTCGAGGTTCCGGCCGCAAGAACAAATCGACATCCCCCCTCTTGTTGGGGAAACCGGGTCCAGGCACGTCGGCCTTGCCCGGATTACGGCTTCTGCCTACAATCCAACCCACCAGAATTCTCGAACCATTGGAACTGAACATCCGTATCACAGTGCGGGGGACGGGGCAATCCGTTGCGGTTGTCGCCGCGACCCGCGTGAAAAGGAGAATGCGTCTTGGCGGTTTTGCCGCGGGAAACGATAATGGGTGGCGGGGAGGCGACACGCGTGGCGTGGTCGCGACGGGCGGCGGCCGGGAGAGCCGGCGTCTGCCGTCAGCGGCCCTGTGAGTCGTCAAAGGCGCTACAGGGCGCGAGAAGGAGCGATTCGGTCTTAACTGGCCTGCCGGGGAATTGATATTCCCATCGGGCGGAGACGGCCGAAGAGAGGTTTGCACAAGCGATCTGTTCGGCATGCGACCTTCTCTCGCCCAGGGGTAACCGTTGACGCAGCAGTGTGAGTTATATTTAATTGGACACGCCCGCATGATCGGCTCGCGTGGCGTCTCTTCGGGAGTTTTGAGGATGCACATTTACGGTCCGGCCAATTTGCACGGAGCCCAACCCATCGGCCCCCCGCACTCTGCTCGCGTCGCGCAGCGACAGGTCGCCAGCGAATCGAAGCCGATTCAGGACGAGCTGCAAATCTCCGATGCGGCCCAACTCGTCGACAAGGTCCGCGAGTTGCCCGACGTTCGCCAGGATCGCGTCCATGCGATCCGCACGCAGATCGCCCGAGGCGCGTACGAGACGTCGGAGAGACTCGAGATCGCGGTCGGCCGACTGCTCGATGAGATCGGCTAGGCGGGCCGTTTGACGCCTCGTCGCGCGGCGGAGAGACCAGGGGCGCGAGCCGCCCGTCGCACCGGCCGGCAACGAATCCACTGGGCCTTCCGCCATGACCCGTGATTACTCGCTGCGAACGGTCAAACCCGCCCACCCTCCGGTGGAGCAGTTTGTACGGTTCCTCAAGTCGCAGGGGAAACGGATCACCCAACAGCGGCGGATCATCATCGACCAGGTCTTCAGCCACCACGACCATTTCGACGCCGATGAATTGATGGTCCACCTTCAGGACCTGATCGTCCAGCGGAAGGTGAGCCGGCCGACCGTCTATCGGACGCTCGGTGAGCTGACCGAGGCTGGCCTGATTCGCAAGATGACGATCGCCGGGCGGAGCGTTTACGAGCACGACTACGGCTATCCGCGCCACGACCACCTGCACTGCGAAGTCTGCGACCGGTTGATCGAGTTTCACAGCGGCGACGTCGAACGGCTCTGCGCCGCCGCCGCCCGGGAGCACGATTTCGAAGTCTATGGGCACCGGCTGTTTGTGACCGGAATCTGCCGCGACTGCCGGCGCCGCGCGGGGCGGCGGCGCTCCTAGCCCGGACTGAACACGTGGCCCCTTGTCTCGCCGGGGAGGACCGAGTGTGAGCGAAATCGTGCGGTTTTCCGTTTCCGTTGAAGACGATCTGCTCGGGCAATTCGACCGCTACTGCAAACAGGAGCAGTTTGCCACCCGAAGCGAGGCCGTGCGGCAGCTGATCCGCGACCGGCTGACGCAGCGGGCGTGGGCCAGCGGTTCCCACGAGGTCGCCGGCACCCTGACGCTGGTCTACGACCACCATCGGCCGCAGCTCCGCGACCACCTGATGAACCTGCAACATGACAACACCGACCTGATCATCTCGGTGCTGCATGCCCATCTTGCCCATGACCTCTGCCTTGAGGTGATCGTGCTCCGCGGCCCCGCCGACCAGCTCCAGACGATCGCCGCGCAGCTTCGCGGCCTGAAGGGCATTTTCAAAGGCGAGCTGGTGATGGCCGCGGCCGACCCCTGACGACCGGTCGACAAGACCCTTGCGGCGTAATAAAATAAAGGGGTTCGTGTTACGAAACCGCACACACGCCCCTTTCCGCACGGTAGCCGCCATGGGTCTGGTTAAGCTCTCTTTCCGCACAGCTCCCGCGATTCTGCTCCTTGTGGTCAGCGTTTCCGCTACGGCCTGGGGCCACTTTCAGGTTTTGATCCCCTCGCGCGACGTTGTCGCGGCGACCGATGGCCGCAGCGTCGAATTGGAGATGATCTTCACCCACCCGATGGAAGGCGGCCCGCCGATGCCGATGGGCCGGCCGCGGCAGTTCGGCGTTCTCGCCGGCGGCGAGAAACGCGATCTGCTCGACACGCTCGCCGCCGGTCAGATCGATGGCAAGACCGTCTACGCCTGCTCCGCCCGCCTGCTCCGGCCCGGCGATCACGTCTTCTACCTGGAACCGGCGCCCTACTGGGAGCCGGGCGAAAAGAAGATGATCATCCACTACACGAAGGTCGTCGTCGACTTCCTCGGCGCCCAGACCGGATGGGACGCGATGGTCGGCCTGCCCGTCGAAATCGAGCCCTTGGTGCGGCCATACGGGCTGTGGACGGGAAACACGTTTCGAGGAATTGTCCGGCGCGGCGGCAAGCCGGTCCCCTTCGCCACCGTCGAGGTCGAGTACCTGAACGCGGACGGGGAAGTCAAGATTCCCAACGAAGCCCTGGTGACCCAGGTGATCAAGGCCGATGCCAATGGGGTTTTTGCCTATTCGATGCCCCGGGCCGGTTGGTGGGGATTCGCCGCCCTGATCGACGGCGACGAGCCGATGACCGCGCCGACGGGCGAGGAGGTCGACGTGGAACTCGGCGGCTTGATCTGGGTCCGTACGGTAGACATGGACTAGGGTGGGAAAAGACAAAAAAACCAAGGTTCAAGGTTCAATGTCCAATACACAGAGCAAGCACCGGCAACGGCTCTGGACCTTGGAACTTGAACCCTTTCCTGGTTCCCAAGCTCCAGCTTGGGAACCAGGTGTGGAGCCTGGCGGCATGAAACGGAACCCTGAACCCTTCTTGATCGGCCGATCATGCACATTGCCGAAGGAGCCCTGAGCGGGTCGCTAGCGGGCGTGGCGGTCCTCGGCGCCGGCTGGGCGGCGACCGCGCTCGGCACGGCGATTGGGCTCCGCCGCATGGACTACGAGCGCGTTCCGCAAGTCGCCCTGCTCAGCTCGGCCTTCTTCGCCGTCTCGCTGATCCCGATTCCGCTTGGCGTGACCTCGGTCCATCTGGTCCTCTGCGGGCTGGTTGGGCTGGTGCTCGGCTGGGCCGCCTTCCCCGCGCTTCTGGTCGCCTTGTTCCTCCAGGTGCTGATCGCCGGCGCGGGCGGTCCGACGACGCTCGGGCTGAACACGGCGGTGATGGCCACTCCGGCAATCGCCGTCTATGCGATCTTCCGCCGGGCGGTCCACGCCCGCAGCGAGACGGCGACCTTCCTGTCTGCGTTTGCCGCCGGGGCGCTGGGCGTGTTGCTTGGCGCCGTGCTCAATGCGGCGGCCCTGGCGCTGTCCGGCAGGGAGTTCCAGGTGGTTGCCCGCGCGGCGCTGGCGGCGCATCTGGTGATCGCGCCGTTCGAGGGCCTGGTCACGGCGGTCGCGGTGGTGTTCCTCCGCAAGGTCCGCCCCGAGCTGCTCGACGCTCCCCTCCTGGCCACGCATTGAGAGAGGTCCGCCCGCGATGCCTGCCGCCCGATCGATCCCATCTCTTCCCCTCCTGGCGGCGGTCGCCGCCGGGTTGGGGCTGTTCGCCGGCAACGGCGCCCAGGCCCACACGATCAACGTTTTCGCCTACGTTGAGGACGGCGTCATCCACGGCGAAGTCTTCGCGCGGGGCGGAACTCCGATCGCCGGCGCGAAGATCACCGCGCTGGATCCGCAGGGCGCGAAGCTGGCCGAGACGATCGCCGACGCGGAGGGCCGATTCGCCCTGATCCCGACCAGGCGGTGCCCTTGGCGGCTCGTGGCCGACGCGGGCGAAGGACACCAGGCGGAATACACGGTTCCGAGCGATGAGCTGCCCGAGGGTCTGCCGGACGGCGGAGACGAGCCGGGCGAACCCGCCGGCGCGACGGCGGCCGAGCCGGCCGCCGCGCCCGCGGACCGGCCGCACCAGCGGCCCGCCGCGGGCGCTCAGGGTGGACTCGACAAGCAGGTGATCGCGCTCCGCCGCGACATCGAACAACTCCGGCAAGAACTCCGCTTTCAGGACATCGTTGGCGGCATCGGCTACATTCTCGGGCTGATGGGTGTGAGCTTTTATTTTCTCGGCGTCCGCCGCCGCGAGCGCAATTCCCCCAAGGCCGGCGTCTGAGAGACACGCGATGGACCCAACTGCCGACGGCCCAGCCCTGCTCGACCGCGTCGATCCGCGCAGCCGCATCCTCGCCACGATCGCGTTTGCCCTGGTCGTCTCCGTGGTCAACCGTCCGCCCGCCCTCCTGGCCGCGCTGGCATCCGCGGTCGTCTCGGCGGCCTTCAGCGGCGTTGGCCTCCGGGACATGCTGCGGCGATTGGCGCCGCTGAACCTGTTCATGCTCCTGCTCGTGGCCCTGATGCCGCTCTCTTCCGGCGGCCGCCAGCTCGGCACGGTCGGCCCGTTTTCCTATAGCGCGGACGGCCTCCGCCTGGCCCTGACGATCGCCGCCAAGGGCAACGCGATCGTGCTGCTGCTGCTCGCCCTGGCCGGCTCGCTCGACATCAACACGGTGGGCCATGCAATCAGCCATTTCCGCGTGCCGGACAAGCTGACCCACCTGCTGTTGTTCACGGTTCGCTACCTCGACGTGCTCCGTCGGGAATATCACCGGCTCCGCGCGGCGATCGAGGTGCGAGCCTTCCGCCCCGGGGTGAACATGCACACCTACCGGACCTATGGCCGGTTGGTCGGGATGTTGCTGGTCCGCAGCCTCGACCGCTCCGAGCGCGTCGTCGCGGCGATGAAGTGCCGCGGTTTCCACGGGCATTTCTACCTCCTCGACCACTTCCATTACTCGCGGCGCGACGCGCTGTTCGCCGCCGCGGCGGCCGCCGTGCTTGCGGGCATTGCCCGGCTGGAGTGGCAATGAGCGATCCGCTCGTCAAGCTCGACAGAGTGACCTTCCGCTACGGCGAGCGGACGGTGCTCGACCAATGCGACCTGGCGCTCGCGGCGGGCGAACGGGTCGGCCTGGTCGGCGCCAACGGGTCGGGCAAGACGACGCTCCTGGGGCTGATCGTCGGCCTCCGCCGGCCCGCGCAGGGCCGCGTGATCGTTTTCGGAAAGCCCCGCGAGCGGGAGGCCGACTTCCGCCCGATCCGCGGCCGCGTGGGGCTGCTCTTCCAGGATTCCGACGACCAGCTCTTCTGCCCCACGGTGGCCGAAGACGTGGCTTTCGGCCCGTTCAACCTCGGCAAGTCGCGGCACGAGGTCGAGCAGATCGTGGCGCGGACCCTGGGCGAGCTCGGCCTGGAGGACTACGCACACCGCGTGACCTATAAGCTCTCCGGCGGTGAAAAACGGCTCGTCGCCCTGGCCACCGTTCTGGCCATGGAGCCGGAGGTGCTCCTGCTCGATGAACCGACCGCCGGTCTGGATGAGACGGCCGCCGAGCGCGTGGCCGGAATCCTTGCCGGCCTGCCGCAGGCGATGCTGATTGTCTCACACGATCGCCCGTTCCTCGCCCGAATCGCCGACCGGAGATTGTGCCTCCGCCGCGGCTGCCTTCAGGAGCCTCTCTGATCTGAGCCGGCTGCCCGCCGCTTCAGGACCAGCCCGTGCCCCACTCGCGCGGGGTCAATGATCAGGCAGCTGTGGTTGGATTTCGCCCCGAACGGGGCAGCCACAAATCAGCCCAGGGCAGAGCGCAGCGGCGATCGCCGCGCAGCGTCGTGGCTGGGTTCGAGAAGGGACGCACGGTGCAAGCCCTGAAAGGGCGGGACTCCAGCGCGCACGTGCCCATCCGGGCGAGCCAATTGTTGCCATCCGTGGCCATCGTCCGTCCCTGAGAGATCGACCTTCACCAGGCTGCCCCGTGCCAACCGGTCTACGATCATTCACGGTTCTTCCTATTGGCCGGTCCCAGCCTTGCCCAGTCGATTGACTTTTCCCCCCCGCCGTGAATATAGTTCCCCGTTGTCTAACCCGGATTACTCATGAGCCGATCGCCAACCCGACGCGTAAGCGAGGACAGTAACCCGACGCGTAAGCGAGGAGAACTTGCCCAGCGGGCCTTGACTACGCTTCCCAGCTCGCCTCGCTTGAATTACCCAGATCGCCTCGCTTACGCTTCGGGTTCCGACGGCGCGCGACAGTCGAGAGATCCCTGGCTCATAACTAATCCGGGCGAAGTTTGATATCCCCAAATGGGCCCCGGTGGACCGGCTCATGTTCGTGGCGCGGAGGCTCATCGTGCCATCCGGCAACGGTCTGCCGCCGGGCGCGTTGCGGCAGTCTCCGTGAACGGGGTGTACGGCGCGCCTGCCCGGGGCGGGAAAGGAGGGATTGGTTGGATGACGATTGAGGAGATTCTCAAGGCCAAGGGGAACAAGGTCTACACGGTCGATGCCGACGCCACGTTGGAGCATGTGGTCTCAAGGCTCGTCGATCACAATGTCGGGTCGCTGGTTGTCTGCGATCGCCACGCGGAGCACGGCGAACGCGTGATCGGAATCATCACCGAGCGCGACATCCTCCATGTCTGCGCCTCCCGCGGCCAGCGGCAGCTCGCCTCGATCCGCGTCCACGAGGCGATGAGCACCGATCTGGCCACCGCCTCGCCGGCGGAACAGGTGGAGACGATCATGGGGCTGATGACCAGGCGGAGAATCCGCCATCTGCCCGTGCTTCGCGAGGGCCGGTTGGTGGGGCTCGTATCGATCGGCGACGTCGTCAAAGCGCAGCACGACCACCTCGCGATGGAGAACAAGTTCATGAAGGACTACATCCAGCGAGAGGGGGTCGGGAATGTCGAATGTCGAATGACGAATGCGCATCCGCCGGGCTAGCCGACGTGATACTGTTCGACTCTGACCCGATCCACCTCGATACCGATCCCCGGCCCCTGGGGCACGGCGATCATCCCGTCGACTGTTTCGAAGTCTTCGATCGCCAGGTCGTCCACCGGGCGATGTTGGGGGCATTCGATGCAGCCGGTGAACGCCGGCGTGGCCGCGGCCAGTTGAAGCATCGCCGCCATGGCGATGCCAACCGAGGGACCGGCCGATAGAGAAGCCCCGATGCCCGCCGCCTGGGCAATCGTGCCGCAGCGTCTCGCGTTGGCAAGCCCGCCCACGCGCTGCACATCGATAATCGCCAGCCGTGCCGCCCCGCCGCGGATCAAGGCCATGACGTCGGCGGGGCCCTCGATCGCCCGCGAGACGGCCAGGGGAACCGTGGTCTGCCGCCGCAAGGCGGACAACGGCTCGAGCCGGCGATCGGCCAGCGGATCGAGGAGGAAATCCAGCGGCACGTCCTCGATGCGGCGGCAGAGTTCGAGGGCCTGCTCCGGATTGTAGACACCGCGGCCGTCAAGCCGCAGCTCGACACGGTCGCCGACCGCCTCGACCAGCGCCGTGACGACGTCCTCGTCACTGGAAAGACGCCCCGCGGCCGAGACGGTTTGCCAATGGAATCCCTGCTCGGCCATCTCCCGCGAAAGCTGGAGGACCTGTTCAATCGTAGCGCCGTGGAGGCGGATGCCCAGCGGCAGACGCTGCCGGTACTGCCCGCCGAACAGGCAGCAGAGGGGCAGGCCGGCGACCTGGCCCACCAGGTCCCAGGAGGCCATCTCGACGGCGGCCTGCAAGGGGCGGGGCCGCAGGGCCTCCAGATCGAGCAGTTCCTCGATGTCGAACGCGCTGCGGCCCGCGAGAATCGACAGCAGGATGTCGCGCCGGGCGGGAAGTTCCGAGGCGCGCCAGGCAAGCCCGGCCTCGCCCCAGCCCTCCAGACCCGACTTGGTCGCCAAACGGACGAGCACCGACGGAATCGGCGGTTCGGAACCGATCGCCTCGCGCTCGACCAGGAAAAGTTCCACGTCGTTGATCGTCATCCCCGAAGCTCTCTCGGCAATTGAAATCGGACGTTCTCTTCGCGCACCCGATGGGTCCGCAGACTCGTCTGGAAGCGGCCCCGCAACCACGCGACGCATCGCTCCACGAGGCCTTCCGGAGCACTCGCGCCGGCCGTGATCACCACGGTCTCCTCGCCCGAAAACCAATCCGGGCGGATGTCGTCCGGGCCGTCGATCAGGTAGGCCGGCACGTCCTGGTTGTTGGCGATCTCGACGAGGCGCTGGCTGTTGGAGCTATTCCGGCTGCCGACGACGAGAACCAGGTCGGCCTGGCCGGCGAGAATGCGGACCGCCTCCTGGCGGTTCTGCGTCGCGTAGCAGATATCCTCTTTTGCCGGCCCCTCGATCTGCGGGAACCGCTGCTTGAGGCGGCGGATGATCAGCGAGGCGTCGTCCACCGAGAGCGTCGTCTGGGTCAAGTAGGCGAGCTTTTCCGTTCCGGAAAACTCGAGCCGGTCGACGTCTTCCACGCTCCCCACCAGGTGGATCGCCTCGGGCGCCTCGCCGATCGTGCCGATCACCTCGTCGTGCCCCCGGTGGCCGATGAGCACGATCTTGTATCCCTCGCCGGCGAAACGCGCCGCCTCGCGATGGACCTTGGTCACCAGGGGGCAGGTCGCGTCGATCGTCGCCACGTTCCGCGCTTCCGCGCTGCGGCGGACCTCCGGGGAGACGCCGTGGGCCGAGTAAAGCAGGTTCGCCCCGGCGGGCACGTCGTCCAGATGCTCGACGAAGACGACTCCCCGAGCGCGGAAGTGCTCGACGACCCAGCGGTTGTGGACAATCTCGTGATACACGAAAACCGGCGGTCCGAATCGCGCCAACGCGATTTCGAGACTCTCAATCGCCATGTTCACGCCCGCACAAAACCCGCGCGGCGCGGCGAGAATAATCTGCATGGTTTGCTCGCTCCTGGGCAAGCATCATAATGAATCGGTGAGGCAGCAACCAGGGGCATGAGGCCGCGAGATTC
>JAAYCB010000105.1 GCA_012744395.1 Pirellulaceae bacterium
ACGCGCCAAGGCGATCAGGTGGCCGTTGGTGCGATTAAGATGAACCTCGACGGCACCACCCAGACCGCGGAAATGGGGACAACGCGCGGGATGCGGAACTACTCGAGCTATCATCCCGGCGGGGCGAATTTCGTGCTCGCTGATGGCAGTGTGCGGTTCGTCCCCGACACAATCGACGCGCGCTACCAGGCGGATGGCATCGCGATTGACCCAAGCGGGAGCAGAGAGACTTCTGTGCGAAGGATTGTCGACACGACTTGGGAACGGTTGCTCTGCCGACGCGACAACCAGCCAATCGGCGAGTGGTAGTGGGAGTTGTTCCGATCAGCGATTCGCGTTGTCGGCCAGACATCCGCGAATCGTCGCGGCCCGGCTCACGAGGCGAATGCAGGCTGGCATGGGCTTGCGCAGGTGCGCCCGTGGATCGTGGAACGTTGCAGCCTGCAATTGGGGAAGAACGCGGAGACTTGCCGGGCGCTCGCTTGAACCGCTAGAGTCAGAGACGGTCCGGCAGCTTCAGGGTGAGGATGTCCTACGCGTTTTTCGCGATTGCCGCCTGCCGAGGAACACCCGGTCCAACTGCCGCACCTGTCCGTTGATTCTGCGCGGCGCCACGACTCCCCGCCGCATTAACAACCTGGATACCGGAGGAGGGCTTGCCCATGTCGCGTCATACCCGTCGAATGTTTTTGAAGCGCGCCGCCAGCGCCGGCGCGGCCACGGCGTTTGCCGTCGCCGGCACGCGGGCCTCCGGCCGCGTGCTGGGCGCAAACGACCGCGTCCGCATCGCCGTCGCGGGCATCAACGGGCGGGGGCAGACCCACATGACCGGTTATGCCCAGCTGAAGGGCGTCGAGATCGCCTACCTCGTCGATCCCGATAGCCGGTTGTTTGCCTCCAGGAGCAAGATCGTCGAGGACCGGGCCGGCAACACGCCGACCTGCGTTCAGGACGTCCGCCGCGCGTTGGACGACAAGAATCTGGACGCCGTCTCGATTGTCACGCCCAACCATTGGCACGCGCTGATCGGCGTCTGGGCCTGCCAGGCGGGCAAGGACGTGTATGTGGAGAAACCCTGTAGCCACAACATCTTCGAGGGCCGCAAACTCGTCGAGGCGGCCAGAAAATACGGCCGCATGGTCCAGCACGGCACGCAGCGCCGCAGCGATCCGCAGTGGCGCAAGTTGGTCGACGACGTGCGGAACGGAAAATACGGCAAGCTGCTGGTCTCCTACGGCTACGCCAGCCGGTCGCGGGCCAGCATCGGCGTCAAGCCCCCGCAGGAGCCGCCCAGCGGATTGGACTACGATCTCTGGCTGGGCCCGGCAGCCACGCGTCCTTTCAACAGGAATCTGGTGCACTACAACTGGCACTGGATGTGGGACTTCGGCGACGGCGAGATCGGAAACATGGGCTCGCACCAGATCGACGTTTGCCGCTGGGCCCTGCCCGCCGGGGCGACTCCCAAGAACGTCGTCAGCCTGGGCGGCCGCTTCGGCTACAAGGACGAGGGGCAGACCCCCAACACCCATTTGACGATGATCGATTTCGGCGAAGTCACGCTGCTGCTGGAGATTCGCGGGCTGATCGACGACAAGCATTGGAAGATCACCAACGAGTTCTACACCGACGAGGGCGCGATCCGCGACGGCAAGTTCTTCCCCAAGGGCAAGACCGAGGGTCTGCCGATCGCCAGCCCGCCGACTCCGGGCGTCCCCGAGCAGGGCCCGCGGCACATGCAGAACTTCATCGATTGCGTCCGCAGCCGGAGACGTGAAGACCTTCATGCCGAGATTCTCGAAGGGCACCGGTCCGCGCTGTTGACCCACTTGGGCAACATCTCTTATCGGCTTGGCGAGGACGTGCCGTTCGACAGGCTGGCGAAGCCGTTCAACGGGGACGAAATCGTCCACGAGTCGTTTGAAGACATGAAACGCCACTTGGCCGGCGCCGGCCTGGAACTGGCCAACACCACCTGCCGCCTCGGGCGGAGCCTGCAATTCGACGCCGAGGCGGAGAAGTTCGTTGACGCCGCGGACGCAAACCAGCTGTTGAGCCGGCCCTACCGCGGCCCGTTTGTCGTGCCGGAAAGGGTCTAGCAACGGGGACATCGAGCAGATGCAGCCGAGCAACCGATGAACACCTTGGATCGTCGCCATCTGCTGAGAACCGCGGCCGGCGCGGGCGCGGGCTTGCTGGCCGGGCGGTGGGCCAAAGCGGCCAGATCGGCGGCCGACAAGCCCGAGCCGCGGATCAAGATCGGCCAGATCGGCACAGCCCATGAACATGCCTCGGCGAAGAAGGGTTATCAAGAGACCGGCTTTCCGCCGATGACGGCGCGGTATGACGACCAGCGGATCGAGCGGGCTCAGATCATCCGCGGCGAGAGAGTGAATCCGTACCCGCTCCAGCACGAGTTGCTCGTTCAGGAATGCCTGCTGGAGGCCTGCGGGGACCCGCTGCGCTAGCAGGCCTGTCTGAACGGCCCCCGCCCGCGTATTCCGCGGGTGTCGAGCGCCGCACGGTTTCTGAATTTGCGCGTGATACACGATGGCCGGGAGCCACGCGGCGGCCCGGTCCCTGCTTCTGAAGCAGGCTGCCAGGTGATTTGCCCCAGCGCTGAGATCAGAAAAACAACATGCACGACAGCGATCAGGACGCCACCGAACGGTTGGCAAACCATGGATGGCGGGTCACCTTTGCCGGGCTGGGGATCAACCTGGCGCTGGCGATCATGTACTCCTGGAGCGTGATCAGCAATGGCGTGCCGGACAGTTGGGGTTGGTCCCAGGCGGACAAGTCGTTGCCCTACGCGGTCAGCTGCCTGGTGATTTGCCTGACGATGGTGCCCGCCGGGCAGATGCAGGACAAGCTCAGTCCGCGGCTGGCCGCCACGCTGGGCGGGATTCTTGTCGGCTCGGGGATGATTCTGGCCAGTTTCACGACGACGCCGCTGGGCTACGTGCTGGGCTTCGGCGTGCTGACCGGTGCGGGCATCGCTTTCGCCTATGCGGCGGCGACTCCGCCAGCGATCAAGTGGTTTCCGGCCGCCAAAACCGGCATGATCGTCGGTATCGTGGTCTCCGGCTTCGGCTTGGCGCCCGTCTATGCCGCTCCGCTCACGAATTGGCTGATCGGCAGCTTCGGGTTGGCCAGCGCGGTCATGATTCTGGGGGTGGCGTTCCTCCTAGTCGTGGCGGGATTGGCCCAGATCCTCAAGCCGCCGCCGGCGGGCTACATTCCGCCGGGCACGCCGCCCCGACCGGCGGGCAGCGCCCCGGAGAACATCGACTTTTCTCCCGGGCAGATGCTCGCCA
>JAAYCB010000009.1 GCA_012744395.1 Pirellulaceae bacterium
ATTCGACCAGCTTTGGAACCCGCTGGACGAGATCGCCCGGCGCCACGTAGAACGACCAGGGGCCATAGTGCCGCGCGTACTCGACGATCCCTCGCAGCAGCCCGCGGCCGTATCCCAGCGAGGTTTCGATCAACAGTGCGATGCGAGGTTGGTCCATCGTGTGCTCTCGGCGTTGGCGCGTGCGGCGGGCCGACTGGGCGCTCAGGGTCGCGGGGAGAACCAAGCCGGACAGCCCCCTTTTCTCGTGGCCAGGCGGGGCCTGACGGCGTTCGGAAGCGGTTCTGGCCGCGAGACTTCCGATTGGCCCGGTGAAAGGGCGTGGCGCCTGGTTCCCCGGGAAATCGCCGTATTTCGCCAGGTTCCCCCCCGCGGACGGCCCAATCGGACCTGTTCTTCGCAGGGAGCCGGGAGCCACATCCCGGCAGGCCCCGTGCGATTATATATTACTCCACCTGAGTCCTCGCGTCGCTACGGCCGGCCGGTTCCGCTCGCTTGGAGCGGATTCTTACTCTTCGACCGTCGCCCGTCGTTACAACCCGACGCGTCCGCGAGGCCGCCCCCCTCCATCCCAACCCGACGCGTCCGCGAGGCCATTTCGGGTTAGCCGCCCTCGCTTACACTTCGGGTCAACGATCGGCGCATGACCAATCCGACACGGGGCTGCCATTTTTGAATGGGCAAAAAATCGGCCGATTGTCCGCGTTGCGCGTTTTGATATCTTATTTTGCGCAAAATACAGTTGACGGACGCGGGCCCGCGTCACCAGAATAACGGATGGTTAGTCTCTTCCTCCACGAGGCATTTCCCGTTGGGGCGGGTTGATGCCCAGGATGGCGTCTGAAGCGGGGACAATCGTGGCACCGGGTGGCGTCTGGGGTCTCGTTTCAGTGCAGTTCTTTCTTCTCTTGATTCGAAGGAGGGTGGCCATGTCTGCGGTTTCCTTTTCTGGGCCGAAGAACGGTCGAGGCTTTACACTCGTCGAGCTCCTGGTGGTGATCGCGATCATCGGCATCTTGATTGCCCTGCTGCTCCCCGCGGTGCAAGCGGCCCGCGAAGCCGCGCGCCGCTCGGCGTGCGGGAACAACATGAAGCAGCTTGGGCTGGCGATCCACAACTATCACGACACCTACAATGCAATGCCCTATTTGTCCGTTCAGGCCGCTGTGACAGGTCAGACCGCCTCGGAGAACCAGTTCGTGAGCGGTCTGGTCGGGCTCTTGCCGTTCGTCGAGCAATCGGCGCTGTATGACCAGATCACTTCGACAACCACGATCGGCGGCGTCACCTACCCGCCCTACCAGAGTTATTTTGGGCGGACGACTGCATACCTGCCTTGGCTGGCGATGATCCCCTCGTATCTTTGCCCCTCCGACCCCGGGGCGGCTGAGAGAGGCACCCTCGGTTACGGCCGCACCAGCTACGGCTTTAGCGTTGGCGACTGGACTCCGAGCGTGTGGGTCTCAACCAGCCGCGGTCCATTTGCCTGCCGCAAGAATTTCAACTTCCGTTCGG
>JAAYCB010000106.1 GCA_012744395.1 Pirellulaceae bacterium
AATGCCTCGTTTTCCCAGGCCAGAAGCACGTCGCCCATGTTTCTCTGGGCGAAGGTGTTCGTCGAGCCCCGCGCGCCCGAATCGAGCACGGGAACCTGCTGGAACAGCCGGGTGACGAACTGCCGCGTCTTCGGCTCGGCGGCCGCCACCTCGGCCGCGTGCTGCGGGTCGCCGACCTTGCCGAGGTCGCCCAGCTCCTGCTTGAGGGCATACGCCCAGGCCGCCAGGTAGTTCCAGCGGGCGCCTCCGGAAGTCTTCGGATTGGGCGTGATCACCTCCACGCCCGGCTTGACAAGATCACCCCAGTCGTGAATCCCTTTCGGGTTGCCTTTCCGGACCAGAAAGACGATCGTCGAGGTGTAGGGGCAACTGTTGTGCGGGAGGCGTTTCTGCCAATCGGCGGGGAGCAGTCCGGCGTTCTCGGCAATCGCGTCGATGTCGTACGCCAGGGCGAGCGTGACCACGTCGGCCTGCAAGCCGTCGATCACCGCGCGGGCCTGCTTGCCGGCCCCTCCATGCGACTGGGTGACCACCACGGTCTGGCCCGTTTGATTCTTCCAGTGGTCGGCGAAAGCCTTGTTGAAATCCTGGTAGAGTTCCCGCGTGGGGTCGTAGGAGACGTTCAGCAGGGCGGCCTCCCCGCCCGTCGCGCCGCCCCCTCCCGGCCCGGAATTCCCGCAACCCGGCAGGCTCAGTGCAAGCAACAAGAGACTGGCGGCCAAGCAGCGGCCGCGAATGCCAGGGCGGACCATTCTTCCAATCCTTTCGAAGGTTCGCAGAATTCTCATCAACCAGGCGCGCGGCGTCATCCCGTCTACTCAAGCCACCCGCGCCGGGGCGTGGACGACCGCCGGCCCACCGTGGCCAGCCTCGCCGCTTCGCGCAGCCAACCCCACGGCGGCTCGTCCGGGCCACTGGGGGGAACGGCGCGGCGGCGCCTGATCAGCGCGGGGCTCGCGGCCCGGGCTGCCGGCGGCCGACGCACGCGCGATGAATACCAGGGGCCGCGCAAGCCGGAGAGCGAGATTGCCCAATTCCTCAAACGTGCCGAGCAGGACTTGCTCGCCCGCATCCAGCAGGGTCGCGGCGGCCTCGTCCGTCACCTCCGCCGCAACCAGGCGGCACGGCTCCAAACGCAAGGCGAATATCTGGGTCGGCATCGTACGTTCTCCCAACAGAGCGGAGTCATTCCCACGCGCCGAAAGCCTGGACATGAGCCCAGAGTATCTCCGGCTTGCTCAATCCAGGCAAGTGCAATGGCCGTGCCGAACGACCCCCGCAGCGGTTGCTCGCGGGGGGCCGGCGATCGGCAGTCCCTCGCCGAGGGCGACCAGCGGACATCCTGTCCGGAACCCGGTTCCGTGTCCCAAACGGCTCAATGGCAGTATGTTAAGGACACCTCGGGCAATCCGCCGACGGAGACTTCCGGCAACGATCCGCCATGCGGAAAATTGTGGTCTCCCCTGGAAAATCTGCGATGACATTGTCTTGGATCGACTTGACCGAGCCCGCCCATCTGTTCTATGCAACAGGCTCCCGTGACATAAAACGGGACCGGCCGTGAAATATCACAGATTAAGCGGCTGTCTGGGTACCCGCCGGCTGATCGACTTGTTTCCGCGGGGGGGGCTGGGCACCTGGGCACCTGGGCACCTCGGGGCGCCGAATCGCCGTTGACGCCGTGGATCGGCTTCGGGATACTCCGGCCGACTGCCGAAGCCGTCGGGGTTCCCGCGCTCCCCCGATCGCGCATGGTCCCTTAGAATGGCAAGCAGGGCCTGCCTGGGCTGATTTTTTTGACGGAAGCCGCATTTGAGAGAGTGGGACGAGCGATGGCGAACAACGGAGAGGAAGCTCTGAAGCAGTATTGTCTTGAGGTGGCGCGGAGGGCCCACCAGGCGGCGGCGGAACTTGCCCTGGTTACCGGCCAGCAGAAGAGCGCCTGGCTCCACCGCAGCGCGCGGCTCCTCCACGAGCGGTCGGTGGCCTTGGCCGAGGCGAATCGGCTCGACGTGGCCGCCGCGGCGGGCTACGGGTTGACCGAGGCCCAGGTCGATCGGCTCCGCCTCACGCCCGAGCGCGTCGCGTCGATTGCCGCGGCGCTGGAAGAGGTGGCCGCCCTGCCGGACCCGGTGGGGCGGATTCTCGAGTCCTCGATCCGGCCCAATGGCCTGGAAGTGCAGAAGGTGCAGGTCCCGCTGGGGGTCGTCTTCTTCATCTACGAGTCGCGGCCCAACGTGACGGCCGATGCGGCCGCGCTGTGCGTCAAGAGCGGCAACGCGGTGATTCTCCGCGGCGGCAAGGAGGCGGCCCACTCCAGCGCGGCGATTGTCGCCATTCTCGACGAGGCGGCCGCCGACGCCGGAATCCCCGAGGGGGCCGTCCAGTTGGTCTCGACGATCGATCGTGCGGCCGTCGGCCATTTTCTCAACCTGCCCGAGTACATCAACGTGGCGATTCCACGTGGCGGCGAGGGCCTGATCCGCCGGGTTGCCGCGGAAGCCAAGATGCCCGTCATCAAGCACTTCGCCGGCAATTGCCACGTCTACCTGGACAAGGCCGCCGACCCGGAAATGGCCGTGCGGTTGACGGTCAACGCCAAGTGTCAACGGATGGGCGTCTGCAATGCCGCCGAGTCGCTCGTGGTCCACGCGGCCGTGGCCGAATCGCTCCTGCCGCGGGTCGGCCGCGCATTGATCGAAGCGGGAATCGAGATCCGTGGCGACGCCCAGACCTGCATGCTCGTTGCGGAAGCCAAGCCCGCAACCGAGCAGGACTACACGGAAGAGTATCTCGGACCGGTCATCTCGGTCCGGGTCGTCGAGTCGCTCGACGCGGCGATCCAGCACATCAACCGCTGCGGTTCACAGCACACCGAGGCGATTGTGACCAACGATCTTGCCGCCGCCAGGCAGTTCGCGGCGCGGGTCGACAGTTCGGCCGTGATGGTCAACGCCAGCACGCGATTCAACGACGGCGGCGAGTTCGGCCTGGGCGCGGAGATCGGCATCAGCACCGACAAGTTCCACGCCCGCGGACCCTGCGGAATCAATGAACTGACCAGTTACAAGTACGTGGTATATGGCAGCGGGCAGATTCGCCAGTAGCGCCGCGGCCAAGGATGGTATGCAATGGGCGAAGACGTGCTCAGCCAGGCGGAGGTGGAATGCCTGCTCTCGGCAATCGCCAGCGGCGGCGAGGCCGCGGCGGGGCTGGCTGCCGCAGCCGGACCGGCGGCCCGGCCGGCCGCGGCGTCCAAGGGAATCCGCGCGCAGATCACCCCCTACGACTTCAAGCGGCCCGAACGCGTTGGCAAGGAGCAGATGCGGGCGTTGCAGACCCTCCACGAGGGGTTCAGCCGCAATTTCTCCGCCGGACTGTCGGCCATGCTCCGCAGCGTGGTTGAAGTCAAGCTGGCCGGCGTGGACCAGTTGACGTACAGCGAGTTCGTCCTCGGCCGGGAGAACCCAACCTGTCTGAACCTGCTCAGCGCCGAGCCGCTCGCCGGGCGCCTGATTCTCGAAATCAACCCCTCGATCCTCTATCCGATCATCGACCGCCTGCTCGGCGGCGGCCACGAGCCGAGCCCCCAGGCCAGGCGGCCGCTGACGCAGATCGAGCGGCTGCTCGTCCGCCGGATCACCGACCTGTTTCTGGCCGAGCTGGTCCAGGCGTGGAGGAACGTGATCGAATTGACCCTCGAGGTCGTGCGGGTGGAGAGCAACCCGCAGTTGGTCCAGATCGTTCCGCCGAATGAAGTCGTCGTTCTGGTCCGCTTCGAGATTGCCCTGGGCGAGACGCACGGCATGCTCAACCTCTGCATTCCCTGCAAGGCGATGGAGGGCATCAGCGACAGACTGTCGGCCAGTCGTTGGGTGGCTTGCGGCCAGCGGAAGGCGTCGGAAGAGTCGGTCCAGCAGATCGGCCGCGTCCTGCGCAGCTCGCCGCTGGAGATCAAGGTCCGGCTTGCCAGGACGCCAATCTCGACCAAGGAACTGATCGCGCTTCAGGTCGGCGACATCATCACCACCCAGAAAGACATCCGCAACCCGATCCTCGTGACGGTCGAGGGCGTGCCCAAGTTCCGGGCGATGGCCGGCTCGTTCAAGGGCCACAAGGCTTTTCAGGTGGTCGAGGTGATCGACGATCCCGCTTCGGCCGCCTGCCAATGATTGGCGCCGCCAACCGCCCAGAGTCCCGGATCGTCCCGACGCTAATTGGGGCCGTCCGTTGGCGGGGGCTCGGAGTGCCCGCTCGGCGGGGTCTTCGGTTCGGATGCGGGCCCACCCGGCCGGCGTGGCGAACCCTGGATCGGCGGCGCTTCGGCCGGCTTGTCGTACGGATCGGTGTCGGTGACGTCTTCGGCCAGGCACCACCGGGAAAAATCGGGCAACTGGCCATCTTCCGGGGCAATGGAAAACGGCGCGATTTCACCCCCGGAGTCGGCCGGCCCCGGTTCGCCCGGCGCCGGCTTGGGCGCCGAGTTCGCCAGGGTTTCGTTCCGTTCGACGGGCGGTGCGGCGGGGGCGTCGCCCGACGGGCTGTTCGGGCGATGCGGGAGGGGAAATCGGCCCTGGCCGGTCAGCCGCGCGCGGGACAGCGACGTCTCGGACGCATCGTCCGCCGCCTCCAGCGTCGCCTGGCCGGCGACAACGGTCTCCGGCTGGCCGGAGGCGGTCGGCGCCGATGCCGATTTCTGCGGAGAGCCGTACTGGACTTGGAAGGTGACCGGTCCAATCGAGAACTCGTCGTTGGGTAGAAGACGAACGTCTCCGGCGACCTTCTCGCCACGCACAAACGTCCCGTTCAGGGACCCGAGATCGCGTAGAATGACCACCCCGTCGCGGCAGAGAAGAGCGCAATGCTTGCGGCTGATCAGCGAGTGGGCGATCTTCAAGTCGGCCTGGCGGCTGCGGCCGAGAATTGTGGGCAGCTTGACGCTCAATCGTCGCTTGTCTGTCTTGCCGCCGACAACAACCAATGTTGCGTGCATGGCGCTCTTCGCGGGTAGCGGGCGGAAAAATGGGGTGTCGCGGCGGCCAGGCCATCATCCCGTGAGCAGGACTGGAGATCCATCTTAGACGGCAAAGTGAATCGCTGCAAGTGCTTACGGTGGCACTTCGGCCGCAGACAGGGTCTGGTCCCCAATTCGAGCTTCAAGGTCCACCTCGTTCCCAAGTTCCGGCTTGGGAACGCCCGCCTGTGCCCACCGCCAAGCGGCAACGGGAATGATGGAGCCGATGGTCTGGGGCATGGCGCGGTTCCGAAGCTGGAGCGCGGGAACCAGGATTCGCGTCGCCGGAGGCCGTTGCCGAGGGGAGGCGGCGGAGGCATTGACGACCCAAGGCGGATTCGTTTTACTTGAATTAGCCGCTGCGCGGCCTTGCAAGGTCGCGGGCTTGGCCTATAATTCGGTTCTTCACGGATCGCAGCGCGGCCTGTGCGGCTCGGCCGTGGGCGATCCAGGCGATGCGGGTGTAGCTCAGTTGGTAGAGCACGACGTTGCCAACGTCGTTGTCGTGGGTTCGAATCCCATCACCCGCTCTTTGCATTTCTTTGAGGCAGATTTTCCCCGCCAGGCACGAGTATGGCTGAAAACGAACATCCAGAAGACGATTCTCTCTCCCCCGCCGACGAGGTTGCGGTTGAGGAAACGGCCGAGGACGAGGCCAGCGACGACGAGGCCCAGCCGCTTTCGCTGGAGGTGACGATCGACGAGCGCGGGGCCTGTGAGCGGCACGTCACCGTGACCGTTTCGCGAGAAGACATCGATCGGTACTTCGACAACGAATTCAGCGAGCTGATGACTTCGGCGCAGGTGCCCGGTTTTCGCGTCGGCCATGCTCCGCGGCGATTGATCGAGGCCCGTTTTCGCAAGGACGTGGCGGATCGGGTCAAGAGCGCTTTGTTGATGGACAGCATTGGCCAGGTCAACGAGCGGGAGGATCTCTCGCCGATCAGCGAGCCCGATTTCACGTTCGAGGCGGTCGAGTTGCCGGACGAAGGCCCGATGACCTTTGAATTCGACCTGGAGGTCCGCCCCGAGTTCGATGTTCCGGAATGGAAGGGGCTGAAGATCGAGCGCCCGGTCCGCGAATTCACCGACGCGGATGTCGACGAGGCGCTGGAGAAAGAGCTCGCCCGCTTCGGCCAGTTGGTCCCCCATTCCGGTCCCGCCAAACCGGGAGACTATATCACCACGAACCTCTCCTTCGTGCATGACGGAGAGACCCTCTCCAGCGCCGAGGAGGAGGTGATCCGGATCCGTCCCGTGCTGAGTTTCCGGGACGGGCGGATTGAGGAGTTCGACAAGCTGATGGTCGGTGTCAAGGCGGGCGAAACGCGCACGGCCGAGGCGACGCTGACCGAGGATGCCCCAAACCGCGCCCTCCGCGGCCAGAAGGTCACGGCACGGTTCGAAATCCTCGAAGTCAAGCGGCTCGAGCTGCCGGAGTTGACGCCGGAATTCCTCGCCTCGATCGGCGGCTTCGAGTCGGAAGCCGAACTCCGCGATGTCGTCAGAGACAACCTCTACCGCCAGCTGGAGTACCACCAGCACCGCCGCGCCCGGGATCAGGTGATCGCAGCGCTGACCGTGTCGGCCGATTGGGAACTGCCGCCAACCCTGCTCGAGCGCCAGAGCGAGCGGGAAATGCAGCGCGCCGTCCTGGAATTGCAGCGGAGCGGCTTCAGCGACGACGAGATTCGGGCTCACGAGAATCAACTCCGCCAAAACAGCCGCATGGAGACCGCCCGCGCCCTCAAAGAGCACTTCATCCTGGAGCGAATTGCCGAAGACCAGGGGATCGACGCGGATGCGGACGACTACGAGCGCGAGATCGCGCTGATCGCCGCACAGGGCGGGGAGACGCCGCGGCGGATCAGGGCCCGTCTGGAGAAGAGCGGCGGAATGGACGTGCTGCGAAACCAGGTCATCGAGCACAAGGTGATCAGCCTGATCCTCTCCGAGGCGACGTTCACCGACGTGCCCTTCGCGCCGGAACCGACCGAAGCCTCGGCGATCGACCGGGCCGCCGGCGGGGGCGTCTCGGAGATCCCGGAAGCCAAGCCGGAAGGGGCCGCCAAGCCGGATGACGACAAGGGTCCGCAGGGGACGCCCGCACCACAGTAGTCGATGATGCCGTTTTTTGCCAGTCAGGCACGTCCGCGGAGAATGGGAAGATCGCGCAGGCTCGGGAGTTTTGGGAGCGGATCGCCGGAGTCTCCCGGAACTGTCCTTTCCGGTCCTTTCGGCCGTTTTTTTAGCCGGCCGCGCGATGCTGCTCTTGTGCGGATGAGCGGATTGCGCTACAGTCTTGGCCTTTACCCGGATTCACAAGGCTGCCCTGCGAGCGGATTGGCGGGCGCGGCGCGCCCCGCAAGGCGGGGCGCGGACGGGCAAGCCCGCGTGGAGGAAATGTCAGTCTCAGGTCGGAGCCCTCATGAGTCTTTCTTATCAAGCGACGTTCGATCCGCTGGCGAGCTACCGAGAGTATCAACGCCAGCGCCAGATGACCCTCGGCGATTTGCTTCTGGAGAACCGGATCATTTTTCTCCAGGGGGTGATCTACGATGAAAACGCCAACGAATTGGTGATGAAACTGCTCTATTTGCAGAGCGAAAATCGGCGCAAGGACATCCATTTCTACATCAATTCGCCGGGCGGCAGCGTGAACGCCACCCTGGCGATTTACGACACGATCCAGATCCTCAGTTGCCCGGTCTCCACCTACTGCGTCGGCCAGGCGGCCAGCGGCGGCGCGGTGTTGCTGGCCGGCGGCACCAAGGGCAAGCGGTACATCCTGCCGCATGCCAAGGTGATGATCCACCAGCCGTACGGCAACGTGGGCGGCCAGGTTTCGGACATCGAAATTCAGGCCCAGCAGATTCTCAAGACCCGCGAGACCCTGAACCAGATTCTGGCCGACCACACCGGCAAGCCGATCGAGCAGATCGCCAAGGACACGGACCGCGATTTCTACATGACGGCGGAAGAAGCCAAGGCGTACGGCGTCGTCGACGACATCTTGACCAAGTCCAAGGGGGGCGTCGGGGCGGACGACGAGGAAGAGGACTGACCAGAGGACCGCGGCCCGCGCGCCATGACCGCCAGACGAAACGCGCCGGCCCAACTCGCCACCCCCGAGAAGACTTACGCGGAAACGGAGTAACACTGCCCATGCCCCTGATTCCATTCGTCATCGAGAAGAGCGGCCGCGAAGAACGGGCGATGGACATTTACAGTCGCCTGCTGAAGGATCGGATCGTATTTCTGGGCACGGCCGTCAACGACGAGGTGGCCAACGCGGTCGTCGCCCAATTGCTCTTCCTGCAATCGGAAGACCCCAAGGCCGACGTCCACCTTTATATCAACTCGCCCGGCGGCTCCGTCACCGCGGGACTGGCGATCTACGACACGATGCAGTTCATCAGTTGCGACGTGGCGACGTACTGCGTCGGCCAGTGCGCCTCGATGGGGGCGGTGCTGCTGACCGCCGGCGCCCAGGGAAAGCGCAAGGCGCTTCCCAATTCCCGCATCATGATCCATCAGCCGATGGCCGGCATGGAGGGCACGGCCGAGGAGATCATGATCCACGCCAAGGAGTTCGCGAAGATCAAGGAAAAGCTGAACCAGATCCTCATCAAGCACACGGGGCGCGACCTGAAGGAAATCGAGCGCGACACCGACCGGGACCGGTTCATGTCCGCCGAAGAGGCCCGCGACTACGGCCTGATCGATACGGTGATTGAACGCGTCGGCGAATAGGAGAACACGGCGGGCCTCAAGGAGGCTCAATTCCCGTCGGGCAAGCGTGGACAAGGCTCGGCGTTGGAGGCCACGCGCCGGCCCCCGCGGCTGGAACCCTGAAGATTGGATGTTGGGCATTGCCGAAAAGACGGGATTTCTGTTCCCGGTGTTAACAACAGACAGCGATTTCACAACGCACGGATGCGGTTTTGCTCTCAGGGGGTACCGTGCGCGCGAGGGCAAAATGAGGTCCTATTCGATCCTCTTCCTGTGTGGAGTCTGGCTGGCGCTTGGCGGGAGCGGCGGCTGCCAGCTTCCCAGGCAGCAGCTTGCCGCCCTGGAAAGCGAAAACCGCCAGCTCGACAGCAAACTCTGGGAGATGCAGTTCCAGATCGAATCGCTCCAGGACGAAAACCGATCGCTTAAAGAACAGCTTGCAGAACAGAGCGAACGCTCGCCGACCGACGGCCGCGCCGGGCCGAAAAACGCCGAACCACAGATCGCGCCGGAGTTGCCCTTCGAACCGGACCAGTTCCGGCCGCCCGTGATCGAATTGCCGCCCGACGCCGCGCCGGAGGGCCGCGTGCCCGAATCCCTGCTGCCCGGCGGGCCGGACAAGACGCTGCTGCCCGGCCCGAACGGATCGGCGGCGGGGGGCAAGACGGCCGCGCTGTCCGCCACCCCGGCCGGCTTTCACGCCGCGCCGGCCGCGCCGGAACTGGTCTCCGTGCCGCGCGCCGAGATCTCCAAGGAGACCGCGCCGATCGAACGCATCGCCCTCTCGCCGCACGTCGGCGGCGTCGACATGGATGGGCGGCCCGGCGACGACGGGATCGGGCTGGTCCTCGAGCCCTGGGACAAGGACGGCCGCATGCTGGCCGTGGCGGCGCCGGTCTCCGTGGTCTTGATCGACCCGGCCGCGCCGCCCGACGCCGCCCGGGTCGCGCGCTGGGACCTGACCGCCGACGAGACGGCGCAACTGTTCCTCGACGGCGACATCCCGGGCATGCACCTCGCCCTGGCCTTCGCGGACAAGCCGCCGCGGAGCGAGCGGCTCCACCTCTTCGTCCGCTACACAACCGAGGACGGCCGGCGTCTGGAGGCGGACAGGGAGATTTCCGTCGACCTGGGCCGGCGGGCCGGATGGGTCGCCACGGCCACGCCGCGGGTTTATCCCTATCGCCCGGGCCGCGCCACCGAACTGGTCGCCGCGTCAACCTTGGGGGAACCCCGCAGGCTGGCAGCGCCGCGTGAGGATCATGCCGGCTCCGCGGCCGCGCCGGCCGAGGCAATCGCGCCGGCCGAGGCAATCGCGCCGGCTGAAGCAATCGAGCCGGGTGAGGCGGTGGAGGAGCCGGCAGCCCGGCCGGAAGCCGCCCAGCCCCCCCCGCCCCGGCGGGAGCGCGAACCGCCGGCACGGCGGCGCCCCGAGTGGTCGCCCGGGCGGCCGCTGTAGCAGATGGCTGGGCAATCGTTGATCGGCAACGTGGCCGGTCTTCGCGGAAAACAACTGGTTGGATGGCGTTGTGGGCGGATCGATTTCCTGCTGGGTGATCGCGATCTGGGTTGCGGCGATTGGCGGCGCCGTGGGCAGTTTTTTGAACGTCGTCGTCTATCGCCTGCCCGCCGGCATGAGCCTCAGCCATCCCGGCTCCCACTGCCCGCAATGCAAGCGGCCGATCCGCTGGCACGACAACGTGCCTGTCTTCGGCTGGCTGATCCTGCGGGGGCGGTGCCGCGACTGCCGGGCGCGGATTCCGATCCGCTATCCGCTGGTGGAAGGGCTGGTGGCGGCGATTTTCTTCACGGTGGCGATTGCCGAGGGGGCCAGCGGCGGGGCGAACCTGCCGGTTCGCCCCCTGCCGGTGGGCGATGGAGTCATCTATCCGGCGCTCTCTTCGGGCGAGTTGGCCGGGCTGGTCGGCTGGCACTTGCTGCTCCTCTGCACCTTGGTGGCCTCAGCGCTGATCGACCGCGATGGCCAGCGCGTGCCGGCAAGGCTGTTCCTGCCGGGTTTGCTGGTGGGGTTGGCCGGCTCGGCGATTTGGCCCCACTTGCACCCCCAGGCGGCGGTCGTCTTGGCCGCTCGGCCCAGCGCGGGAATCATCGATGGCCTGGCCGGCTTGGCGCTGGGTGCACTGCTGGGGGCCGCCGGCGGGTGGTCGCTCGATCGCTCCGCCCGTCCGGCCAAGGCTTGGTCCGCGGGCCTGGTTGGGCTCTATCTCGGCTGGCAGCCGGCGGCGGTGATCGTGCTGTTGGCAATTGTCTGCCGGGCGATCCTCCGCGGCGCGGAGCGTATTGCGGGCGGCTGGCGCACGCCGGGGCTGGATGCCTGGATGGCCGCCGGGGCGCTGGTCTGGATATCCGGTTGGGCGGCGTTTGCCCGCCTGTTGTTTCGCACCTGAATGCGGACGAGAATTCGAGCATCCGAAAAACCATGGAATTCGATTTGGGAGCCGTCTGGATGAACGATGAAGATCGCGCCAAGAGCCTGGAGCAGATTCTGCATTCTCCAAGCTATCGCCTGGCCTATAAGGACGTCGACTTTCTCTCGGATTCTCGGCTGCGGCCGGTGCGAATGCAGCTTGAGCTGCTCAAGCCGGAGTTGATCTTCGAAGAGCACAACGTGGTTTCGACGGTCGTGGTTTTTGGCGGCACGCGAATTGTGGAACCGGCGTTGGCGGAGAAGCGTCTGGAGCGCGCCAAGGCCCGCCTGGCCGAGACGCCCAAGGACCCGCGGCGCCGCCGCGAGGTGCAGCGCGCCGAGCGCGTGCTGGATAAGAGCCGGTATTACGACATCGCGCGAGACTTCGCCCGGCTTGTCTCGGCAACCTGCCAGAAACAAGACCGCCGCGACCACGTGATCGTCACGGGCGGCGGACCGGGCATCATGGAGGCGGCCAACCGGGGCGCATTCGACGTGGGCGCGAAATCAGCGGGGCTGA
>JAAYCB010000107.1 GCA_012744395.1 Pirellulaceae bacterium
ATACCAGGCCTCGATCGCCCGAATCCGGTCGCCCTCCACCCTGGCTCGGTAGAACGTGGTCCCCAGAAGCGTCTGGCAACGGCCCGTCGCCTCGAGCAGATCGCGGACGACATAGTTGAAGACGTGGGGTTCGAACGGCAGACCGGTCCCGCCGCGGCGCGGGGCGCCCTTGGCGTAGTCGGCATGGGTGACGCCGAGCGGGTTGGCTTTCATGGACTCGTAAATCTCGCGGGGAATGCCGTCGGCGCCGGAGGTGGGCTCCCAAGTGTGCACCCATGCGTTGGTCGACGTGCCGCCGAAGATGTCCTCCCGTTCCACCGAGAGCACCTTGGCGCCGGCTCGGGCGGCGGCCAGCGCGGCGCCGACCGCGGCACTGCCAGCGCCGATGACGCACAAATCGGTCTTGACGTGCTCCTCCGAAGCTCCTTCGGCTGCCGACGTGATCGCAGGACTTAGCGACGAGCCGAAACCGCAAGCGGCTGTGCCGAGGATCGCCTTGGCAGCCGTCCTTCTCGTAATCCGCATCGCATTTTCTCCTCGTTGGATTGGGTGGGATGGGACAGGCCCGCGAAATCATGCCCGTGGAACCGCGGTCTGTTGCCAAAAGTAGGGTTCTCGTTGACTGAAGATTCGAGCATCACGCCAGATTAGAAATGAGTGGGGCGGCTTCCGCCAGTTGGCGCTTGCGTAAGCGGCCAACTGTCTCTTGACGCCGTAACGGGAGTCTGGGACGGCAGGCGGAGCGGCGGTTGGATTTCTCGACCGACCTCTCCTATACTTAAGCTTCTATACTTAAGATTCCATGAGCCGATCCCAAGACCATCGGCGGGCCCGCTCGTTTCCCGCCGTGGGAGGCGTTCCGCGCGGTTTTCGGGAGAGGGTCCGGGTGTTTGGGGATTGACGCAGGAAAGGGTCCGATTCATGTCCAACAAGGTCCACCGCCGCCGGTTTCTGTCGCAGACGGCCGCGGTCGCGGCTGTTTGGACCGCGGCGGCGAAAACGCCTTGCCGGGCATTGGCCGCGAACGATTCCTGGGGAGACCTGACTGGCCGGCTGGTTTACGATGGCGCTGCTCCGGAACGTGAAAGACTCGTGGTCGACAAGGATGTCGACTGCTGCGGCAAATTCGACATCCGCGACGAGTCATTGATGGTTGGCGCGGACGGCGGACTCATGAACGTCTATGTGTACCTCCGCTCCAAGGTCCGCGCGATCCCGCCGGAATTGCAGAAAACCGTCGAAAAGCAGGTCTTGCTCGACAATCGCGACTGCATTTTCATTCCCCACTGCATGAAAATCTGGAACAGCCGGCAGGAGTTCTACATTAAGAACTCCGATCCGGTCGCGCAGAACGTGGCGTTTTCGCCCGACCTCGACCAGCCGGCGAACATCGTGATCCCGGTCGACACGGATGCGACCTGGAAGTTCAACCGCCCGCAGCGCAAGCCGGTCCCGATCGCCTGCAACTACCATCCGTGGGAGAGCGCCTACATTCTTCCGGTTGACCATCCCTACGTGGCGATCACCAGTGACGACGGCACGTTCACGATCCGGAGGCTGCCGCTGGGCGAGTTGGAATTCCAGTTCTGGCACGAGCGCACGGATTTCCTTGAGACCCGGGACTGGCCTCGCGGGCGATTGACCGTGGCGATCCGAGCCGGCTTGAACGATCTCGGCACGATCAAGTTGCCTCCCGTGCTATTTGCGAAGAAATAATCCAGGACCGGTGTTCGGCTTTTACTCCGTGTTGTTCCCAGAATCCGCAACAGGCCCTGACGCCGCCGCTCGCCCGGCTCTCCCGCGCGCTGGGATCGCATGGGTGGTCTTTTTTTCCGCCGCGCTCGTGGTTTCCGGATGCGGCCAGTCTGAATCTCCCGGCTTCCGCATCAACCTCGACGGTTATGATCCGGCCAAAGTGTCGCAGGCGCAGCGCGAAGCGATTGGGGAGGCGATGGAGGAATTTTTCGGCACGCCGGACGTGCCCCGCGTGCCGCAAGAGCTGGGGTTGGACGCGGAACGGATCGCCGTTGCCGCCGGGCCCGTCGAAGGCCGGGCGGACGGCGCCCAACACGGGGTTTATCGCCAGCACTGCGCGGTCTGCCATGGGATCAGCGGCGACGGCGCCGGGGCGCTGGCGACGACCGTCGATCCCTACCCGCGCGACTTCCGCCTGGGCGTTTTCAAGTACACGACGACGCGCGCCGGGGCGAAGCCGCTGCGGAGCGACCTGCGGCGGATCCTGTTGCGAGGAATCCCGTCGACCGGCATGCCGTCCTATGCCCAACTCGCCGATGGCGAGTTGGCCGCGCTGGTCGAGTACGTCGTTTATCTGAGTCTTCGCGGAGAGACCGAGCGGTACCTGGTCCAGCGGGTCGTCGACGAAGGCGAGTACCTGCCCCTCGGCGCTGATGTGAAGGAGGAAGTCTTCGACGAGGCCGCGGTCTGGGCCGCCGAATCGTGGGCCGCGCCCGAGCGGGAGCCCGAGGACTACGCCGTTGTGCGGCCGCCGCGCCCCGAGTACACTCCGCCGCAGCGTGCGGCCTCGATCGAGCGGGGAAAGCAGCTCTATGCCAGCAAGAACTCCCAGTGCGTGCAATGCCACGGGCCCAATGGCGACGGCGACGGCGAGAACGATCTGCTCTATGATGACTGGAACAAGCCGAAAATCGGAGTCACGCCAGAAGAGACGGCCAGGCTCGCAAGGCTGTACCGTTTGCCGGCGCAGAAGTTGCGGGCGAGAAACTTCCGCGAGGGCGCATTCCGCGGCGGCGGAAATCCCGAGGACCTCTACCTGCGGGTCTATGCCGGCATCAAGGGGACTCCGATGCCGGCGGCCGGCCCGCAGGCCGGCGCTGGCGGTGTCCTCACTCCGGAAGAAATCTGGGACGTTGTGAACTACGTGCTTTCGCTCTCCGGCCGATATTGAC
>JAAYCB010000108.1 GCA_012744395.1 Pirellulaceae bacterium
GCCTGCGCCCCGGTTGCCTGCGCCCCGGTTGCCTGCGCTCCGGTTGCCTGCGCTCCGGCCGCTTGCCAGCCCGCCTGTGAGCCCGCTTGCCAGTCCGCCTGTGAGCCCGCTTGTGAGCCCGCTTGCGACGCCGCCTGCGCGCCCCGCTGCGGCCTGTTCGCCCGGCTGCGTGCCCGTCTTGCCGCGGGAGCCTGCTGCCAGTCCGCCTGCGCCCCGGCTTGCGAGCCGGCCTGCGCCCCGGTTGCCTGCGAGCCGGCTTGTGCCCCGGTTGCCTGCGAGCCGTGCTGCGCTCCGCGTTGCGGCCTGATCGACCGCCTGAAGGCCCGTTGCGCTGCCCGCAAGGCCTGCTCCGCACCGGTCTGCTGCGAGCCCACCGCTTGCGACGCCGCCTGCGGCTGCTAAGCGCGTTTCCGGTTGCCCATTGGCCGGATCGGCCGAATGCGAATAAACCTCGGCCCGCCTGTCTTTCAACAGGCGGGCCGAACCGTTTCTTGCCGGCCGGCAAGCCGCCGAAGTCCGTCTTTAGCGCCGGCAGGCGACCAGACCGGGGATCTTGGGCGTTTGCGATTCTGCCTTCCGGTACCCTCGCCCCCGACCATGACTGGTCCGGATTATGGGCAACCCTGGCAAGATGTGCAGGCGTTCCGGAAACCTTTCGCAGACTGCCCCATTGCTCGCCGATATTATCTCACGACTCGCCTCGGGGGGGTTAAGGAGGACTTCCCGCTGCGCGTTCTGTTCTTCCTCCGCTCCGGACGGATCCAACCAGCGAGGCACTAACGATGGCTCGACGACTCGCCGCGATCGTCTTCCTGGCGGTCTGCTTCATGTCCGTTTCTAGCGTCCACGCGCAATTTGGGTGGATCAACCGCGCCTGCGATTCGGTGGTCACGGATTTCAAACGCAACAACTGCTTTCCAGAACCGTTTCTCGCTCCGGATCGTGCAGCCGTGCGGATTCCGTTCCATATCATGGTCCAGAATGGCTGGCGGCTCGAGAACACCCTCGGGGACCATTACTTCAACGAAGTGACCGGCCAATTGACCAATGCCGGCGAAAACAAGATCTACTGGATTCTCAACCAGGCGCCCAAGCAGCATCGCACGATCTTCGTTCAGAAGACGAAGTCCGACGCAGTCAACCAGCAGCGGATCGAGCTGGTTCAGGCCCTGGCCATCGCCTACGCCCCGGAAGGAACGATTCCGCGCGTGGAAGCCACCAAGGAAGTGCTCGTCGCCTGGCCGGCCGACCGCGTCGATCAGATCAGCCGTGCTTTCCAGGAGTCTGCGCCGGACCCGAGGCTACCGGCCGTCACCACGGCGAAGTCCAGCGGCAGCGGAATGTGATGCGGCTTGCGCTCCCGGCCGGCCAGCACCTCCAGACGCCCTCGTAGGACGGGTCTCCAGGCCCGTCGCGGCGACGAATAGTCTGCCCTCGGTGGGGCGGCGCTGCCGCTTCTGTTCCGTCAAACACTCCGGATCCGAAAGCGGCGAGCCGCTGCTTCAGGCCAGCCCGCAGTTGGTCCGCACCACCCTATGGGCCGCTGTATCGCTCGATGTAATTGCGCACCCGCAGTTTCCTGGCCGTATTGTCGCTGCTCATGTAGCGGACCGTGCCGAATACGGGCCGCTCCGGCCCCCAGGGGCGATCGTAGCGCCCCAGCACCCAGAATATTCCGCTGTAGGAGTTCGGATCGTTCCCGTCAAGCGCATATTGGTTGTTCAGCCGGATCATCACATCCAGCGCTTCGCGCCAGCTTGGGCTCCACTCCAGAATCTTCTTCCCCCAGAGCATCCGCAAGTAGTTGTGGATTCGCCCCTCGGCAACCAACTGCCCCTGGGCGGCATTCCAGAGCCGGTCGTGGCTGGCCGCGTCGCGGAACACTTCAAAGTCGTATTCGTGCTCGCGCCGGTCGCTTGCGTGCCGCTCGAGCGTCGCCCGAGCCCAGTCCGGCAGCGAGTCCGGCTGATCGTAGTCGGGCCGCTGGGCGGACATGTTCAGGCCCACCTCGCGCCAGGTCACCAATTCGTCGAGAAAGCTCTCCGCCGACTCGCCCATCCCCCACCAACCCTGGCGGCTTCCCGTCGCCTTATCCCCCAGGGCGTCGGGCGACCAGTCTTCTCGCCGGGCCAGTTCAGCAAAAACCTCGTGAACGGAAATGTGGCCGTGGTGCAGATAGGGCGCAAGCCCGCTGCCCACGTCCTGCTCCGGCTGGTTTCTCTCCGTCGCGTAGCCGGCCAACCGCGCGTCGAGGAACCGCCGGAGAGCACGCTCCGCCGCAGGGGCGCCGCCGCGCAATTCGACCGGTTGAATGCTGCGATCCGGGCAATGCTTGCTCACTTCGGCCATGGTCCGGCCGATCTGCTCCGGGCGATCGACAAGCCAGCCCTTGACCTGCCTGGTGCAAAAATCCTTGCAAGGCGGAATCCGCGGAGGCAGTTTCGGTCTGGCCGAGGGGGCATCGGCCAGGTGATCGGCGAGACTCCGCTGCAAGAACCGCCGGAACGCATGGGCCGTGGAATAGGCCTTGTCGCTCGCCGCCAAAGGCAGCAGCCCGCAACTGTCGACTGACTCGACCCGTACCGCGATCTTTGCGGCGGTCTCGGCAAGGCGGTCGGCAGCCTCGCGGATCGGGTTCCAGTCGGCCACCACCAGGCAGGCTTGCCCGGCAAGATCGGCCAGCCCGCGGCCGAGGGCCGCCGAACTGGCCGCGACGAGCGGCCGGTAGGCGATCTGCCCGCGGGCCAGCCGGTCGGCATTGTCCTCCATCCCGCCGAGCAGGAAGGCCGCATGGCGGGGATTCATCCACCGCTCATCGCAGGCAAATGTCTCGACCACCGCCAGCGGCTTCCGCAAGTGTTCGGCCCACGCGATCGCCCGATCCAGCGCGTAGTTCCACCGGGGCCGCCTTGCCGCCGACATCCAGTAAAGCACCCAGTCGGCCTCGGGGCGGACCTGGCCGCGATTGACCGGCCGGATGCGAATCTGCGGGACTGTCTCTTTCATCGTGCACCGCCGCGTGGGACCCGAATCGCCAGGCGAAGCCTGCTGTGGCTGAGCGGCGATTGCCGCCCAGCGCGGCTGGCAGGGGGGATGCATTCCGCTCGACGCGGATCGGCCGGGCCGGAGGATTTCGGGCCCCGCTGGAACCGCAACCTGGCGGTTTGTCTCGACCGGCCGCGCCCTGTTCGCGCCGCACGGGATGGATTATCCTCGGGAGACGCACTCTCGACAATCCGTTCGCCGAGGAGGATCAGCCATGCCAGGCCGGTTGCGCACCTGTTTTCTGTTGGCGCTCGCTCTGGTCTCCACCGGAGCCGCCCGAGCTGACCAGATCGTTCTGAAGATCGAGGGCGCCCCGGCCGATGGCCTGGCCGTGGCCCCGCTGGACCTGACCGCGGCCGCGCGGTGGTGCGGCATCCCCGCCACCGCCCCGGCGGGGATCACGGCCGTCGATGCGGATGGCCGAGCGGTTCCCATGCAGTTCGTGCCCGACGCCGATTTCGACGCCAACGAGCGGATTTCGGGAACGGCCGTCCTCCGCCTCCCGCCCGGCTCCGATGGCAGCGTCCGGCTGGTCTTTGGCGCGGAGGCGAGAAAGGAAGCCGAAGGGGCAACCGTCGTGTCCACCCCGTTTTACCAGGTCGCTCACACCCCGGAAAAGCAGGGCGGCCTGCCCTCGAAGATCACGTTCCCCAAAACAGGCAAGGTGTTCGAATCGCTGCGTTGGTACGACCGGGCCTATCATCGCGAACGGGGGGCGTTCCGGCTGGCCGACGATCCGGAGCCAGACATCGCGACGATCTCCGCCGGCCCGTTGTGCACGGTCGTCCGCGTGTCGGGCCGATTCATGCGGGGCGCCGGCCAGCCCGACTCTCGGCCCGACGCGGTCTACCAATGGTTCTATTTCCACGATTCTCCCCTGGTCTTCGTGACGGCCCGCCAGCGGCAGCAACAGCCCTTTGCCTGGAATGAATGGCACTTCCTGGAACTGAACTACCCGGACGAAGCGTTTTCCCGCTTCGCCGGCGCCCGACCGGAGGCCACGGGGGAGCTTTCCGGCTCCAAGAAGAGCACGAGTTTCGCCGATTGGGGAGCCCTTGTCGACGGCGAAAATGCCATCGGCATGTTCCGCGCCGAACGCATCCTGGTCTACGACGGTCGCGGGGGGCACGGGACCTACCTGCACGCCCTGGGCAATGCGGCCTGGTCGAGCTTTGGCGGCACGCGTCGAGACCTCTCCGCCTGGCTCTGGATCGGCAGCGACAAACTCCCGCTGGAGGCGATTCGTTCCGCCGCCGAAGCGGCGCCGACCGACGCGCGGGCAACGGTTTCCGTCGGCCGGGTCGAGCGGCGGCTCGCCGAGCTGCGCGATCGACTGGCAACGCTCGACGGCCAGCCGCGCCGCCAGGCGTGGTGGCGGTTGGCCGCCGCCGAGCAGCTTCAGGCTCGCGGGCGGTTTCAAGACGCCCTCGACGCGGCCGATGGCCGCCTGCCGGCCAATTGGGTATCGCTCGTCTCGGGCGATCTGGGCCTAGCGCTGGAGCGGACCGGCGACGGGATGCGGCTGATCCAGGTGGCCGACCTCGACCGCCAGCGCCAACTGCTCGCCTCCAAACCGCTGCCGCTCTTCCGCGCGGTTCTCCGCCAGGTTGACAGCCGGGAGGAGGTGGAACTGTCGGCCGAATCGGGGTGGAAACAGACCGAGAGCCAGACCACGAGCGGGGGAGGGCTCCGCCTCCAGTGGCGGGAGCCGGCCGACGAGCGGCTCTGCGGGCTGACGGTCGTAGTCGAAGCCGTCCCCGACGAGCAAAAGCACCGCGTGAACTGGTCGCTGAAGCTCGACGGCCTGCCCGCGGCGTGGGGGACCTGGACGGTGGCGTTCCCCCAGGTGGCCCTGGCCGAACCGGGCCCGGATGCCGAGGTCTTCTTCCCGCGCGGCGCCGGCGAAGTGGCCCACGGGGCCTGGTCCCGAGCGTTTGAGTTTTCGGGCACCTATCCGAGCGGCTGGACAACGATGCCCTACCTGGCCGTTTACGACGCAGAGAAGAGCAGCGGTGTGTACGTGGCGATTCATGATCCGGGGGGCAGCACCAAGGACGTCCGCGCGGCCAGCCGGCCGGCCGATCGCGCGATCGATCTCTGTTTCACGCATCCGGCGAGCGGCATGGGCCGACCGTCGGCCGGTTTTCAGCTCGAGGGCGGCGTCTGGCAGCTCCTCCGCGGCGATTGGTACGACGCGGCCCTGATCTACCGCGACTGGGTCCGCCAGCACGCCCGGTGGCATCCCAAGCTCGGCGCCGAGGGCCGCGGCGACACGCCGCGCTGGATGCGCGAGCTCTCCTGCTGGGTGATGACCGGCGGGGGGCCGGACGAAGTCGTTCCGGCGGTCCGGGAGTTTCAGTCGGCGCTGGGCCTGCCGGTCGGCCTGCACTGGTACAGTTGGCACCAGATCCCTTTTGACAACGATTATCCCCACTATTTTCCAACCAAGGAGGGTTTTGCCCGGGGCGTGGCCGAGCTGAAATCGGCAAACGTCTACGTCATGCCGTATATCAACGGCCGCCTGTGGGACACGCGCGACCGGGGAATCGAGGATTACCAGTTCAGCGCGATCGCCAAGGCCGCGGCCACCAAGGACGACCTTGGCGAGCCCTACACGGAGATGTACGCCAGCAAGGAGAAAGACGACAGCCGCGTCGCCCTGGCGGTGATGTGCCCGGCGACCGAGCTTTGGAAGTCGAAGGTCGGCGAGATCGTCTTGCGACTGATGAACGAGTGCGGGGTCGACGGCGTATATATCGACCAGGTGGCCGCGGCCAGGCCGTTGCTCTGCTTCGACGCCTCGCACGGCCACCCGCTGGGCGGCGGCGATTGGTGGACCGAGAGCTATTGGGAGATGCTCGCGCGGATTCGCCGCCAGATGCCCGAGGGTCGGATGTTGACCACCGAGTGCAATGCCGAGGCCTACACGCAATGTTTCGACGGCTATCTCACCTGGCACTGGCAATACGACGGCCAGGTGCCGGCCTTCCCTGCCGTTTACGGGGGGGCGATCCAGATGTTCGGCCGGGCGTACCGCGGCGGGCCGACGAAGGACCTCGCGCTGCGGATGAAGGCCGGCCAGCAGCTTGTCTACGGCGAGCAAATCGGCTGGTGCAGCCCGAACGTAGCGCGGGAAGCGGACAACATGGCGTTCCTCCGCCAGGTGGTGCACCTCCGCGCCCGGATAGTCGACTATTTTGTGACCGGCGAGATGGCCCGGCCGCCGGTCCTGCCGGACCTGCCCGCAGTGACCGCCGACTGGCAGTGGAGCGGCGTCTGGCCCGTCACAACGCGGGCGGTCCTCGCCGGCGCTTGGCGCCTGCCGCGAGAGAATCGCGCGGTGCTGCTGTTTGCCAACGCGAGCGACAAACCGGTCGCCTCCCGACTCGATTTCGCCGCCGAGGCAGTCGGCCTGCCCAGTGCCCAGCTATCGATCCGGCGGATCACGGCCGACGGCGCTGAACCGGCCTTCGTTTCCCCGCCGGCGTTCACCAGAACACTGGAGTTTCCAGCCAAATCGGCCTGGGCCTGGGAGATCACGGCGAAGTGAGTTGAGAGGGGCCCTGGCCTTCGAGGGCTTCACCAGGAAACGGGAGTTGAATAGGATTCGGTTGGATGGGCTCCTTCAGCACCCGGCGGTTCGCCGCTGGCCGAGTGCCGCGGGGGATCTCCGCATGGCTCCCACGAGGGATTGCAATCCGTCACTCAGCCCTCGACATTCCCCCACGACCATTGTGAGGCAGCGCGATGTTTCACCCCCGCCGAGGCCGAGAGCCGTCCACGCGCCGGTTCTCGGGCCTGCTGGCTCGATCGTTTTTGTACGGGTTGTTTCTATCGGCCGCCGTGCGGGGCGGCTGGGCGCAGGCGGAACAAGACGCCCGTGCGGTCGGCGCTCGCCCGCCGGCGGGCATCGAGGACCTCAAAGCCCTTGAGGCACGGATTCAGACCACGGTCAGCAAAGTGGCCGCGTGCGTTGTGGGCGTCTCCGGCGGCAGCGGCGTGGTGGTGAGCGACGACGGTCACGTGCTCACCGTGGCCCACGTTTCCGAGCGGGCGGGGCGGAGCGTGGCCGTCACCTTTCCCGATGGTCGGCGCGTCCGCGCGGTGACGCTGGGCAACGACCACGGCGTCGATGCCGGGCTGGTCAAGATCGTCGAGGAAGGCCCCTGGCCCCACGTGGAGATGGGCCGGTCGGGCGACCTCGAACCCGGCCAGTGGTGCCTGACACTCGGATACCCTGTCTCGTTTGAGCGGGGTAAACCGCCCGTGCTGCGGATCGGCCGGGTACTGCGGAGCGGGCCGACGATCATCATGGCCGACAGCAAGATCATGGGCGGCGACTCCGGCGGCCCCCTGTTTGACCTCGACGGGCGGGTGATCGGAATCGGGAGCCGTTGCGACGACCGGGTGATCTTGAACGTCCACGTGCCGATCGACTGCTTTCGCAACCAATGGGAACGCCTCGTCAAGGGAGAAGACTTCAACAGTCTCCGCCGGGCCGTCGCATTCCTGGGGGTCGCCCCGGCCGAGGACCCCGAGGACCAGCGGATCGGGACCGTCTTTCCAAATTCGCCGGCCGCAGAGGCCGGCATCAAGCCGGGCGACACAGTCCTCCGCTTTGACGGCCAACCGATCAGCCGCTACGACGATCTCCCGCCGCTGGTCCAACGGAAATCGCCGGGCAACCGCGTAGAAATCGAACTCCGCCGCGGCGACGAGGTCTTCAAGGTCGAGGCCGAATTGGCGGGCGTTTCAGGATGAAGACCTGTTTCACAATCGGCGGAAAGGCTTCCCACGGCCGCCAGCGGACCCCCAGCGGCCGATGGTCTTCAACGCGGTTTCTGAGAATCGCGAACCACCCCAGGAATCGCCGCCGGGAATCATCACCCACCAGGTCGATCCGCATGAAAACACACATCGTGCGTCTTGTTTGCCTGCTCTGCTGCGCTGCGGCCGGATGCGGATCCGGCCGGGCAGCCGAATCGGTCGCCGATCCGCCGGCCGGTCCGCGACGTTCCGCGGCCGAAGTGGAAGCCGGCCCCCGCGCCGCGCGGCGGCCCTGGCAGAGTTGGAACGGTCTGACGACGAACGACACCAGCGTCAAGGCGGCGTTCGCCCAGGCGGCGCGGCCGGCCGCCGCGGCCACCGTGCGGATTCTCGCCGACGGCAAGCCCGCCGCGCTGGGCACGGTCGTCGACGCTGGCGGACACGTGGTCACCAAGGCGAGTCTCCTCGAGGGAGAGCTCACCTGCCGCATCGCCGACGGGCGGGAGGTCGAGGCGAGAATCGTCGGCAGCAACGAAGACTACGACATCGCCCTGCTGAAGATCGCCGCGGCCGGGTTGACGCCGGTCATCTGGCGATCGGCCCCCGCGCCGCCGGGCATTTTCGTGGCCGCCGTCGAACCCGGAGACGGGCTGCTGGGGATCGGCGTTGTCAGCGCCGAACCGCGGAAGATCCGCGGATCGACCCGCCCGCAAAACAGACGCGGCTGGCTGGGGATCGGACTCGGGGACCATCCGGCCGGATTGGGAATCACCAGCGTCGCCGGCGGCAGTCCCGCGGAGAAGGCCGGCCTGGAGGTCGGCGATCGGGTGGAAAGCATCAACGGGCGGGCGATGGCGTCGGCCGACGAGGTCGTGCAGACCGTTGGCGGGCACGCACCCGGCGAACGCCTCCGGATGGTTGTCGAACGCGGCGGCGAGGAACGGGAAATCGAGGCCGTGCTGGGCAAACCCGAACCCCGCCGCGAGCCGCAAGACCATTGGGGCGGCGGGCCGTTCAGCGAGCGGCGCTGGGGATTCCCCCTGGCGCTGCCCCACGATGTGGTGATTCACCCCAAGGATTGCGGCGGCCCGTTGATCGACACCGACGGCAACGCCGTGGGGATCAACATCGCCCGGGCGCTGCGGGTCGCCAGCTACGCGATCCCGGCCGACGCCGTGCAAACGGTGATCGCCGAATGGCTGGGCAGACGCGGCAAATCGGCATGGGCGCCACGCCGCCGATGAGCTATTTCTTCTTGCGGCGGACCTTGTAGTTGCCGCGGCTTTCGTCATACTCCAGCTCGATGAAGTTCTTTTTCTTCAGCTCCTCGAGCAGGTCGGAGAAACTGCCATACCCGTAATATCCCTCGTTGAACCCCGGATAAACGCGGCGGATCGCCTGCTTGAGCGTGGAACCCCACAAGGGCACGTAGTCTTGCTCGGCGGAGGGGAGGACCTCGAGGACTCTGTCGATCGCCTCCTGCTTCTTGTCCTCCGGTTTGCGGCCCTTCTTCGGCGTGGTTTGCGTCTGCATCGCCGCGCGGATCAGGTCGTCGTAATAGATGAATTCGTCGCAGGCGGAGATGAGTAGATCGGAGGTCGAACTCTTCACGCCGCACCCGAGGACGCGGCGGTTGTTTTCCTTAAGCTTGGAGACAAGCGGCGAAAAATCGCTGTCGCCGGAGACCAGGGCGAAGGTGTCGATGTGCTGTTTTGAATAGCAGAGGTCGAGGGCGTCGACGACCATGCGGATGTCGGCGCTGTTCTTGCCGCTCATCTTGGTCTGGGGGATGTCGATCATCTCGACGCCCTGCGCGTGGAATTCGCGGACCGCATCCTGGTAGTGGCTCCAGTCGCAATAGGCCCGCTTGTAGACCGTGCGGCCTTTCTCCAGCAGGCGTTTGAGCACCAACTGGATCTGGAATTGGCCAGCCTTCATCTGCCGAACGCCGATGGCCAGATTCTCGAAGTCCACAAACACGGCGATGAGCGGTTCTTCAGACATGTTCTATGCGACCTTAAGCCTGTTCGATTGTGGGCGACCGATTGCCCGGACGACTCGTGAGCCGATCGTTGACCCGAAGCGTAAGCGCGGCGAACCCGAGTTGGCCTCGCTGACGCCTCGGGCTGAAAGTCTAGGCCTCGCTGACGCTTCGAGTTGCGGTAGCGGCGCGCAGTCGCCAGAAACCCCGGCTCAGGAATGATCCAGAATAGTGTAGCGTGCTCGCCATCCGGCGGCAACGCGGTTCGCGCCGAACCGTTGGCATCCGCCGCAGCGCGCCGGCGTGAAAAACCTGCCGTCCGATGCGGGTTGCTGTCCCGTCCGTCCGACGCGGGCTAAACTAAAGATGGTGCGGTCGACGAGCGATCGACTCGTCTGAAAACTCGACATCCCGACTCGCTTTTTGTCTCTTCCATGGCCGAGTGGTACTACAGAATCGCCGGGCAGGTCGTTGGGCCGCTTGCAGCCGAGCAGTTAAAAGCGCTGGCCGCCGGCGGCCGCCTTGCGCCGAATGACCCGGTCGCGCAGTCGCCGGCAGGGCCTTGGGTGCCGGCTTCTCGCGTGAAGGCCCTGTTTGCCGTCGCCGAGATCGATGAGCCGGCCGAGCCGGGCCCCTGCCAGGCCAGGCAGGAGCGGTCCACGGCCCCGCCGCCGGCGGCCAAGAGTCCCCCTTCCGGCCGCGTCGCAGAGCCGCCGATCCAGCAGCCGCCGGTCGTCGTGTCCGGCCCCGTCCCGCCGAGAGTCGGACCCGCCGCCGGCGAGGATGTCCCGGCTGGCTTCGCCATCGAAGCGGAACAGGTCGGGGCGATTTCTCCTCTGCACCCGAGGGGCAGAAGGCAGCGCCAGCCGCTGACCAAAGCGCAGAAGAACGCCCGGCTCGTCAAATTGCTCTCGGTGGCCTTTGTCCTCGGCGCGGCGGTCCTTGTCAGCATTCCCTACCTGCGGACTGCGGTCCGTCCCCAGCCCGAAGCCGCCGCTGCCCCCGAACCGGTGTTCCGCGACCTCGACCTCGACGCTTGGGCCGCCGACCTGGACCATGCGCTGCGCGTGCCGCCCGACGCTGCCGCAGATCGCCGCCGGCAGGCCAAGACGCCCGCGGCCGGATCGCCGGTCGCGGGACAGCCAACGGTCGCGGCCGAGGACGCGGTCGAGGTCAAGCCCGTCCGCGTATCATTAGACCGGCCGAAAATGGCCGGCTCTTCCGGCAAGATGGCCCGGCCGGTGAATCGCCTTCTCGTCGTCGAATTGGAGCTTCGCCTGAAGGGCTCGGCTACGCCGGTCCGGTTTCACGGTTTCAGCAGTTTTGGCCGGGAGATCACCATGACGGACGAGCGCGGCACGGCTTATGAACTCCGCACTCCGGAGAGCTTTCGCAATATGTTCGTTGAAGGCCAATGCCGAGAACCGGTGTTTTTGTCGGCCGATGAGCCGGCTCGCGACGCGGTGATCTTCGCCTGGCCGGAGACGAGCGCCCCCGCGCTGCCCTCCTCGAGCGATGGAGTCTTGCGCCTGCGATTGCCGAAGACGGCTTTTGGCGGCCGAGGCCAGTTGCGATTCGAGATCCCGTTGGCGGAGATCGAGGTCACCCGCGAAGCAGAGAGGGCGGCGGTCCCCGAAAGCGGCGCGGACAGTGCCCCACTCCCCGCTCGTGAGAAGGGAACCAGTCCAGCCAACGTTGAACCGGTTGACGACGGCGGGCCGATCCCGATTCCGGGGCTCGGACGGGGGAGGCGATGAAGGCACTCGTTACCGGCGCCGGGGGATTTCTCGGGCTGTACATCGTCGAACGACTCGTCGCGCGGGGCGACCAGGTGCGGGCATTCTGCCGCGGCGCCTACCGCCGCCTGGAGCAACTCGGCGTCGAAACGGTCCGCGGCGACGTCCGCCGGCGGGGCGATCTGATCGCCGCGTGCCGCGGGGTCGATGTCGTCTTCCACACCGCCGCGATCGCCGGGATTGGCGGCCGCTGGCAAGACTTCTACCAGACAAACGTCGTCGGCACGCGGAACGTGATCGAGGGATGCCGCCAGCAGGGCGTCGGCAGGCTGATTTACACGAGCAGCCCCAGCGTCACCTTCGACGCCGCCGATCAGACCGGCGTGGACGAGCGGGCGCCCTACGCCCAGCGGTTTCTCGCCCACTATCCGCGCAGCAAGGCGATCGCCGAACGGGAAGTGCTCGCCGCCGACGGCCGCGGCCTGCTCTGCTGCGCGATCCGACCGCACCTGATCTGGGGCCCGCGGGATCGGCATCTGATTCCACGTCTCCTCGCCCGGGCGAAAGCCGGGCGGCTGCGCCGCGTCGGCGCGGGCAAGAACCTCATCGACATGACGTACGTTGAAAATGCCGCCGACGCGCACCTGCTGGCCGCCGACGCGCTCGGTCCCGGTTCGCCGGCGGCGGGCCGCGCCTATTTCCTCAGCCAGGGCGAGCCGGTCAATTGCTGGCAGTGGATCGATGAAATCCTCGCCTTGGCCGGACTGCCTGCGGTCCGCAGGTCGATCTCCGCCGCCGCCGCCTATCGCCTCGGCTGGGCGTTCGAAGCCGCCTATCGGGCACTCCGGCTGCGAGCAGAACCCCCCATGACCCGCTTCTTGGCGCTCCAGTTGTCCACCAGCCACTACTTCGATATCCGCCGGGCAAGAGAAGACCTCGGTTATCAGCCGCGGATCTCGACGGAAGACGGGATGCGCCGCCTGGCGGACCAGCTCTCTTGAGAGACGGGATCCGCTCGGCGTGCCGGCGGAGTGTATCCCGTCGCCGACCACTCCCGCAGCGCGGGCTTTATTCCGTTTCCGGCTGCCCCTGGCGGACCGGGACCGCCCGGACAATCTGCTCGTCGTAGCTCGTGGACACTTCGCAGCCCGGAGGAACAACGAGGAATCGCTCCTCGTCCCAGCGGCCCTCGACCAGGTCGACAATCAGGGCCAGGTCGCCGGCCAATTTCTCGTACTTCCAGCCGCGCTCGTCGGCCTGGCGAATCGTCTCCCGTTCGAACCGGTCGTCCGGCTCGATCCCCATCTCGATGAACGCCAGCTTGCCGTAGTTGCGGGTCATGTCGCAGAGCTGCTCGTAGAGAAACTTGGCGTTGTCCTCGCCGTATTTCTCGACCAGTTGGTCGTAGGTCTGGTCCATTCCACTCCGCGCCTGGATGGAGAGGGGGCCGAGCTGCTCGAGCGACTGGCCCCGCTCGATCCAGCCGCTGGTCTTGAAATAGACGCCCGGATTGGCCTGGAAATAGTCGAGGTACCGCTCCTTGCTGCCCAGAAAGAGGGTGATGCAGTCGTGCGCCCGGGGAACCACCAGCGGCACGCACCGGGCGCGGAGTCCGACCAGCCCGTTGCTACAGAGGGCGTATCCCATCAGCAGTGCGTCGAAGTCCCCCCCGTCAGCCGCCTCGACCGCCTCCCTCAGCCGCGCATGCATGCCCGCCTGCCCGATGTCGTGAAGCCCCTTGGGCAGGAACTCCACGTCCACGCGGTGGGGCGACCGGGCGACTGCCCAGCAGAATTCGCGGCAGAGAATCTCGCAGGCAATCAGTTTCAGTCGCATGGATCGGGCAAGGAAATGTGAATCCGAGAAACCTTGGGCGTGTGCTCGCCGGCGGAATTGCCATCGGCGGCTGGAGCCATGGGCATTGTACCCGCGACCGAGAGGCGGTCGTCGGGTCCCCCTTGGCACGGCGCAAAAAAATAACCCTGGAGGTCGCTCTTGGGGGGGGGAGAGAACGAGCGACCCACCAGGGTCTCGCAAGGGGTTGCGAAGGGGAATTTTATTCTATTCGCGCATCCGCCCTGAATCGCTCAAGGCGCAAGCCATTGGCAAAGAAAATCGAAATTCAGTCAACAACCTGAATAGAGACGGAATCGCCCGAAGGCGATCTGCCGGGAGGGATGTGTTCCGTAAGGCGGGATCAGCGGCACGTTTCCGCGCCGCCTCTGGCCCCCTCTCCATTCCTCGAACACACTCTAGTATACACAACAGGACGCTCCGCGCCAAATCCAATGCAGCGGATTTTCCAGAGTTTTTTCCCTCACTCGCGCGGATCGCCCGCGGGCTGCCCGTACCTGCCCGCCTCCAGGGCCGTCTCGAACAACGCAATCACGTTCTCCGCAGGCACTTGGGCCTGGATGTTGTGGACAGAGGCGAAAACGTAGCCGCCGCCCGGCGACAGGAACTCGACGTGTCGCCGAACCTCTTCGGCCACGTCGTCGGGCGTGCCAAAGGGCAGCACTGCCTGGCAATCGCACGCCCCCCCCCAGAACACGAGCCGCTTGCCGAACTGCTCCTTGAGCTTTTTCGGTTCCATCCCCTTGGCCGTGGTTTGCACGGGGTTGAGAATGTCAACGCCCATCTCGATCAGACTGGGGATGAAGTCGAAGATCGCCCCGTCATTGTGCATGAAAACCTTCATCCGCGTATTGGAGTGGATCCAGTCGAGCCCCCGTTTGTAGTAGGGCATGACGAGGTCGCGAAACATCTTGACCGAAAGAAACGGCCCGTTCTGGGTCCCCAGATCATCATTGAACTGGAGAATCGGGACCCGGTCTCCCACCGCGTCCGTGAAGCGGCGGAGATTCTCCAGCCAGGCATCCACGAGTCGTTCGTAGAGCGACTCGACATAATCGGGCTCGCAGGCCAAGGTCATCATCCAACTGGAGAAGTCGCCGGTACCCAGCCCGAAAAATAGCTCGTAAGGGGGGCCCATCGCCGCAACAGTCGCCTTGTCGGTGTTCTGCCAGGCCGCTTCGGCCTGGGCGTGGAAGTGGTCGCATTCTTCCGCCGACAGAAGCGGAATCTTCAAGCCCGCCGGATCGGCGCGCGCGGCGCCGGGGAATGTTCCCAACCGGTCGAAGTAGAGACCGCCCTTGGGCATTTTTGCAATCGCCGCGCCACCAGCGTCGTAGAGGACGAGATTGCCCAACCGGTCGCTGCTCGGATTAAACCCGCCCGGCACCTCGACAGGCGTGCCGTCCGGAAGGGTCCATGGTTTCCAGCCCTCGTTGCGGATGCCGAAGGCCACGGCCGGCCGGTTGAGTCCCACGCAGTCCGCGCCGAATCGGTCGAGAATCGGCTGTTCGATATCCGCCAGCATCTGGTAAACGTCATAGACGCGCGTCGGGGTCGAAAGTCCGAGCCGCCGCTTGAGGAGGTGGTAGGTCGAGGCCGCGATTCCCGTCTGGCGCGTTGCCCCAACGTCGATCGGCAGTCGATCCGCCTCCTGGTGATTTATCGCCAGGAGGACGCGCTCGCGGGAGTTCATGGCGAGAGTTTCTTTCCAACCGCTCGGATGAACTCGGGCGAGGTACCACAGCAGCCGCCGATGAAGCTCGCGCCGGCCGCGACCAGGTCGGGCACCTGGCTGGCGAATCCTTCCGGGGTCTGGCGGTAGACAGTCCGGCCATCGATGATTTCCGGCAGGCCCGCGTTGGCCTTGATCCAGATCGGCCGCGCCGCGGCCGCGCAAAGCCGCCGACAGATGCTGACAAACCCCTCAATCCCTTGGCCGCAATTCGAGCCGATGCAGTCGGCGCCCGCCTCGACGAGCACCCGGGCGGCTTCTTCCGGCGTGGTGCCCATCATCGTCCGGTCGCGCTCGCGGCCGGAGTCGAAAACCATGCACGCCACCACCTCCAGGCCGGTCTGCTTGGCGGCCTCGACGGCCAGCCTGGCCTCGGCCGTGTCCGACATGGTCTCAATCACCAGAGCGTCGGCCCCGCCGTCGGCCAGCGCGCGGGCCTGCTCGGCAAACCCCTCGCGGAGCGTTTCGGGGGGCACGTCGCCCATCATCAGCATCACCCCCGCCGGGCCGATCGACCCGAAGACCTTGGCCCGCGCGCCGGCCGCGCGGCGCGAAATCTCGGCCCCGAGCCGGTTGATTTCGCCGGCCCGATCGGCCAACCCGTAGCGATTCAGCGCGAAACGGGTGCCGCCGAACGTGTTGGTGATGATCACGCGACTGCCCGCCTCGACGTACGCTTGAGCCACCTCTTCCACGCGCTCCGGATGGCTGAGATTCCAGGCGTCCGGGCACGTGCCCGGCTCCAGACCCCGGGCCTGCATCTGTGTCCCCCATGCCCCGTCGGTCAAAACCGGAGCATCGGCAAGCAACGCGCGAAGCACTCCGCCCATCGATCCCTCCCTCTGATGTTTTGTTGAGAAGCCTTGCACGGCCGTGGACGATCTCGCCCGCCGCCACGGCGCCGACGCCTTTCAGGCATAAAACTCGCGGACGCGCATGATCGCTTCAAAGCCGCCCCGTTGGATGCAATCCTCCAGGCACTGCATCGCCGGGTGATCGGCCGGCAGGATCTCGTACTTGCGGCGCACCGAGCCGATGATCATGTCGAGCCCGAGAGGCATCGCCCTGGTCAGCAGGGCGCTTTCCAGGGAGCTTTTTACGGGCAGGCCGCCGGCCGTCTTCGCCGGGAGCATGACGGTGAAGTTGCTCAGCCCGACGGACATGTGGACTCCGGCCAGGTCGGGATCGTTGTGGATCATCTCCATCGCCGCCAAGAGCCGCGCGAGGTTGCCGTCGGCGTCCGTGCCGATCGGCGCGATCCCGGGGTCGATGATCAGGTCGTCGTTCTGGAGATTCCGCCCTTCGCTCCTGGCCTGGGCGACCAGGTCCAGCGCCGCTCGGTAGGTCTCCGTCGCGGTCCGGCATGCGCACGAGCGGCCGTCGGCGACCTGCTCGGAAACGAGCAGGATCGGCTTGAATCGCCGGACGGCAAGCAGGTCGAGCATACGGCAGCGGAGGGCGGAAACGGAGTTCAGAATCGGGCTCTTTCCGCCGGCGCGCTGTTCCTCGTAGGCCTCCAAACCGGCCCTGGCGATTTCCGGGTCGGGAGTGTCGATCGAAAGCGGCTTCGACGTCACCTGCTGGAGCCTGCGGACCATCTCGGCCATGAACTCCGGCTCGCGAGCGCCGACATTCACGTCGATGTACGCCGCGCCCTGCTCGGCCTGGAAGCGGGCCAACTCGAGAATCCCGTCGATGTCGTTTGCGTCGAACAGTCTCTTCGTCGAGGGGACGGAGTCGTTGATGCTTTCGCCGATGATCGTCAAACCTTCGATTGCCATCGATATCCTCGCCTTTGGCCCCGTGGGGCGCCGCGCGAAACAGAAGGAACGGACTTGCGCCGCCGGCCGCCTCGCCGATTCGGCGCCGCCGGAGTGCACCGGGACAGGTCGGCGAGCGCCTAGCCGACAAGGTTCCGCGCCAGCGAGACCGCCGCGCTGGCGTTGTCGCTATACCCGTCGGCCCCGATCTCGTCGGCGTACTGCTGGGTGATCGGGGCGCCGCCGATGATCACCTTGGTGTTGCCGCGGATGCCCGCCGTCTCGAGCGCGGCGATCACGGCCTTCATTTGGGTCATCGTCGTCGTCAGGAGTGCGGAGAGCGCGACGATCGTCCCCTCCTTCTCCTGCGCCACCTCGACAAAACGTTGGGGGGGCACGTCGACCCCCAGGTCGACCACCTGGAACCCGCCACCTTCGAGCATCGACGCGACGAGGTTCTTGCCGATGTCGTGCAAGTCGCCTTGAACCGTTCCAATCACGACCCGTCCGGCGGCTTTGGCCCCGGCCTCGGCAAGCCTCGGCGTGAGAATTTGCAGGGCAACCTTCATCGCTCGAGCCGCAATCAGCAGTTCGGGCACGAAGTACTCGTTGCACTCAAAACGCTTTCCCACTTCGTCCATTGCCGGAATCATCTGCTTTCCCAGCAAATCGGTGGGGGCCACACCCGCCTCAAGCGCGGCTTTGGTGACTTCCTCCGCCAGCGCTGCATTTCCCGTCAGAATCGCTTCATACAGTTGTGCGGGGTCAGACATGGAAACCTCCAGGAACGAAGTTGTCGGCCACGAAAACCTCTATCGTAACGACCACCCTTGGTGGATGCCAGCCCACCGACCGGGTCGCCGTACGCCGGGGGGATGGCCGCTGCCCCGCCGTTCTCCGGCGGCTCGCCGATGGGCACTATTTGACAAGCCGTCGGCTGATTTCTAAGCTCAAACCAACTGGCAACCGTTTCCAACACGGCGGGGGCCGAGGGGGCAGTCCCCGTCAGCGATTCGGCGGGCGGCTGGTGGTTCCTGCCGGACTCCTACAGAGAGAAAGGCTTTCGATGAATACCAGGACCGATCCGTGTTCGCGACGGGGATTCCTCCAGGCCGCCGGCGCGGCGACGGCGCTGACGACTGCCGGGGTGCTGGCCGTCCCTCCGGCGCTGGGTGGCGACTCGCCGAAAAAGCCCCGTTTCCAGCTTGGACTGGCCTCCTACAGCACCCGCAAGTTCACGCTCGAAGAAACCATCGCAATGGCCAAACGGCTGGAACTGGACAAGCTCTGCCTGAAGTCGGTTCATCTGCCGATGGAGGCGACGGCCGACGAGTGCCGGGCAGCGGCGGAAAAGGCGGCGGCGGCGGGTTTGGACCTGTACGGTTGCGGCGTCGTGACGATGTCCAACGAGGCCCACGTCCATCAGGCCTTCAACTATGCCAAGGCCGCTGGAATGAAGGTGATTGTCGGTGTGCCCCACCCCAACGTGCTCCCCCTGGTCGAGCAAATGGTCAAACAGTACGACATCAAGGTCGCAATCCACAACCACGGGCCCGGCGACAAAATGTATCCCACCCCTGAGTCGGCGATCGAACGGATCAAGAGTCTCGACAAGAGGATCGGCCTCTGCATCGATATCGGCCACACGGCGCGGATCGGCGCCGACCCGATCGAGGATGTCGTGCGGTTCGCCGACCGCCTGCACGACTTGCACATCAAGGATGTGTCGGCCGCCGCGGCCAGCGGCCAAACGCTTGAGATCGGCCGCGGCGTGATCGACATGCCGGCGTTTCTCAAGGCCCTCATCCAGATCGGCTACGCGGGCGTCGCCGCGCTGGAGTACGAGAAAGATGCTGCCGATCCGCTGCCCGGCATGGCCGAGTCGGTCGGCTTTGTCCGCGGGGTGCTGGCCACCCTTTGACCGATCGACGGCAACCTCACTAAAGGTTCCCCCGCCTACGTACATTACCCACTTGCGCAATCACTAGTCCCTTCGGTCCGAAGGCTGGATCGAGGGTGCTTGCACTGCAAGTACATTGCTGCTATCCTGCCGTGGTATGCGTCCAGGTAGAGGGTCGCTGCGCGCCCAGGGCGGCGGTTTGCCGGCCCCAGGATGGGCTTCCAGGGAGAATCGCAATGCTCGTCCTATCCCGGAAGGTTGGAGAGCGAATTCTCGTCGGCGACGAGATCACGATCACCGTCGTGCGAATGGCGCAGGGCGTTGTTCGGATCGGTGTCGAGGCTCCGGCGGAGATGGCGATCGTGCGCGAAGAGATCAAGGAGCAGGCAAGCGTCAAGAAGTCGGTGCGGCCCGCCGCGCCGATCAAGCCCAAGTGATCCTCCGCGTTTCGGCGCGCTAGCGGCGGGCGGGTGCGGCGCGGCCCGCGGTGCGGCCGCGTTTGAGCAGATAGGGAACGTCGATTTCCTGCGGGCCGCGAGCGCCTTCGAGCGTCCCATGTCGCTTGACCCATGAGTCGAGGAATCGGAGCTTTTCGGCGACCGACGGCTCGCCGGGCGACTTGGCCCCCGGCGCACGGCCCCAGATTACCCGACTGCCGCCGTGCGTGTAGAGCTCATAGACGTAGTCGGGGCGGCGTTCGCTGTCGGACCTGCGGAGCGGGACGATGCGGTCCAGCCGGAACGCGGCCCAGCGCTCGCCCAGCGCGGCGGCGATCGCGGCCCCGTCGGCCACCCGCAGGTCGCCCCACCGCGTTCCCGGAGGTCCCACGGGCATTGTCTCGATGTTAACCAGGCGGGGGAAGCGGATCGCCCGGTTCAAGGCGAAATCGCCGTCCGGTAGCCGGTTGCCCTCGACGTCCACCGGAATCAGCCGGCCCGGGGCCTCGACCATGCAGACCGGCCGGCGGTATTCGAGTTCGACCGCAAGGCCGGCCGGGTGCCGCTTGCTCACCCGCCGCACGTCGGCGACCCACGGATGCAGCGAGAACGCGGCGGCGATCCGCTCGGTCAACTCCGGGTCCATGATCGACAAGCGCGACTCGAGGCTCGCGTTGTGGAAGACCTCGCGGCGGATGTCGTCGGAGCGGATCCAATCGACCTCGTTGGAGACGACGATGTCCTCCGGGGCCAGCCAATAGGAGTCCGAGGCGAGCACGTCGGCGCCGACTTTCTGCCAACTCCACCACCACGCGCCGGCAAACAGGCCGGCGATCACGGCGGCCAGGGCCGGCGCTCGGGCCGGTCCGGCCAGCAGGCGGATGCCGCGGGCGAGCGGCTCGGGAATCAGGGAGAAGTTCGACGCTCGCTTCCTCGAACTCATCTGGCTGAGACCTCTCCTTGAATCGGGTCGATGAGAATCGTCTCCAAGTGCGGGCGCGAGGGGATCGCTTGCGGGAAGTCGCGCCGCCGGATCATCCGCCGCAATCCGCATCTCCGGCCGGAACGCCAGCCCCAAAACCACGCGCGCAGCCCGAGCACCGGCACTGTCTCTATATCGGCCCTTGGCCGCCGGCGGGCTGAGCGTGCTCGGCGGGCGGCGGGATATGCCGGATGATCGGCTCGCGACGAAAAGCGGATTCCCGCGGCACGGGCGGCTACCAGATTTCCAGCTCGAGTTCCAGGTCCACGCCGAGCCGATCGCTGACCTGGCCGCGGACCAGGTCGATCAGTCGCAGGACGTCGTTGGCGGTGCACTCCGGCTCGGCAACAATGAAATTCGCGTGGCGATCGCTGACGATCGCGCCGCCAATCCGCGTCCCCTTCAATCCGGCCTGTTCGATCAGCTCGCCCGCCCGCATCCCCCGCGGATTCTTGAACACGCAGCCGGCGCACTGGTGCCCCATGGGCTGGGCCGCCTTGCGCAGAATCCACTGCTTCTGGAGCCGCCTGGAGAGCTCCTGCGGATCATCCTGCTCCAACTCGAGGGTGGCTTGGAGAATCACCAGGTCGTCGAGGCTGCTGCGCCGGTATTCGAAATGCAGGTCGTCACGGTCGCGCTGGCAGATCTCGCCGGCTACCGTGATCACCGTCGCGTTGGTCGTCCACTGTCCAATGTTGGTGCTCTGGGTGCCGGCATTTCCATGCAGAGCGCCGCCGAGCGTGCCGGGGATCGCGACCAGCCCCTCCAGCCCGGCAAGTCCCCTGTGCACCGCCGTGGTGACCACCCGACCGGTCTTGGCTCCGCCACCGGCAACGATCCGCGGCGGCTCGACACGGATTCTTTCGAACTCCAGAGCGCTGAGCCGGATGACGACGCCGGGCACCCCCGCGTCGGCCACCAGGAGGTTCGACCCCCCGCCGAGCATCCGCACCGGAACTTGGTGTTCGGCGCAGCGGCGGACGACCGCAACAAGTTGATCGGTCGTCTCTGGCTCGGCGAAATACTCGGCCGGACCTCCCAACTGAAACCAGGTGTGCATCGCCAGTGGTTCATCCCGCCGGACGATCTTTTCGAAGCCGCTCAAAAAGTTCATAACCCGTCGTTCCTATGTTGCCGGCTCCCAGGGTCACCAGGACATCGCCCGGCCGCAGCCTGTGGGCAAGGTGCTCCGCGCACCTGTCCGCCCCGTGAATCGGCGGGACTTCCGCCCCCAGGGCGCGGACGGATCGGGCCAGGTCGGCCGCCGTCACTTCGCCGTTGGCCGGCAGTGGCTCCCGAGCGCGAAAAATCTCCGTGATCAGGGTAACATCCGCATTTTGCAGGCTGACTGCCGTTTCGTCCAGCGTCCGAGCCGTCCGGCTCGCCTGGTGGGGCTCAAACAGGCAGAATACCCGCCGGTCGGGAAACGCCTCGCGCACGGCCCGGAGCGCCGCGGCGATCTCGGTCGGATGGTGGGCATAGTCGTCGACCCACGTGACACCTCCGGCCTGGCCGACCATCTCCAGTCGCCGTCTCAGCCCGGGCCAGTGCGAAAGCGCGTCGGCGATCTGCTCCGCGTTGGCGCCGTTTTGCAGCCCCACCGCCGCGGCGGCCAGCGCGTTGAGCACGTTGTGCCGTCCCAGGACCTTCAGGTCGACGCGGCACAAGGGCCGGCCGGCGCGCTCGACGGTAAACCCGTAGCGGCCGAGCCGGTTGCCGAGCCGGGTCGCCCGCCAATCGGCCCCTTCCTCCCATCCGAACGTCTCCCAGCGGCAGGCCGCGCTGGCGGCCGCCACCCGGCTCCGCCGGCAGGCGTGGGGGACCAACAGCCGGCCTTCGGCGCGCACGGACCGGGCGAACAGCCCGAAGGCGTGCTCCAACCGGCCGATCGTCGGATAGCAGTCGAAATGGTCGTGTTCGATCCCCAGCAGCACCGCCTCGCGTGGACGCAAGTGCAGAAAATTCGCCCGGTATTCGCAGGCCTCGACGACCATCGCCGGCCCGCGCCCCAGGTGGCTGCCGCCCCGCCCGACGCGATCGCCGCCGACCGGTTCCGCGCCGAAAACCACCGTCGGGTCGGCGCCGGCCGTGCGGAGAATCGCCCCGATCATCGCGCTGACCGTCGACTTGCCGTGGGTCCCGGCCACGGCGATCGTCTGGCGAGCGTCGGCAAGCAGCCCCAACGCCTGGAAGTAGCGGAGCGTGGGGATCTTTCGTTGACCCGCCCGCTGCAACTCCGGATTGCCGGGACCGATCGCGTCGCTGAAGATCACCAGGCCAACCGTTTCCGCGACGTTGTCGGCCGCGTGGTTGGCGAACAGCCGCACGCCGCGGTCTCGCAAATCCGCCACCGATTCGGCGCGCGGATCGGACCCGCTCAAGCTCCAGCCAATCTCGAGCAGCACGCGCGCAAGCGAGCGCATGCCAGCGCCGGCGATTCCGGCCAGGTGGGCTCGTCCGGGCCGCCAGAGATCGGGCTGCTCGACGTGGCGGCAACTCGATGATCTTGGCTGTGGCATTCCCTGTTCCATCAAGGAGTCTCTCGGCGCCACTCGGCCGCGGGCGGCTCCGCGGGGAAACATCAGCTCCGCCGAGTGTTTCCCGTTCATACCGCAGTTTGCCGTCGGCGTCAATCGATCCTCGCAAGATCGATCGGTCGCCCGAATCGCCAACGTTGACACCGGACTGCGAAGGGGAACACAATCGGGGCCGGAATCGCTGGCCGGGATTGCCCAGGCCCGGCGGCGGAGGGCGTTCTCGGAAGGCATCCGCGCGCCCCGCGAGCGAGAACCGGACGCCCCTCTGCGATTGCGCCCGGGGTTGGGGCGGTTGCCCATCAACTTAGAAAGATGAGGCGAATTTGATCGCGTTTCTCATCATGGCCGTGGTGGTTTCTCTCTCCGGCGCGCTTGCCCCCGGGCCAATCACCGCGGCGGTGTTCGCCGCCGGGACGCGATCGCGCCACGCCGGGGCATTGACCGCGCTGGGGCACGCGGTGATCGAGTTTCCGCTGATCGTGTTGATCGTGGCCGGACTGGGGGCCGTTTTCAGCCAGCCGTTGGTCAGGTTGGCCATCGGAGGAGTTGGCGGGCTGTTCCTCGCGCTGATCGGGGCTCAGCTGATGCTCACCGCACGGACTGCCACGGCGGCAGCCGCCGCAGGCGGCGCAAGGGGGCCGTTTCTGACCGGCGTAGTACTGACGGCGGCCAATCCCTATTTCCTCATCTGGTGGGCCACGGTGGGGCTGGCGCTGGCGACGCGGGCGGTTCAGTTCGGCATCCTCGGCTTCGTGCTGTTTGGAGTTGTCCACTGGCTCTGCGACCTTGTCTGGCTCGAAGCCCTCTCGCTGGCCAGCCACAAAGGCACGGAGCTCCTCGGCGGCCGCCTCCAGCAGATTGTGCTCTTCGGCTGCGGCCTGATGCTCCTCGGTTTCGGCGGAGCGTTCTTGTTCGACGTCGCCTCAAGCCTGCCGTAGGGTGGTCCAGAGCGAACCAACACCAGACGGATTGCCCGACGACCAAGGTCTCCCAAGGCAAGAAAGCCGGCACCGCCGAACGGCCAGCGGCGGCCCACCGCGATCGCTCCTCACCCTGCCTCGCGCCACAGCCGGGGCAATAACCGTTCATTCCCCGTTCGCCTTGCCAGTGGCGCTTCTGGTGGGGCGGCGCTGGCGCATTGGCCGCGCAACGTCGTCGGGCTCAAGGCGGCGGAAGCGGTCCTTTCCACCATCTCGGTCCTGGCCGCTTGCACCACCCTACCGCGAGCTCAGCGAATCGGTCTCGGCCGACTTCTGCTGCTCCTCGGCTGCCTTGGCCGCCACGGTAGCCGCCTGGATCGCGGCCTGAATCTCCATCGGGCTGAAATAGGGACGGCGGACACCGGTGGCGAACCGCAGTTCTTTGGCCGCCAGTTCCTGCCAGCTCATGTCGTTGCCCAGATGCCAGGCGGCCGCCTGGGCGACGCGCTGGGGCAGTCTCTGGTAGCCGAGCATTTTGCAGAGTTCGTGGACTTCCTTCTTTTCCGTCACCTGGCCGATCGGCTTGATCTGGTAGGGTACCGCCGCACGGGGTTCGCTCTTGCCGTGCTCCAGGCAGACGGTCGTGATCTGGAGCTTGCCGACGCCCTCGGCCGGCACGTTCATGAAACCACCGCCGTAGCCGCCCATGCCGCCGCCGCCGTAGCCGCCCATGCCGCCGCCGAAGCTCTGGGTCCCGCCACCGTAACTGCTGCCGCTGCCGTAGCTGCTGCCGCCGCCCAAGCCGCCGCCCATCCCGCCCAGCCCGCCGCCCATCCCACCCAGCCCGCCACCCAGGCCTTGCTTCAGGATCGGCACGCCCGCGAATGCCTCGGGCAACTTGACGGTCAACGGTTGATCGGTCTTGTTTTCGATCAACACGCGGCAGAGGGTCGAGTCCTTGGGGATCAACTTCACATCGATCTGTTCTTGCTCAATGGCTGAGAACAACTCAACGGGCGCGGCGCCGGCCGGCGCGGGATTGCCGGCCATCAAGGGGGCGCAAATGACACATGCGGCAAGCAGCAAGGCCGCGCAGACAGTGCGTGAACCAAAGGTCATGACGAGGACCCTCCGCGGGAAAGACGGGCAATTCGTTTGTTTTCGGACGAGGCACGAGACGATCTTCAGACTCGGGCGACGCCGCACGCAATCGGTGAACAACACCTCAGAAACCGTCCCCTGACAGCTCCCGATCGGCATCGGATGCGCACCGGCCTCCGCCTCTTTTCATGGTAATCGACGCTTTCACAATGTCCACAGATTTGACTCGGGCGGCAGAAAATGGGCGCGACCCCCCCTCTTCCGGGTGTAATGCATGGATCAACGGTGCCGGAGGCCCGAAAAGGGGCTGAAATGCCCGGCGAGCGGCCAATCCGCCCCTTCGCCTCACCTCTGTGGTATGGTTGACAGTGCAAGAAGCGACGCTGTAAACTGCGTAGTTTCACGCATCCTCACAGATTCTCCCAAGCACGGTCGGCGTCAGCGCCAGGCGCCGCCGGCCCTGATCACGGCCACAGAGTCAACCCCGCACATGCGACCGCGGCGGCTGCAACCGAGCAACTCGAACAGGCGGGCGGTCACGGAACGCAACGATTTTTCTCGAACCAGCGAAAAAGGGTGAAGAATGAACAGTCTTGGAGTCTGGGACGTTGCCAGGCGTCGAATCGGACCAGCCCTGGTGGCCGCCATCGTCGGGCTGTCCGCCACGCCCGTCTGGGCGGCGGACGGCACGGGCAGTGAAAGCGGGCCATTTCGGTTCAAGGTCTTCTGGGCATTGGCGCTGGCCGGCTCGATCGCCGGCCTGGTGTATGCCTGGAAGTTCTTCAAGGAAATGAAAACGGCCGACGAAGGCACCGACGAAATGAAGGAGATCGCCGGGCACGTCCGCGAGGGCGCGTTCGCCTACCTGAAGCAGCAGTACAAAGTGGTCGCCATGTTCTTCGTGGTGATCGTGATCCTGCTCTCGCTGATGGCCTTCGTTTGGGAGGTGCAAAGCCACTGGGTTCCGTTCGCCTTCCTCACCGGCGGGTTCTTCTCCGGCCTGGCGGGCTTCTTCGGCATGAACACGGCCACGCTGGCCAGCAACCGGACCGCGGCCGGCGCCCGCAAGTCGCTCAACCAAGGCCTCCAGGTGGCGTTCCGCTCCGGGGCGGTGATGGGCCTGACGGTGGTGGGTCTGGGCCTGTTGGACATCACCCTCTGGTTCCTCGTCTTGCGTTGGATCTTCCACCTCGATCTGATTGAAGTCACCGTGACGATGCTCTGCTTCGGGATGGGGGCCAGCAGCCAGGCGCTGTTCGCCCGCGTCGGCGGGGGCATTTTCACCAAGGCGGCCGACGTCGGCGCCGACCTGGTGGGCAAGGTGGAAGCCGGCATTCCGGAAGACGACAAGCGCAATCCGGCGACGATCGCCGACAACGTCGGCGACAACGTCGGCGACGTGGCCGGCATGGGCGCCGACCTGTACGAATCCTA
>JAAYCB010000109.1 GCA_012744395.1 Pirellulaceae bacterium
ACCGGAGGGAACGATGGTCGACGAAATCGTCTCGTTCATCCCCGAGATCTACAACCAGAAGAGCACGCTCACCGTGGAGATTGCCGCGGGGGAAGCGACCCACGACTTCGAACTGAAGTCGCCGTAGCGCGCAGCGCGGAGGCCCTCGCGGCCGGGCGGCGACGATTGCGGCGCGGCCGCCCCTCGGAGGGGCGGGCCGCGCCCGCTTCGAAGGCCGGATCGCCGCGGGTGCGGTTCTCTTTCGGCGGATTAGGCCCGGCGAAGATCGCCTCCGCACCCTGCGGCGGCGGAGCAGACGCCGTAACGCCGGGCGGAAGCGATGCCGGCCGGAACCCGGCGCAAGACCCGCTCGAGTGATCGTTGAAGCGCTGAACGTGCGCAACCTCTGTTGCGCATTTTGAGATGCAGTTTTACGCAAAAGGCAATTGACGCGGGTCGCGCGCAGTGACCAGAATAAATCCCCTGCCTGTTCCTGCTTCCTGTTCTGCGGCCCTTGTTTCCGCAAATCTTTATTTTAAGACGGGCGCCGGGGCGGAGGGGTGTGACTTCCGGGTTCCCGGTGCGATTGTCTTCTTTAGCTTTTTTCGAGAGGATCGAACGATGAAACAGGGTATCCATTCTTTCAAGGCGCGCGGATTCACGCTCGTCGAACTCCTGGTGGTGATCGCGATCATCGGAATCTTGATCGCCCTGCTGCTGCCGGCCGTTCAGGCCGCCCGCGAGGCGGCGCGGCGGAGCCAGTGCACGAACAACCTCAAGCAACTCGGCCTGGCGATGCACTTGCACCATGATACGAAGCAGATGTTCCCCCCCGGCGAGACTTCAGGGAGGACCGACGGGACTGCAAACAACAAACCGCGGATGCCGCATCAATGCGCCTGGGCGGCATTCACCTTTGCGTTTATTGAGCAATCCGCTCTCGACGCGCTGATTGACTGGACGGCCGTTGACGGCGATTTCTACGCAATTGCGGGCAAGAACATTCTCGATCGCCAGGTCCCCGTGTTCTTCTGCCCTTCCGACACGTCTCCGCCGCCGAAGAGCATCGGCACCGCGATCGCACGGGCGAACTATGTCGCCAACAACGGGATCGGTCCGTCGATCGAACACCGGGACGGTCCCGGCCACACGGCCCCCGCGTACATGGAGCGTCCGGGAGGGATGTTCTACATGAACAGCTGGCTCAAGTTCAGCGACATCAGGGACGGCACAAGCCAGACGGTGATGCTCTCCGAGATTCGCTGCCCCAAGGACCCTCGTGATGGCCGGGGTACGATGCACTATCCGGAACTCCCCCTCTACCACCACAACCGCACGCCGAACAGCCTCGTGCCGGATGAAATCCGCGAGGTGTATTGCTTGACGACGCCGGAGGCGCCGTGCATCGGCACCTTCACCGCCTGGGATAACCGCAACTTAATCATGACGGCCCGCAGCTCCCACCCGGGGGGCGTCAACGTGTTGCTCGCCGACGGCAGCGTGCGGTTCATCGGCGAGACGATCGCCCTGAATACCTGGCAAGCGCTTTCTTCGCCCGCGCGCGTTGCGGACGAAGTGCCGATCGGGGACTATTGATCGCACCCGGGCCGCGGTGAAAGCCTTGGCGGAATTTCGAGCGCTCTTTCGATCGTGCTGAGTAAGCGGTTGGGCCGTTATCAGACGCAGTACCTCAATCAATCAAGGAGATGGAATGCGCTTTGCTGGACAGAAGGTTGGCCGCTGGGCAGGGATTGGACTGGCGGCGAGCTTGTTGGGAATGTGCGTCGGCTGCGGCGGAAGCAATCTGGCCACGGTCC
>JAAYCB010000110.1 GCA_012744395.1 Pirellulaceae bacterium
GCGGCGGCGATCTGCTGATCGGCGGCGGAGACGAGGCCTGGGAGGGGCCCTTCGGCGACTCGGGCGGCCAGGTGCTGCTGCCGGCAGCCAGCCCGCTGCTCGTGGCCAATCCGCTGGACGGTTGGAGCGTCGTGTCCAATGAGTGCAACCTGCGAATCGTGGCGGTCGACGGCGCGGCGACGTACGACATTGCACTGCTCGGCCTGCTGCTGGGGTGAGGGCTGGCGTGGGCTCGGTGGGGCGGCGCTGGCGGCCGCTGGGCGAAACATTGGCACAACCGCAACGCCAGCGGCGGCCCACCACGAGGCGGCGTTCGACGTTTGCCCGTGCGCCCGGTGGGGCGGCGCTCGTGTCAGTGGCCGCGCGGATGTCGACGGTCCCCATAAACCGCTGCGGCCCTGCCAAGCGGATCGGACTGGTCCGCTCTGCACCACCCTACGGCTTGTTGTCCGCTTTCATCCTTAATCCTTGGAGGTTTACCGATGGCCGTGCATTTCAGAGAGCTGGCCGGTTCACCGATTGAGCAATACACGCTGGAGGGGTTCCGCGCGCGGCGCGCGTTCCTCATCGGCTGGCAGGATCGCGACGCGTTTGCCGCGGAGGTGCTCGGCAGCGCGACCCCGTTCGGCGGGGGCGGATCGATCCACTATCCCGGCAAGCCGTCGGTCTACGCGGTCAAGCTCCGCTTCGAGCCGTTCGATCCGGACGCGGCGGAGATTCAATCGCTGGATGACCTCGCGGTGGGATTGAACAGCTACGGCGACTCGCTTGCCAAGGCGGTTGTCGAGTATCGAACGATCGTCGATCGCGACCGTGAAGACGGTCCGGCCAACGAGGTCGGCACGCACCTGACCTACCGGATGGGGTTCTCCAGCGATTCGCTGCCGCTGACCAGCGAGGGCTGGGTGTGGGAGGATCAGCCGGCGGTCGCACTGCCCGGCGGCATGGAGCTGGCCAGGGCGATTCCGATGACCGAGCACCGCCTCATCTGGCGCCAGGTGGTCAATCCGCCGTGGGGGGTGATCCAGGCGATGCAGGGGCGAGTCAACGCCGCCGCGTTTCTCGGCTGCCCGGCGGAGACGGTGCTCTTTGAAGGGGCCGAGGCGCACAAGCTGTTCCGCGCGGGGCTGGAAGAGGGGCCCTCGCCGTTCGCCTGGGAGATTGCCTACGTCTTTCGCGAGCGATCCATCAAGCAGGGCGGCGCGGTTTACGGGTGGAACCACGTCTACCGCGGCGATCCGCCGGGCTGGGTCCGCGTGACCAACGGCGCCGGCCATCTCTACGACACGGCCGATTTCAGCGGGCTGTTCGTCTCGGCGGAGTGAGCCGGAGAAGGCTTTACGCGCGAGCGCGTCCCCCTTGGCTTGGGAGCCGGGAGCGACGGCTACGGCGCGGCTTTGCGGCGTCTTCGCGCGTCGACAAACGACTTCAGCCCGAGCACAACCAGCACGGCACAGAGCACGATCATCAGCAGCTGGGAGACGCCGGCGGCTGAGAAGCGGAGGCCGGCCGAGGCGATCCGGCCAAGCGGCGCGAGCAGCCCAAATAGCGCCAGGAGCACCGCCCCGTGGATGGCGTGTTTGTGGATCGAAGGCCGCAGCGCCGCCAAGCCCAGCAGGGCAATCGGGAGACCGAAAAACGCGGGGATCAGAGCCGTCAGGCTCTTTGAATCGCTGGCCGCATAGAAGCCGGCGCCTTGGAGGATCAACAGGATGCCGACGGTGATCGTCGTCTTTCGCACGTCCATATCACGAGGTCCTTCTGGAGGGTGGTGGGCTGGGCAGGGGGTTGGCTATCCAGGCTGAACGGAATTGTACCGGTTCGGGTAGCTCGGCAATCCAGGGTGCGGATTTGCCCAGGGGCGAGGTCGGCCGCATTCCCCCACTTATGAGCAGTTCGTGCCCGAAAGGCATGCGGGACGAAGCGGCGATGCAACGCCGCACCCCAACGGGTTTGTCGGCGGGTTGGACACTGCCCGTTCTGGACTCCGCTCCTGGCGGACGCTATCTTCTGGGAAGCCAGGGCTCGGAAGTCAGGCAACCGTCCATCGTGTCCTGTGTTCTGCGGCCTGCGGAAGGAGCCCGCGTTGGACCTCGGGATGACGATCGCGCTGGCCCCGGCAATTGGCCAGGCGCGGGATCAACGTGAATTGCGTCGCGCCGGGTTTGATGTACACTGAAATGCTCGCCGCGGCGAGCGGCGCCGATCCGGAGAAGTCGAAGCGGCGCGTTCCTCCCGGGCGGCTCGGCCGAGCGCCGGAGATCGCCGGCTTGGCGGTGTTCCTTTGTTCGGATCGGGCGAGCTACACGACCGGCGCTACCGTCGATGTGAGCGGCCTGGCGATGCACTGACCAACCCAACCCTCAGCCTCAGGAAGCCAACCATGACCAACGAACCGTCTCTGCTCTTCAACCGGATTCGCCTCAGCGCGATGATGTTCCTTCAGTATATGCTGGTGGCGGTCTGGTGGGTTCCGCTGGCGGCATATTTGAAGACGATCGGCGTGGGCGCGGCTTATGAGGCGTTGATTCTCAGCACGATGGCGCTCGGCTGCCTGACTTCGCCCCTGGTGGGGATGCTTGCCGACCGGTACTTTGCCGGGCAGCATGTCCTGTTCGCCCTGAATCTGATTGGCGCCGTGCTGCTGGCAGTCGCCGCGTTGATCGAGTCGCCGGTTGTCCTGTTCATCCTGCTGCTGGCCCACATGCTCTGCTACATGCCCACCTGGGGGCTGACCAGCGCGATTGCCATGGCCCATGCGCCTTCGGAGAAGTTTCCGCAGATTCGCGTCTTCGGGTCCATCGGCTGGGTCTTGGCCGCCGTCTTCAGCATCGTGGCCGTGAAGGCTTTCGGAGTTGCCGAAAAGGGGTTCGATACATCGAACTTGCCGATGCTTTGCGGGGCGGGCGTCGGGCTTGCCGGCGCGCTGCTGGCCCTCACGCTGCCGAACACGCCTCCGCCGGCCAAGGGCAAACAGGGTTCGATCATCGACGTCCTCGGACTCCGCGCACTGACGCTGATGAAGGATTTCTACTTCGCCCTGTACATCGTCCTGGCGATGCTCGTGATGATACCTTTTGCGGCGTACTTCAATTTCGGCTCCGCCTTTCTCAACGACAAGGGATTCAAGTACCTCACCTTGACAATGAATCTGGGCCAGTTCGCCGAGATGTTCTTCATGGTGGCCGTGCCCTTCGTCTTGGCGAAGTGCGGGATTCGTTGGACGCTGATTCTCGGGTTGATTGCCCTGACGGTTCGCTATGCGGCGTTCTGGTTGGGAGACATGGCCGACATCTCCGCGCTGTATTTCGTGGCCATCCTGGTTCACGGCCTGATCTTCGGGTTCTACTTCGTCGGCGGCCAGGTCTACGTCGACAAGAAGGCGCCGCCGAGTCTTCGCGCCCAGGCCCAGGGGATCATGTTCCTGCTGACATACGGCGTCGGCACGATCATCGGCAACTTCGTGACGGCCTGGCTCCGCGACGCGAGCAAGTCGGCCGCGGGTGTCGTGGATTGGAAGCCCGTCTGGTTGACGATGACGGCCATGTCTGCGGTGATGACCGTTGCGTTCCTCGTCCTTTTCCACGACAAGATCGCCGGGTCCAAGAGCGGCGAGGCAGAAGCCGTTGGCGACGAGTCGGCCGCCGCGGACTAGTCTCCCAGACGTCTTCGCTGGGCGGGTGAAGTCTGCGGACAAGTTGGCAAACCGAGAGAGCCGCCAACCGGATCGAGCTTCGACGGACTCGGAGAGGCGTTCCACGAACCGGTTGGCGGCTCCGACGCGTCTGGAGACGCATTCTGCGGCAAGCGGCCATCCCCTTGTTGGGGATCCGCCTTGGCCGTACAGCCCGCCTGTCGAGGGCGCACAGTCTGCCCAATCGGCACGACGCGCCCGCCGCCAGCGAATCGCCCGAATTCGGCGCAGCGGGTGCTCAAGTCGAAAAACGACCGATGTCGATCCGCTCTGATACAGCCCATTGGGGGTAGGTAACTTTGTGGGATATTCTTACGGGTTGCCGGCTCGGGGGAGTGCGAGGGGCTGGCCGTTGAACCAGGCAAGCGGCAGGAGCACTTTTCTGACCCGGAGGGGGTCAGAGGATGGGGGGAATGAGAACCGCGTATCTTGTTGGGATGGTTGTCGTTGGGGCGGTATTCTTTGGGGGCCAAGACCGAGGCCAGGCACAGCAGGCGCCCGCGGCGCCGCACACGCTGTGGCACTTTCTTGGCATTCCGCAGACCGTCCACCGCTCGTACGACGGCCTGATGAATCGCCAGGGGGAGCATCCCGGGCTGGAGCGGAAGCCGCGGCTGAAGGCCCTGGCCGATCCGGCCAACCTGGCGTCGGACAATCCGGCGATCAAGGCGGCGGCCGAGATCAAGCAGCAGGAGGACCTTAAACCCCAGAAGATCAAGGCGATCAAATATCTGGCCGAGATCGCCTGCGGTTGTTACCCGGGTGTCAAGGAAGCGCTGCTCGCGGCGCTCGACGACTGCACGGAGGATGTCCGCTACGAGGCGGCCGTGGCCTTTTGCAGGGCGGCGGGCAATCCGTGCGCGCTCTGCAATCGGGCGACGTGCTGCGATCGGCAAGTCAAGGACAAACTGCGGGACGTGGCCTTGGCCACGGATGCGAACGGCTGCTGGAAGGAGCCTTCGGCCCGCGTCCGCGCCGCAGCCGAGATGGCGCTGCGGGCGTGCAACCAGATTCCGACGGTTGCCCCGGCGGAGGTCGAGGAACGGAAGGAGGGGCCGACGGCGGTGGACGGCAAGGAGACCGACGAGCGGGTCCTCGAAGCGCCCGTGCCGCCGGCGGCGGGGACTGCAACCGCGACGCTGGTCCATCCGGTGGGCCTGTCGTCGCACGGGTTCGATGGACCGGCGGCCGCCGCCGGGCGGTCCGAGGCCGGAGCGGCCGGCCCGTTGGGCCCTGTCTCCGTTGAGCATTCGGGCGTTCGGGGGATCGGATGCCGCTGCGCCCGATGCTTGGGTCGGAGGGCGGGGGCGGTCTGCCCGCCGGCGCCCGCGGCGCCGATGCCGCCCGGGGTGGAAGCGGCGAAACCCGCCCCTTCGCCCGGTGACGAGCGGGCGGAAGGGGCGCCCGAAGTAGCCGCGGCGCCCGAGGCAGCGGCCCTGGCGGGCTCGTTCGGGGCGGCCCGCGCGCCCTCATCGGCCGCGCCCCACATGATCGGCGATTTTCTCGGCGGCAACTACAGTTACATAACGATCGACGAAATCGAAGGCGGCGCCTCGCCGGTTTCCATCTCCGGCGGCGATCGCAACTTCAAGATTGCCGAAAACAACAGCCCGATCCCCATGGATCGTTTTTTTTTCAACTACAACCATTTCGCCAATGCCTTGGAGACGTTTGATGGGCCGGCGCTGCCGCTCGACCGGTTCACCTTCGGCCTGGAGAAGACGTTCTGGGACGAGAACTGGTCCGTCGAGTTGAGGGTCCCGTTCGCCCGCGGTCTGGATGCGTCGCAGGTCGTCGGCCAGGACGCGGGGCTTGAGGGGACCGAGTTCGGCAACGTGGCGATGGCCGTCAAGACGCTGCTCTGCCGCAGCCAGCGCAGCGCGTTGGCGGCGGGGCTGGGGATCGTGTTTCCGACGGGCGCTGATTCGGAGTTGATCCTGGACGACGGAGTTGGGGGGGTGACCACGCTGGCCAGCGTCGAAAACGAGGCGGTGCATTTCCAGCCGTTCATCGGATACCTTTGGGTGCCCACCGACCGCCTGTTCGGGCAGATGTTCGCCCAGGTTGATTTCGACGCCAACGGAAACCTGACGCGAATCCGCGGCGCCGAGGGGCGCTTGCAGGACCAGTCGCTGTTGTTTCTCGACATGAACATCGGCTACTGGGTGTACCGGGCCCCCAACGCGCCGTTCCTCAAGGGCGTGGCGCCGATGGTGGAACTCCACTATACCACGACGCTCCAGCCGCCCGACGAGGCGCCCGCCGGGGATCTCGTGGTGACGCCCTCCCCGTATGAAATCGACACGATCACCAACCTGGCGGGGCGGCAGGACCTGCTGAACCTCACCGGCGGCGTTCACTTCCAGTTGTTCGAGGCGACGCGGTTGACCGTGGCCGCCGCCTGCCCCTTGCGCTGCGACGCGGACCGCGAGTTCGACGCCGAGGTGATGCTCCAGTTGAACCACTATTACTAGCCGTCAGCCGTCAGCCGTCAGGCGTCAGCCTTCATCCGGGGGATCGCCAACCCTCCCTCTTGATTGTCTGGTGACGGCTGATGGCCTTTCTTGCTGACAGCGAGAAAATCGGCAAGCGTTCAGAAAAGTACTTGTAAATTTCTGCTGATTTGTTAGGCTGATACACGAGCATCAGGTATCGAGTGAGCTCGACCTCAAGCGAGGTCGGGTATCCCTACGGGCCCGCCGCCGGAACGACCGTTTCCGGCGGCGGGCCTTTTTTTTGGTTCTTGCCCAAGGCAAGAGCGTTCCCCAGCGGGAGTTTGGGAACGAGGTCAAATTCCCGTGACCTGCAACCGGTGATCTTCCCCAGCCATGCTTGCGCCCGTAGTGATCCGCCGAATCAAGCAGCTTCTGGCCGAGCGGACCCACAGCTATCGCCAGATTGCCGAGCTTCTGAAGGTCAGTTGCGGCACAATCAGCGCGATCGCGTCGGGCGAGCGGTGGAGCGACGAGGCGCTCGAAATCCGCGGGCAAGTCGAACCGGAGGGGCCTCCGCGCCGCTGCCCGGAGTGCGGCGGCCTGGTGAGGATGCCCTGTGTTCTCTGTTCCGCGCGCAAGCGGTCTGCCCGGACGGGGCGGTTGCCGCCGGATGTGCCGCTCGAGAGGCCGCTCGGCCTCGACCTCAAGCCCGAACACCAGCGGCGGTATGCCGAGGTCCGCGTCGCGCGGCGGAAGCAGCAGCATCGCAATTGCCTGCTGGCCGTTTGCCCGACGAACTACACCGCTTCCCCGTATATCGCTCCCGAACCCTGAACCCCGAACCCCTATCCGACCCGCGATGCCATCTCCCAACCACGTTCACCTCGTCCCCTACTCCGCAGCGCGGTGCGAGATCGCCGATGGGGACCTGCTGCTGTTTCGCCGGCGGAGCGTGATCTCCGTCGCCGGCCGGGGCGTCCACAGCCACGCCGCCAAGGCCGCCTGGTGGGGCAACGACCTGTTCTGCCTGGAGATTCGCGGATGGTACGGGGGCCGGGCCGTGACCCTTTCCAGCCAGGTTCGCCGCCGGCCGGGGCGGATCGACGTCTACCAGGCCAATCCCGGCGGTCGCTGGCCGGAGTACAGCGCGGCGGCGGCCGTCGCCTTCATGCGGCGGTTGGCCGGCTGCGACTATGGCTACCTGGGCCTGGTCGCGGCGGCCGCGCTCCACCTGCCGCTCGTGCGGATGTTTGTCCGCCCCAGTCTTAACGACGATCAACCGAGCCGCTGGCCGCCGTTTTGCAGTCAGGCGTGCGTGATGGCCGATCGGCTCGGCGGCGGCGTCGACCCGGTGCCGCACCTGGCCGATCGGCTCACCGAACCGGCCGATCTGGCGCGAAGCCCGTTCTACCGGTACCGCTTCACGCTGAAGTAGGCAGGAAACAGAGGAGATAGGGTCCACGGTCCAAGGTCCAAGCATCGGGGCTCGAGCAAGATGGTTTTGCGCAATGCGGCAACTCGGCTGCTGTTGATGATTGGAGCTTGTGCCTTGAGAATTCTCCGGCAATTGCCCGCGGCGGTCTGCGCGGCCGCCATCCTCCCTGCGGCCGTGGCCGGTTCGCGCGCCGAGTGCGTCGGTGGAAGTTGCCCGTCGCCGGGGCCGCGGGCGGTGGTCCGCGTTGTCCAGGCGGTCGGGCGGTGCCGCCTGTATGCCAGCGGCAGCGTGGTCCACGACGATGGCCGGTCCGCGCTGGTCCTCTCTTGCGCCCACCTGTTCAACGAGGGGACCGGCCGCGTGTGGGTCGTCTTCTCCGACGGGCGGCAAACCGGCGCGGCGCTGCTGGCGATCGACACGACCTGGGACTTGTCGGTGCTGCGGATCGACTCGCCCGGCATCGAGCCGATCCGCCTGGCCGCGGAAGCGCCGCGGCCGGGCGAACCCCTGGAGCACTGCGGTTACGGTCCGGACGGCGCCTACCGCTGTAGCAGCGGCCGCGCCCGCGGCTATACCAACCGCTCCGGCGCGGCGACGTATGAGACCCTCTGCCTGGCTGGCGCTGCCCGCGACGGCGATTCGGGTGGACCGGTGCTCAACGCGGGGGGTGAGCTGGTGGGCGTTGTCTGGGGCACCGACGGGCGCACGGTTCACGCCACATACTGCGGCCGCGTGCGGCGGTTCCTGGAACGGCTGCTGCCCAGCCCGCGCGCGCCGGACGGGCCGCCCGAATCGCCAGCGCCGCCCTCCGGCGACGCGCCAGCAAGCTTGCCCCAATCCGCGGACGAGTCGCTGGCGGAGCCGGCGGCAATCCTCGGGCGATTCGACGCCCTGGAGCGGCAACTCGACGCCCTGGCGCGGCGGAAATCCGCCGGCGATCAGGCGCTGGCCTCAAGGCTGGCCACGATTGAATCGGCGCTCTCCGCGATCGGCGGACTCCGCGAGCGGCTCGAACGGCAGGCGCCGGCCGGGCAGGAGCAGTTGCCGGCGGCCGCCGGCGAGGCCGCTCGCTCCGCCGCGCCGAGCCTGCTGGCCGCGGTGCTGCCGAGCCTATTGGCCGCGCTGGGATGGACGGCGCCCCCTTCGCTGGCGGCGGTCCTCGCCCTGCGCGTCGGGCTGGCGATCCTCCGCCGCAGAGCCGAGCGCCGGAAAGGGGAGAAATCCGCGCCCGGCGATTCCCGCCGGCCGCCGGGCCCGTGGAACGACCGCTATGCCAGGCAGCTCAACTCGGTCTACGCCCTGTCGGGCCGCAGCGCGACGGCCGACGCCACGCTCGGCCGGGAATACGACCGCGAACTGTGCCAGATGGAGGCCGGCGCCGACGACGCCGTCGCCCGCTGGGCCCAAAACGTCCGCCGCCGCGTTTGCGACCGCTTCCTGCGAATCCACGACGCGGAGCCGTTGCCGGCAGAGCCGACATAGGGTCCAGGTAGAGGGTTCAGGGTTCCGTATTTTTGTGTTGGCCTGGTAGGAGTGGGCAACTTGATGGCTCAGATGGATTTGCCTGGTTCGCTGAAGACTGAACCTCGGACCCTCCACCCAAGCCCGACCCCAGAGCCTGCGCCCCGAACCCTCTACCTGGTTCCCAAGCCGGCGATTAGGAACGAGGTGCACTGCAAGAAACTGAACCCTGAACCCTCTACCTGAACCCTTTCCCCCCAAGGAGCCTGCCATGTCCGTCCCCGGCAAAGACACGTTTGAAGACTCGATCACGCGATTCCGCAACCGTTCGATCCACACCTACGTGGGCCATTGCCTGCTGTTCCGCGGGCAGATTCTCCAGGATGGCGAGTTCGGCGTGCAGAGCGGCTGGGACACCGCGACCAACGATTTCATCATCGAGCACCTGGTGCGGCTGGATTTCCTCCGCCGCAAGATCACGCACAATCCGCAGCAGATCGACATCAAGACGTTGCAGGAACGGGCGCGGGACCTGAATCTGACCCTGCTCGACGACGTGAACGACAAGAGTCCCGCCGGCGAGGAGGTCGCACGGCCGGCGGGCCGCGAGTTCGACCTGCCTTACCGGCTCGACGGCTCGGACCCGAACGTGCCGCTGCTGTGTGATGTCGATTTGCGGAACGTCGACGCGCGGATGTTCGTCACGGCCCTCGACCAGCACATCGTCGAGGCCACGCGGCTGGACAGCCGCTACGCGACCTACCGGATCACGCCCCGCGAGTCGCTGATGCTCTATGCGTCGCTCAGCGAGATATTCGACATGGCCGTCTCGTTCGGCGGCGATGCGAACCGCGTGCCGATCCCACACGGCGTTCGCCCCAGCGAGGAACCACGCGGCCCGGCCGCCAGCCCGAACCGGGAAAAGGATGCCCAGGCCTGAGTCAAGGAAATGACGAATGTCGAATGACGAGTGTCGAAAGAATAGCGAATCACGAATGTCGAATGACGAAAGAATGACGAATGACGAATGTCGAAGCCTGAAGCCTCCGACTTCTCCGTGTTCGCGCTTTGGGCTTCGACAGCCTTTCGACACTTCGCCTTCGACATTCATTCGACATTCGACATTCGACATTCCGGAGAGTCCCCTGTCCACCGCTGAATGGCAGATCATCGTTTCGGTCGTGCTTGCCGCGCTGTTGGCGTTTGGCCCGTGGATGCTGATGGTGCATGGCAAGTTGGCCGTGCTTGTCGCCAAGCTGGCCGAGCTGTGCGAGAAGATCGAGAAGGTCGCCGAGGCCCAGCAGCGGCTCTGGGAGCAGGCGGCCGAGCACACCGCTCGGCTCGATCGCCACGAAATCCAACTCGACCATCTCGACCAGCGATTGCGCGAGATGGAATAGAGGCGCAGGCTCAAGTCTCAAGGTTCACTTTTTCAATGGCCAATCGGCGCCCCGCCAGGTCGCCGGGCTGCTCATGGCGATTGAACTTTGAAGCGTTTTTTCGTTTCCCTGACCCTGGAATTGCCCGCTATGCAGATCCGCGACCGCATCAAGGCCCTGCGCCGCATTCCGGCCGCCAGCCTGCGGCCCAACCCGAGAAACTGGCGGACCCATCCCCGCTCGCAGCAGGACGCGATCCGCGGCATCTTGGCCGAGATCGGCTATGCCGGCGCGCTGGTTGCCCGTGAGCTTGACGACGGATCGCTGGAGCTGATCGACGGGCATCTCCGCGCGGAATTGACGTCCGACGCCGAGGTGCCCGTCCTGGTGCTCGACGTAGACGAGGACGAAGCGGCCAAGCTGCTCGCCCTCTACGACCCCCTGGGGGCCATGGCCGAGGCCAACGAGGCGATGCTCGACGAGTTGCTCTCGTCGGTCACGACGGAGAACGAAGCCCTGCGGAAGGCGCTCGATCGTCTGGGCAGCCGGACCAGCCAGGAGGAGGACGACTTGCCGCCGAGCCCGATCGACGTTGCCGAGCTTTACCAGATCGTGGTCGAGTGCGCCGACGAGGACGACCAGCGGAGCCTCTACGAGCAACTGACGGCTGAAGGCCGCAAGTGCCGGCTGATGAACTTGTAGCGTAGCGGTCAGCAGTCTGCAGTCAGCAGTCTGACAAAGAACTGAACCCTGAACCCCGAACCCTTTACTTCATGCTTACCCTTACCTGCCCGATTCATGACTCGTTCCGCGTTCGCCAGGTGGCCGGGATGTTTGACGTGCCGCTGGCCGAAAGGGCCGTGCGGCGGCTGCGGTTCGAAGCACCGGCGCTCGATGGTCCCTGGCGGATCGGCCTGATCGTCGGCCCGTCGGGCAGCGGCAAGTCGACCGTCGCCCGGCACCTGTTTCCTTACGGATTGGCGCGGCCCCAACCTTGGCCGGAGGATCGGGCGGTGATCGACTGCCTTGGCGAGCGGCCGATCAAGCAGATCATCGGCGCGCTGACGGCGGTCGGCTTCAGTTCGCCCCCGAGTTGGATCAAGCCCTACGATGTGCTTTCGACCGGTGAGCGATTTCGCTGCGAGCTCGCCCGCGTCCTGCTGCGGGCCGCGGAGGGGAGTCCGCCGGAGGATTCGGTGGTCGTCTTCGACGAGTTCACGAGCGTCGTCGACCGGACGGTCGCCCGGGTCGCCTCGGCGGCGGTCGCCAAGGCGATCCGCTCGGGCCGCTTGGCTTGCCGGTTCGTGGCGGTGACCTGCCACGATGACGTGGCGGACTGGCTGGGGCCCGACTGGATGCTCGACATGGCCACCGGCGAGTTGGCCGGGAGGCGGCTTCGGCGGCCGGCGATCGAACTGGAAGTCTTTCGCTGCCGGCGATCTGTCTGGCGGCTGTTTGCGCCGCATCACTATCTGACCGGCTTGCTGAGCCCCGCATCGCGCTGTTTCGCTGCCGTCTGGGAAGGCCGCCCGGTCGCTTTCTGCTCGACCGTTTCGCTGATCGGGCGCAAACGACATCGCCGGGTCGGCCGCCTGGTGACCTTGCCGGATTACCAGGGGATCGGGATCGGCGCGGCGCTGCTCGGCGCGGTGGCCGGCTGGCATGCGGAACAGGGGCATCGGGTGAGCATCACCACGAGCCACCCGGCGATGATCGGCCACCTCCGCCGCAACGGCCGCTGGCGGGCGGTGGGCGTGAAGCGCGCCGGGACCCGCGGCAGCAGGCGATTTTCCGGCATCTACCGCGATTCCGCCGGGCGCGCGGTCGTGTCGTTTGAATACCGCGGCGGCGCTGGTTGTCGCTGATCAAGCAAGGATTCGAGGCATGGGACGAGGCAAGAGAAAACGGATTCTCGAAGACTCCCAGAAGCGGGGCCGGATTCTGGGAGTCCTCGCGATCGGTTGCAGCCTCCGCGCGGCCGCCCGAATCGTCAACTGCTCGCCGTCGACGATCTGCCGGGAGGCGCGGCTGGATGCGGACTTCGCCGCCGCGCTGGAGAAGGCGAAGGGCGACTCGGAGGTCAACTTCATGAAGCGAATCTTCGACGCGTCGAAGAAGGACCAGTATTGGCGCGCCGCCGCCTGGGCGCTCGAACGCCGCCATCCGGAACACTACGCGCCGCGCGCGCCGGAGGCAATCACGATCGGCCAAATCGCCAGGCTGGTCGCCAAGCTCTCGCAGATCATCGAAGAGGAAATCCCCGCCGCCCGATTCCGCAAGAAAGTGCTCGCCCGCCTCGACGCGCTGACGCGGGAAGCGGTTAGCGGTCAGCCGCCGGCTGCCGCCCGCCAGTCGTCAGCCGCCAGCGATTAGCAGTCGGTAGTTGGTGGTTGGTGGCCGGAAATGTGTCTTCGTTCCCAAGCGGGAGCTTGGGAACGAGGAGAGCGCGCGGCATGAAAGACTGAACCCTGAACCCCGGACCCTGAACCCCGAACCCTTTTCTTCATGCCACCACGACCGTTCTACTCCGACGAACCGATCCCCGACTGGATGGTCCATCTGCTCCGCCGGGTGCGCGACGGGCTGGCCGAGCGGCATGGTCGGGCGCGGCGCGTGGACGCCAGTGCGGCCGGTCTGGACCTGATCGCCTGGTCGCGGTTCTTTCTGCCCGATCATTTCACGCGCCCCCCCTCGTCGATGCACGGCTGGCTCGGCGGCCAGCTGGACTGGTCCGTCTGCCGGCGGGGGCGGAAGGTCAACCTGCTGGCGCCGCGCGGGGCGGCCAAGTCGACGGTCGCCGCGCTTGCCTATCCGCTCCGCGAAGCGGTCGAAGGCCGCGAACCCTACATCTGGATCGTCTCCGACACCCGGCGGCAGGCCGAGGCCCACCTGGGGAACCTCAAGAACGAATTGGCCGGCAATCCGGTGCTGGCCCGGGCGTATCCCGATTCCTGCGGCAGGGGGCCGGTCTGGCGCGCCGGGTCGATCGTGCTCGCCAACGGCGTGGCGATCGACGCGTTCGGGACCGGCCAGCGGATTCGCGGCCGGCGGTTTCGGGCCCACCGCCCCACGCTGATCATCTGCGACGACCTGGAGAGCGACGACCAGATGCGCTCGGCCGCCGCCCGGCAGCGATCGCGCGACTGGTTCCAGGGCTCGCTGATGAAGGCGGGAACGCCGGAGACGAACGTTGTCCACCTGGCCACGGCGCTGCATCGCGACGCCCTGGCGATGCGGCTTTGCCGGACTCCGGGCTGGACCTCGCGCGTGTTTCGCGCGATTCTCCGCTGGCCGGCGGCAATCTCGCTGTGGCAGGAGTGGGAAGCGATTTACACCGCGGTCGATCGCCGGGACGCCCAGCGCGCCGCCGCCCGGTTCTACCGCGAACACCGGACGGAAATGGACGCAGGCGCGGAGGTGCTCTGGCCGGAGCTGGAGAGTCTCTACACCCTGATGTGCATGCGGGCGGAGGGGGGGCGGGCGGCCTTCGAACGGGAGAAACAGAACGCGCCGATCGCGCCGGAGGACTGCGAATGGCCCGAGGAATACTTCGACGAGCGGGCCTGGTTCGACGAGTGGCCGGCGACGCCGGCGATCAAGACCCTGGCCCTCGACCCGAGCAAGGGGGCCGACGCGCGGCGCGGGGATTATTCGGCGTTCGTGATGCTCGCCGTGGATCGCCGCGGCGTCCTCCATGCCGAGGCCGATCTCGCCCGCCGCTCCGTCGCCCAGATCGTGGCCGACGGCGTGGCCCTTTACCGGCGGTTCCGGCCGCACGTGTTCGGCGTCGAGGCCAACCAGTTCCAGGAGCTGCTCGGCGCGGAGCTGGAAGCCGAGTTCCGCCGCCAAGGGGTGTTGGCTCCGGGCGTGCAACGGATCGACAACCGCGTCAACAAGCTCGTCCGCATCCGCCGGCTCGGCCCCTACCTTGCCGCCGGGCGGCTGAAATTCAAGTCCGGCTCGCCGGGCACGCTGCGGCTGGCCGACCAGCTTCGCGACTTCCCCGCCGGCGACCACGACGATGGCCCCGACGCCCTCGAAATGTCCGTTCGGCTGGCCGAACAGTACGCCGCCGGAAACGCTTACGCCGACGGGCTGCCGCGGCGGCTGCCCATCGAATGAAACATGCCCTTCACCCCATAGGAGCTGTCCCATGCCCCGAGCCACCACCTACTCTCGGCTCCTCGAAATCTTCGACCGGCTGGCCGACAACCTGGTCGATCCGGCGGAACCTCTCGACGACGCCGATGGCACACGCTGGTCGATGGTTGCCGGCGGGTTGGCGCAGGAGTCGGCCGTGCCGTTTGCCAGCGAACGGCAGCTTGCCGAGATCCGCGCCGAGTGCCGGGCGCTGGCCGTCTCCAACGAGTTCGCCATCAACGGCCACGAGAATCGGATTTCGTACGTCGTCGGCCCGGGACACGCCTACCGGGCGGCGGCGAAACCGGGCGGCCGCTGCCCTGCCAGCCTGGTGGCGGAAGTGCAGGCCGTGCTCGACGAGTTCGTCCACGTGAATCGCTGGCGGCGCCGGCAGCAGGAGATCATCCGCCGCTGCGATCGCGACGGCGAGGCGTTCTTGCGGTTCTTCGTCGATTCGGCCGGCATGACCCACGTGCGGTTCATCGAGCCCGAGCAGGTCGCCGCGCCCCGCGGCAGCCAATCCGATCCGAGCACCACGTTCGGCATCCGCACCGACGCGGCCGACGTGGAAACCGTCCGCGGCTACTGCGTCGACGGGGCCTGGATCGGCGCCGAGTGGGTCCAGCACCGCAAGGCGAACGTCGACGGGAACGTGAAGCGTGGCCTGCCGCTCTACTATCCCGTCCGCAAGAACCTCCGCCGCGCCGAGCGGCTGCTCCGCAACATGAGCGCGGTGGCCGAAATCCAGTCGGCGATCGCCATCATCCGCAAGCACGACTTCGGCACGCGGGGAGCGATCGAGCACTTCGTCCAAAGCCAGTCCGACACCGCCCGGGTCGACCCGTCCACGGGGCGAACAGGCTATTTCCGCCGCTATCCGCCCGGCACGATCCTCGACGCGTTCGCGGGCACCGACTACGAGTTCCCCGCGGCCGCGATCGACGCGGGACGCTACGTGATCGTACTCCAGGCCGAATTGCGGGCGATCGCCGCGCGGCTGGTGATGCCCGAATTCATGCTCACCAGCGACGCCTCGAACGCCAGCTACGCCTCGACGATGGTGGCCGAGGGCCCCGCCGTCCGCATGTTCCAGCGCTTGCAGTACGAGTTGGTGGACGACGACCTCCAGGTGATGGAGCGGGTTGTCGCCGCGGCAGCGGCCGCCGGCCGTCTGCCCAGAGAGGCCGCCGAGACCGTCGAGATCAGCGCCGTGCCGCCGAGCCTCGCCGTCCGCGACCGGCTGCGCGAAGCCCAGGCCGACCAGATTCTCGTCCGCGCTGGGGCGATGAGCCCGGAAACCATGGCCCGGCGGCATGGGGTGGAGCCCCAGGGGTAGACGAAGTGGTCGCTGGCGAACCCCGGCGGCGCGGAGCGGGCGGGCGGCATGCCCGCCGCTGACAACCGCGGGTTTTCCTGGTATCATGCCGCCTTGTGGGCCGCCTGGCGATCTGATCGGTGTCCGGCTCGTGCGAAAGGCGCTCGATGTTCTACAGGCTCGACAGCACGCGCGTGACGCTGCGCGAATACTGGTGGGGGACGCGCAGTCCGCTGGTCGTCTTCGGCTGGCTGGCCAAGTGGTTGAGAATCGGGCTGCCGGGATCGGTCGACGATCCGAACGTCGATTCGCTCGCTCCATTCCGGGTCGCCCCCGGCGACCTGCCCGCCGAAGCGCGGAGCAAGTTCCACGCCCTGCACGAGGCGATCGAGGCAATCGGGTTCCGCGCGCCGGTCTGCTACTGGGTCCACGACATCCAGCATCAGACCGAGATCTGCCAGGCGGCGTACGTGCACCCGTCGGGCCAGACGTTCGCCAAGCTCCACGGCCGCATCTGGCGTCTTCCCAGGCCGCCCCGGCAATACTTCTTCCCGATGTTCCTGACGCGCTTCACCGACGGCAGCTACCTGGTGTCGACGGCGGGCCGGCGGGACATTCTGGCCCCGCCCGGCTGCCGCGAGAACCGGCTCGTCGGCGCCGCGCCCGAGACCCTTTGGGCTGCGCACCAGCGCGCCGTCCAGGAGGAGCAGCTTTTCAAGACGGTCGCCCCGGTGCGCGGCGAAGCGGACCTGGTCGCGGCCGTTGAAGCGCATCATGCGATGCTCCGCGACTTCCACGTCGAGCGCGGCGTCTTCGCACCGATTCCGCCGGAAGAAGAGCGACAGGTCGCCGAGGCCGCCGCCGCAGCCCTGTCCGCGGGGCCGGACGGAGAAGACCGCGCGCAGGACCTGACCATTCTGAACGAGATCGAGAAGCTCCGCAACAAGCGTTCGAGCTGGGGCGCGGCCCTGACCGTGCTCGTCGTCTCGGTGCTGTTCTTCATCGCCCTGGGAAAGGCTGTCTGGTCGTGGCAGTTCGTCCTCCTCCTGCTGCCGATCCTGTTTATCCACGAGCTGGGCCACTTCGCGGCGATGCGGCTGTTTCGCTACCAGAACGTGCGGATGTTCTTCATCCCTCTATTTGGGGCGGCGGTGGCGGGCCATCACTACAATGTGCCGGGGTGGAAGAAAGTCATCGTCTCCTTGTCCGGACCGCTGCCCGGCATCTTCCTGGCCGCCGCACTGGGCGTGCTGGCGATGGCTTACGACATTCCCTGGCTGCTGGCGGGGGCGATGCTCACAGTGCTGGTCAACGGCTTCAACCTGCTTCCGCTGATCCCGCTCGACGGCGGTTGGGTCATGCACGCACTGCTGTTCTGCCGCCACTACGTGCTCGACGCGGGGTTTCGCCTCCTGGCCGTCTGCACCCTGTTGGCGGGGGCCTACCTGCTGGCGGACCCGATTCTGGCAGTCTTCGGATTCCTCATGGCGATGGCGCTGCCGGTGGCCTTCCGCATGGCCCGCGTCGTCGAGACGCTCCGCCGGCGCGGGGTCGCGGCCACTTCGCCCGACGACCAGTCGATTTCGCCCGAGGCGGTCTCGGCGATCGCCGGCGAAATTCGCAGCCAGTTTCCGCAGCGGCTTTCCGACAAGAATCTGGCCCAGTTCACGCTCCAGGCGTTCGAGGCCCTGAACGCCCGGCCGCCCGGCGTTCTGGCGACGATCGTTCTCGGCGGTGCCTACGCCGGCAGTATTGTCCTGGCCGCCGTGTTGCTGGCCCTGCTGGTTATCGGCCAACAGGTGGACCTGGCGGATTTCTTCCGGGCGGCGGCGGACGCTCCCCGGCAGCCGATCGCCGCCGAGTCGATCGAACGGGCCGGCCTGCGCGAGGCCCCGGCCGCGCCTGGTGAAAAGACGATCATTGCCCGGTTCGCCGCCCACGAGGAAGCGAAGGCGGCATTTGACGAGTCGCGCAACCAGGTTCCAGCCGGCGCGACGCTGGTGTTGTTCGGCAACTTGTTGATGCTCGCGATCCCCGCGGAAGACGCCCCCGGCGAAGCCTGGGCCGAGGGCTGGAACGCCGAGGCCGACGGAGTCTCCGTCGCCGCGGCGCCCTATGAGAACCGCTTCGCATTCGCTGCAATCGCTCCCGATGCCGATGCGGCGATCGAAATCGAGCGGGCCTTGCAGGCCTACCTGCCGGGACCGCCATCGATGAATCTCGTGCCGCCGTGGCATCCCGACCTGCCGCTTGGCCCAGCGCAGCGCGATGCGAGAGGGCTCTATCGGCAACTGCTCGAGGCGGAGGCGGTCCACGACGACCCGCGCCAGTTGCGGCTGCGGCGGCAGATCGCCGAGGCGCACCGCAAAGGGGACGGGGAGCAGGTGGAATCGCTCGCCAAACAACTGCGGGAGACAAGCCGCCGGATCCGCGCCGAACGGATCGACGCGTTGCAGAAGCAGGCGGTCGCGCCGGCCGAGCGGGAGTTGATCGAGCTGTTTCGCCAAAAACCGACGTTTGCATCGATCGAGGACGACGGCGGCGAGGGCCCGGACGGTGCGGGCGGGCAAGCGGCGGCGCCTGCCGCGCGGGAGGCGGCGGCCCAGGCATTTCAGGAGAAACACGAGGCCTGGAGCCGGAAGTTCGGCGAGCGCCTCGGCCAACTGCCGATGGAGGGCGATGGCGTCGTGCGCGGCGCCGACCGCTATTCGAGCATCGGGGGGAGCGTTGCCCGCACCGGCTTGATTGTCCAGATCGATTTCCTGTCGTTCGCCCGGCCGGTCGATGGGCCCGCCGCCCTCGTCCGCTGGCTGAGCGGAAAGAAATCCGCCGACCTGAAATATGAACTCTCCGGCGAGTTTTGAGGGCTGATCTCCCGCCGGGATTGACGGATCCTGCCCGCCGCGCGTGCTCCCTCTCGCGGTGAACCGCGCGCGGGAGCCTTTGCGGCGAGTGTGCCATGGTTGATTCCACCGACCTTGCCCTGGTCATTCCGGACTACTCGCTCGGCGAGGCGGCCTGGTTCTGCGCCGTGCTGCTGGTCACGGTGCTTGCGCCCGGGCATGTCCTGCGGAGGCGGCTTGGCCTCTTGCCGGGCGGTCTCTGGGAGCGCTGGGCCTTGACCGCCGTGCTGGGGACGCTCTGGACGAGTCTGGCCTATTTCGCCCTGGCGGCCGGCGGCTGGCAGCGATTCCACATTCTTCTGGCTCCCCTGCCATTCTTGATCGACGTTGTCCGCCGGCCGCGGCGCTGGTTCGACCCCAGACGCCGGGCCTCGTTCCTGAAGCGAATCGCGCGGCGGCCCGCCCGCCCGATCCTCGTTGGGCTGCTGCTGGCGGCCGTGTTGGCCGCGGGCTATTTCGCCAAGACCGCGGCGCTGGTGCGCCGGGATGCGGACGGGCTGCGGCTCTATGGGGCGCTCTATTCCGACAAGATGACGAACATGTCGCCCTCAGCAGCGCTCCGCCACGCGGTGCCGCCGGCGGCGCTGCGGATTTCAGGCTATGTCTTTCCGAGCCACTATTTTCCGCACCTTTTCGTGGCGAGTTTCGATGTCGGGGCCGGCATCGACTATCTGGACGGCTTCTGGTTCTACGCGGCGGCCTTCGGCGTGGCGGTCCGCTCGTTCGCCGTGCTGGGCTTCGCCAAACGCTGGCTCCGCTCACCCTGGCTGGCGTGCCTGGCGTTGGCGATCTTCGGATTTAATCGCTTCACCCCCCAAGACAAGACACTCGACCTGTCGTTTGCCCTGCTGCTGCTGGCGATCGGGTCGCTCGATCGTCACCGCGCCGCGCGGCGCAGCCGCTGGCTCGCCTGGTGCGTCGTGCTGGTCGCCGCGATGCCCTGCTATGAAGTCTTCACCGCCGCGGCCGCGGCCGGCGGACTGGCGGTCTGGACCGCGGCCGCCGCGGCTCGGCTGGTCGTCAGTCGCCGCGGGCAGCGCGCCGGGCAGGCGGGGGCGGCTCCTGCCTGGCGCGAGGTTCGACTGCGGGCCGCCACGACCGGCGCCGCCTGCCTCGGCTGCGCGCTGGCGGTGAACATGCTCTACCTCGGCGCCCGGCTGGAATCGCCGCCGCAAATCAAGTTCAAGAATGTCTACCTCGCCTCGTACGCGGACGAATGGCGGGACCGGCTGCGGGCGCCGGACCCGCCGGGATGGCTTGCGCAGATCTATGCATGGAAGCGCGGCAAGCCGGTCGCCGAGGTCGTGAAGACCGGCAGCGCGTCGGCGCCGGGGCCGCTGGAAGAAATCGCCGGCGAGGCGATCTATCATGCCGGCTTCGCCGGCTACTTCGTGCTGCGGTTCGTGAACCTCGCCCTGCTCGGCGTCGTCGCCCTGGCCGCCCGGCGGCGGTCCAACCCGGGGGACCCGGCGGTCGACTGGGTCGCATCGATCGCGGCGGTCGGATACGCCGTCCCCTGCGTTCTCGTCTGGGGGCACACTGCCGGTGGCCAGTGGTGGGAGACGCCGAACATTTACCGGCTGACCACCTGCGCCTGGATGCTTCTGGCGATCGGCGGGACGGGCGTGCTGGTCCAAGCCGTGAGGGAGATCCGCCGGCCCAAATGGTGGATTCCGCTGGCAATCGCCGGCTGGCAGGTCTGGCTGATCGCCGCCGCCTATGCCGAGCGGCCGCGGATGTTTCATCTTGTGCCGCCGGATCGCCTCGCGGCCCTTGCCTTCCTGCGGACCGGGGTCCCTGAGGGGCAGGTCGTGCTGCACCCCTGGATTCATGACCTGATCCGCAGCGACGCGCGGCCGGCCGAAGTCGCCTGGGTCTACAAGCGGCATTTCACACTAGGGAGCAATCTGGCCGGCTGCCAGATGTATTATGAAGGCCGCGAGGACCACCTGTTCATCAACGGCTTTGTCCGCGGCGAGGAAGTCTATCGCCGCCGCCGTCTCCGCGATCGGTTTTATGCGTCGCCCGATGAGGCGGTCGTGCGCGCGGTCGTCGGCGAGGGCGGCGTGCGCTGGATTGTGGCCGATGCGGACAGCCCTCCGCCGTTGTGCATCCAGGAGGCCTGGCCCGTGGTGTTTCAAAGCGGGACGGTGCGGATTTATGCCAGGTGAGCCTCCCCGCGCCGCGGGATTGGCGGTTTGCGACGCAAATATATCCTATACATCAGCCGGCCGGGCTCTCAACGCTTGCGAGTACTGGAAAAAACGGGTAGGATCGATAATTCAGCCGTGGAGTCGCCGCTGAGACGCCCCGCTCGGGTTGTTGGCGTCGCGCGGAGCGTATGGCGTGCTCTGGGCAACGCAGAGAACCGCGAATTCCGGTCGCGATTTGAACCTGGCGCTGGCTGTGTCTTCTGCCCGGTGCTTAATTTTGTTGCTGGGCATCATTACTGCTATTTTCTAGGCTATAATAACGTAAGCCGGAGACGGGTCCGGCAACTTGACAACGAGCCCCACTTGATCAAGGAGAATTCAATGGCCAATCTGGCCGCCGCGCTGAAAGACGAAATCCGCCGCCTGGCGAGGAGGGAAATCAAGGCGGAGACGGGCGCTACCAAGCAGGCCGTTGCCCAATACCGGCGCGACATCGCCCGCTTGAAGCGCCAATTGCGAGATCAGGAGAAGAGAATCGCCCTTCTGCAAGGCCGGGAGCAGAAGCGATCTGAGCAGCCGCAGCCCAGCGGGGAGGCGGTCGAGAGCTACCGGTTCTCGCCGCGGTCCGTCAAGGCGCAACGGGCCCGGCTTGGCCTGTCGGCAGCCGACTACGCCAAGCTGGTGGGCGTGACGCAACTGACGGTCTACAACTGGGAGAAGGGCAAGACGCGGCCGCGCCAAGAGCAGTTCGCAATGCTCGTGGCGATCCGCGGGATCGGAAAGCGCGAGGCAATGCGCAGGCTTCAATCCCTGGACAACACCAGTAGCCCGCCCTCCAATTGATCCCGACCGCGCCAGGCGCGATCCAGTCCTGCCCGCCCCGGCAGCCTGTCCTGGCGGA
>JAAYCB010000111.1 GCA_012744395.1 Pirellulaceae bacterium
CCGCTGCGGCCGGGCGAGACGCGGACCGTCCGCGCGCTCGACGTGGCGGGCAACCAGGCGGCAACCACCTCGCTCCGCGCGGTGGACTATGAGGAGACCGAGCTGATCTCCGAGTCGCGCCGGCTGCTCCGCGTGGAGATGACCACGGAGATGGCGGGCCGGGAGATTCAGGGCTCGCTGTGGCTCGATGACGAGGGGCAGATACTCAAGAACCGCGTCGCCGCGATCCTGGGATACGAATCGATCCGGGCGACCCGGGAGGAAGCCCTCCAGGAAATCCAGCAGGTCGCCTTCGACCTCGGCCGGGGATCGGCCGTCAAGGTCGCCCGGCAGCTCAACGCCCCGCACGAGACGAAGAAGATCGTCTACTGCGTCCGCTTGGAGGGTGCGGACCCGGTCAAGGTGTTTTCCTCCGGCCCGACCCAGGAAGTGGTTTCCAAGGGCGATGGCGTTGCCGAGATTACGGTCCATGCGGTCCGCCCGGGCGAGGAAAGGCGGAGCCCGGACGGGCAGTCCGACGCCCCGGCCGAGGCCGACCTTGCCCCGAACAACTTGATTCAGAGCGATGATCCAACGGTCGTCGCCATGGCCCGGCAGGCCGCCGGCGAGGTGAACGACCCCTGGCAGGTGGCCGTTGCGCTGGAACAGCTCGTCAACCAGCGGATGACGACCGAGGGGATCTCCGCGGTGTTTGCCACGGCCGCCGAGGTTGCCCGGAGCCTGACCGGCGACTGCACCGAGCACGCGGTGCTGCTGGCGGCCCTGGCCCGGGCGCGGGAGATTCCCGCCCGCGTGGCCATCGGCCTGGTCTACTATCGCGGCGAGTTCCTCTACCACATGTGGACCGAGGTTTTCATCGGCGACCTCTGGGTTCCGCTCGATGCGACGCTCGGGCGGGGCGGCATCGGCGCCGCGCACTTGAAGATCACCGGCAGCAATCTCGAGGGGGCCGCGCCCCAGGCGGCGTTTCTCCCGGTGACCGAGGTGATCGGGCAACTGGAAATCGAGATTCTCGACGTGGAATGACCGTGGCGGGCTCAATCCGCCGGGTCGAGGGAATCCCGTCGGGCCGACTCGATCTTCAGCCGCTCGGCCACTTTGCCCAGCTGGTCGTCGCCCGCGATCCGCGCCAGCAGCCTTTTCGGGGTGAAGCCCGCGGAGCGAATCGAGCGGAGCAGATCGTTCCGGTGCCGCCGATAAGCGATTGCCTCGATCCAGAGGGCCACCTGTCCGGAACCGAAGAACGTGGCCGCCAGGGCGAACGCGTAGACCCAAACGCTCTGGAGCCTTTCGATCTCGATCCGCAACAGCCGATCGATCCATTCCATGTGGATCGCCAGGCAGATCGCGGCGGCCACGAACATCGACGTCATGACAAAGCCGGTGCCCGCGTCGGAAAGGACCTCGTTGACCGCGAGCAGATAGCCGTACAGTTCGGGTTGCTCCTCGGAAAACGGCTTGAGGCTGGCCGCTTCCGCCGGCCGCACGTCGATCCGGCCGCCACGGCAGGCGACCAGCCATCGCTCGCCCTCGTCGAGCACGCCCGCCAACTGGTCGGCGATGTCCTGTTCGCGCTCTTCCCGTTCCTCCGCAGTCATGGGCCGCGTGGCCTCCGCCCTACGATCGCCGCTGGATTGGACCGATTGTGCATTCTTCCGGAAATTCGCCGAAGACGCAAGGCGTTGGCGGCGGTCTGCTCGGCCGGCGGGGGCCCGCGGACCGGACAGCCGGATCTGGCCTTCTCGCCCGGTCGCGGATATAGTTGGAATTCAACCGCGGGCGCGGCCGCAAGTCGGCCTGGTTCGAGGCACCCTCGATGGTTCGCCGCGTTGCCAGCGCGGAACCGATCCGCGCGGCCGCCGATCCGTTTCGAATCGAGCACGGGGCCGCCGCGCGGACCGGGAACCTGCAAGGAACGGCCGAACGGCGGAACGTGTTGCACGAGGTCTTTTGCGGCCGGCCGCTCGGCGCTGGGCACGGATCGAAGGAACCGCATGACGGCGAAGATTTACACGCGAACAGGCGACCAGGGAGAGACGGGGCTTGTCTGGGGGCCGCGAGTCGGCAAGGACATGGTCCGCATCGAGACGATCGGCGCCATCGACGAGCTGAACGCCGTCTTGGGACTTGCCCGGTCGGACGATCTTCCCGCGGAAATCGACGGCCCGCTCGAGCGGATCCAGAACGAACTGTTTTGTTTTGGCGCGGAGTTGGCGACGCCCCGGGCGGCCGAACACGGGATGCAGCAGATCGAGCGGCGGCACGTCGAGGCCCTCGAGGCGGACATCGAGCGGATTTCGGAGCGGCTGGCGCCGTTGAGCCAGTTTGTGGTGCCGTGCGGGTCGCGCGCGGCGGCCGAGGTGCACCTGGCCCGAACCGTCTGCCGCAGGGCGGAAAGGCGACTGGTGGCGCTCGTCCGCGCGTGTCCGGAAGACGTGTCCCTGTCGCTGCTGGCGTACCTGAATCGGCTTGGCGACCTGCTCTTCGTCCTCGCCCGAGCGGCCAATGCGCTGGCGAATCACCCCGAGACCCTCTGGCGGAAGTAGAACGGGCACGGCGCAGAACCTTGATGCCGACCGGCACGGCGAGCCGCCGGCGGTGAGCGAGAGATAGGCACATCCATGGACTACGAACTACTCTCCCGAATCCAGTTCGGCTTGACAGTCGCCTTCCATTACATCTTCCCGCCGCTGAGTATCGGCCTGGGCCTCCTGCTGGTCGCGATGGAGGGTTGCTGGCTGTGGACGAAGGATCCCCAATTTCTTCGCCTGACGAAGTTCTGGATGTCGGTTTTCGGGCTGATTTTCGCCCTCGGCGTGGCGACGGGGATCGTGATGGAGTTTCAGTTCGGCACGAACTGGGCCACCTATTCGCGGTATGTGGGCGATGTCTTCGGCAGCGCGCTGGCGGCCGAGGGGATTTTCGCCTTCTTCATGGAGTCGGGCTTCCTGGCGATCGCCCTGTTCGGCTGGGACCGGGTCTCGCCCGGCTGGCATTTCTTCGCCACGTTGATGGTCTGCCTGGGCGCCCACTTCAGCGCGGTCTGGATCGTCGTCGCCAATTCGTGGCAGCAGACGCCGGCCGGGCATCACCTGGTGGCCGAGGGGGGCCGGGTGCGGGCGGAGATCACCGATTTCTGGGAGATGGTCTTCAATCCCTCGTCGGTCGATCGGCTGGTCCACACGCTGCTCGGGGCGTGGCTGGTCGGCGCATTCCTGGTGTTGAGCGTCAGCGCGTTCTATCTCCTCCGCGGCCGGCATCGCCAGGGGGCCGTGCCGGCGCTGAAGTTGGGCCTGGTCCTGGCCGCCGCCGCGTCGCTGTTCCAGCTTGCCAGCGGCGATAGTTCGGCGCGCGTCGTGGCCGAGCATCAACCGGCCAAACTGGCGGCCATGGAGGGGCAGTTCGAAACGCGGCCGCACGCGCCGCTGCACCTTTTCGGGTGGGTGCGGGAAGATCGGCGGCAAGTCGTCGGCCCGGCGATCCCCTCGGCGCTGAGCATCCTGACCCATCGGGACCCGAAGCGAGAGGTTACGGGCCTCGACGCGTTCGCCCCCGCCGACCGCCCGCCGGTGCAGGCGACCTTCCAGATGTTTCACCTGATGGTGGCCGCCGGCCTGGCGATCCTCGTGCTGAGCTGGCTGGGAGTCTATCTCTGGTGGCGCGGCCGGCTCTTCGACACCTCGCGGCGAGCCACCCGCGTCTATCTGCGGACCCTCGTCGTGGCCGTCGTGCTGCCGCAGATCGCCAACCAGGCCGGCTGGTTCACGGCGGAAATCGGCCGCCAGCCCTGGGTCGTCTACAATCTACTGCGAACTTCGGACGGTCTCTCCAAGGTCGTCGCGCGGGAGCATGTCGTCTTCTCGATGATTCTCCTCTCGGCGATCTACCTGCTGTTGTTCGTTCTGTTTGTGTTCCTGCTCGATCGGAAAATCCGGCATGGAATCGAGGAAGACGCCTCGGCCGAGATATCCGCCAAACGCCTGCTTCCGGAAGAGGATGCCGCGCCGTGAACTTCGACCTGAATACGATCTGGTTTCTTCTCGTCGGTGTTCTGCTGACGGGCTACGCCCTGCTCGACGGCTTCGACCTCGGCGTGGGGGCCCTGCACCTGTTGGTGAAGAAGGACGAGCACCGCCGCCTGCTGCTGAATGCGATCGGTCCGGTCTGGGACGGCAACGAGGTCTGGCTCGTGACCGGCGGAGGCGCGCTGTTCGCGGCGTTTCCCGAGGCCTACGCGACCGTCTTTTCGGGTTTCTACGTGGCTTTCTTCCTGTTTCTGGCGATGCTCATTTTCCGCGCCGTCTCGATCGACTTCCGCAGCAAGCTTCCCGCGGCCTGGTGGCGATCGCTCTGGGACGTGAATTTCGCCCTCGGGAGCGTGGGGGCGGGATTTCTCATCGGGGTGGCGATGGGCAACATCGTCTGGGGAGTCCCCCTGGATGAGCAGGGCGAGCTGACAATCGGCTTTTTCGACCTGCTGCACCCCTACGCGCTGTGGATGGGCGTGACCACGGTCGCCCTGTTCATGATGCACGGCGCGATCTACCTGCACTTGAAGACGGAAGGCGAGCTCGAGGAGATGATCCGCGGCTGGATTCGCCCCTGCATCATCTTCTTCGTGATCTCCTACGTCATGCTCTCGATGGCCACCCTGCTCTATGTGCCCCACATGACCGAACACGTGCGAAACAACCCCTGGCTGTTTCCCCTGGTGGTCCTGTCGGTCCTGGCGATCGCCAACATCCCCCGCGAGGCCTTCCATGAGCGGCCCGGGCGGGCCTTCCTCTCTTCGTGCGCCGCCTTGATCCTGCTGATGGCCCTGTTCGGCCTGAACGCCTATCCGGACCTGGTCCATTCCCGCCCGCATCCGGAGCACAGCCTGACGGCCTACAACGCCGCCTCGTCGCAGACGACGCTGGCGATCATGCTGGTGATCGCCGGGATCGGCATGCCGGTCGTGGTCGGCTACACGGCGGCGATCTACTGGATCTTCCGCGGCAAGGTGAAGCTCTCGGAGACGAGCTACTGAACGAACGCGGCCGCGGAGTGAATGCCGGCGGGTTTTTTGCCGCCGCCGGCCTCTCTTGCCGCCGGCGGCGGCCTGTGAGAGGTTTGCCCACCGCTGGGGCTCGGCAACCGGATTGCCGCGGTTGCCGTTCATCCGCGCGGCGTCGAAGAACCGGAGCGGGTCCTGGTCGAAGAGGGCCGGATCGCCGCGGAGCGTGGCGATATAAGCTCCGGTCTTCGCGCCGAGGATTTCAGCTACTTCGCGTTGGCCTCGATCTTCTTCAGATACTCGGCCGCTTCGTGTTTGTCGATCTCGCGGAGGAAGACGTTGCGCCAGCGGATTTCGCCGCCGTGGGTTTGGAGCTGGATGGGGCCGTCGGCGGGGACCGGCTTGTCTTTTTCAAAGTAGTTGCAGAGCTTGGCGTCCTTGACCACGTGCTTGCCGTTGAGCCAGATATTGACGTATTGGCCGATCATTATGATGCGGAACGCGTTCCACTGGCCGAACGGTTTGTCGGCCAATTCGAGCGGGTCCTTGCCCGGCCAACCCTGGGGGTTGTTCCAGAGGCCGCCCGAGCCCTTGTCGGCGCCGATGTTCCACTTGCCGCCCTCCTTGGTATAGTCCCAGATTTGCACCTGGGGGATGCCGCGGAGGTAGATGCCGCTGTCCGCCTTGGCAACCGTTTTGTAGTCGAGCAGCAGTTCGAAGTCGCCGTAGAAGCGGTCCGTGGTCAGGTAGAGTCCGTGGCCGTCGTTGACCAGCTCCTGGTTTTCGGCCCTCCAGTGCTGGCGTATGTCCTTGCGGCTCTCCTCTTTCTTCTTTTCGAAGTCTTCCGGGCTGAGGTCGCGGTAGGTTTTGTAGTGGACGGTACCGAGGCCCCACCAGCCATCGAGATTCTCGCCGTTGAACAGTGCAATGAACCCTTCGGGCGGTTTGACGGCGCCGTCGTTGGCGGAGACGGGGGTGGCAAATGCCGCGGCGGTGAGTGCCGCCAGGACGGCGGCCAACAGGACGGGTCTTCTCATCGATGGTTCCTCGCTCAATGTGGGTCGCGTGGGAAAGTCAGGCGTACAGATTCCGATCATACTCGGTGAACAGGTCGAGTGCGAGAGGCACGGAGGCCACCTGGCCGCGATCCGGCAGGCGATGCCTTGCCGCCGCCCGCGGGACCGGCGACCTGCGCGGCGCGCCGGACGGAATGGGTCCTGCCGGGGGAGATGATTCCTTGTGGCGGCCTTGACGAACGGCTAAGATGCGCTGTGCCAGGCGGGGGCTCCCGGCGATGGCGCCAGGCTTTTCGCGTTTCTCGTCCTTCCAGCGAGAGGTGTTGTCATGGCGCGACATCTGGCGTGGGGATTGCGGCTGTTGGCGGGCGCCTGGCTGCTGGCGGGCGCCGGGTGCACAAAGGACCAGACGCCCGGCCCTGAACAAGCTCAGGAGCTTGTTGCCGAGCCGGCTCTTGAGCCCGTCGTGATAGCGGGCGGGACGCCCGAATTCCAGACGTTGGCGGATCAGGCGATGCGCCTGTGGCAGCGCGACATCGAGGAGTATCGGCGCCTGACAAAAGACCCGCCGGCGCTGCGGCGTCAGGCGGAGGAGTTCATGCGAACCGTCCAACTGGGCATGTTGCCGCAGGTGTACGGACCGGGGCATGCGAAGACGGCTCAGATGGGCGAGCGGCTGTTCGAGCAAGGTTGCCGGGACCCGCTGCTAAAGTCGTACTACGGCCGAGCGGTTTGCTGCGCCGAGGGGGCTTACGAGTCGATGCCCCTGTGTGTCGAAAGCCTGAATGCCTGGGAGCAATCCGGGTATCCCGGCGTGTACCGGCGAATGGCCGTGTTCACGCTGTTTGCCGAGGCGAAGTTGTACGCCAGATCGCTGGATTGGCCGCGGCTCCGCGGTGAGGCGGCCTCTCTGGCGGCCTGCCGGGTAGGCGACACGACAATTGCCCCGGAAATGCGCCGCGTGGTGTTTCACGAGTTGCAGCCGCTGCTGGGCGATGAGTGCACAAGCCACTGGGAGGACGC